>CAYMAR010000126.1:0-5853 GCA_964388465.1 uncultured Desulfobacteraceae bacterium
GAGATACGGCCTATCATTCTGTTTAACGCATACAATATTTTTGGGGGACGCCTTGTGACGGGTCCGGGACGAAGATCATCAATAACTCAGGTGCATCTTGCCAGGCGAAAATGGCTGTTGGGAGCGATGACCAGCCTGTTGTTTGTTTTGCAGGGCTGCATCGAGATCCCCGACCCCTACCTGGTCATGGGGCAGCGGAACTGGTCGGGAACGGTCGAAGTGGTGCGCCCCTGCGGCACAGATGCATCGGCCCCCCTACCGGCAGCGTCGGAGGCGCGGGTGCTCAGTGCCGACGGATTCACCCTGGTGAACTGGAACATGTACAAGGGAAGCAAAACCGGGTGGGAGGCGGAACTTGACCAACTCATCCGGAACGCCGACGTCGTCATCCTGCAGGAGGCCTATTTGAACGAATCCATGACGGAGGCCCTGAGGCGTTCCCAACTCAACTGGGGGCTGGCCACGGCTTTCCGCTACCGCGGGATCGAAGCGGGGGTACTGACGGCGAGTCGGGCCAATTTCAAGGGCATCTGTATGCAGCGTTACCGTGAGCCGGTGGTGAACACGCCCAAGACCAGCCTGCTGGCCCGCTTTCGGCTCTCCAACGGCGCTCTGCTGATGGTGGTCAACATACACGCCATCAATTTTACGGTCGATACGGATTATTTTCGTGAAACCTGGCAGGGGTTGGAGGAAATCGTGAAGTCGCACGACGGCCCCCTGATCGTGGCCGGTGATTTCAACACCTGGAGTGCGTCCCGCCAAAGGGCCGTCGAAAGCACCGCGCAGCGCCTGGAATTGACCCCCGTGAATTTTACCGAAGACCAGCGGACCCGAATTATGGACCGGGCCGTCGATCACGTTTATTACCGGGACTTGGTGGTGTTGGAAGCGATCGTGCTTGCGGTTCAGGCCTCGGATCACAATGCCATGCGTGTGACTTTCAAACAGGCGGGTGCCGATGCCGCATAAGCGCCGATACGCACGTCTGACGAAGCAGGGCCTGGTGCTGATGCTGATTGTCCAGGGACTTTTCTTGGGCGTTTCGGCGGCGCTTGGCGACATGGCGCGCACGCGGCAGGAAATCGCCCACCTGATGGATTATATCGCCGCTTCGGACTGCCGTTTTATCCGCAACGGGCAGGCCCATGACGCCCAGGCGGCCCGCGAACACATCCAGAAGAAATACGACTATCTCCAATCGCGTATTCACACCGCCGAGGACTTTATTCTTCATGCCGCCTCCGCAAGCAGCATGAGCGGGAAGCCCTATCGCATCGCCTGCGGCGACAGAGCGGTGTTGTGCGCCGACTGGCTGCGCGACGAGCTTGAGCGTTTCCGCCGTCAAACGGGGACTGCTCGCGAGAGTGCATCACCAAGATAGCCTGATGCCCGTCCCGGCGGCTTGCGTATGGCGTGCATACGTCCCTCTCCGGCCGTTTTACGGCTTACCGGGAACCCTGGCTGACTTCGAGGCAGGCTTCCGTACGGGTGGTGGTACAGCGTCGGCTATAAAAGCCCCGCGCCGGTGATCGAACGCAACATTTGGAAAAATGCATCGGCCAGGCATGGTTGCGGGAAGGGACGATGCGAAGGGTTTCCGGGCATCGAAAATGATTGAAAAGCGGCTGAGGAGCTTAAAAAAGCGGGCGTGATCGGCATCACGCCCGTTTCAGTTCGGCCCTATGGGATCAAACGACAGGCGATTTATTTTTTTCCGTTCCCGCCCCCTTTGCCGCCGCCGTTTCCACCGCCTTTGCCGCCACCTTGCCCACCACCTCGTCCACCGCCCCGGCCTTTGCCCCCGCTTTTGCCGCTGTCGGCGCGACCGAAAGAGCCCCCGCTTTTCGCGCCTTTACCCTTGCCGCTGCCTTGGCCTGCGGCGGACAGGCCATAGTTTTTAGTGCTCGGGCCCTTCCTGGTGTTGCGCGACGTGGATACCGCCATATCGCCTTTTTTGCCGTAACCGTGCCGGGTCTGGAATCCGTGCTGCGCGCTTTTCTGATGGCCGTACTTGTGGCCGCGTCCCAAAACACTGGGGTGAACACCCAACTCGTGGGCGATCTGCCCCCAGCCGTAACCCTCTTCGCGCATTTCGGTAACGTCGGTTTCGAAGGCCCCGGCGATTTCAGCCAGGCGGTCGACCACAGCCTCTTCCGCCGTCTCGACGGCTTCGAGGGCGTCCTCGTAGCCAGGATCACCGGGGCTCAGCCCGGCGAGTTCCTTCTCGGCGGCCTCCAGGGCGTCGACGCGTGTGGCCAGTTCGTCGTCCTCGGAATTCAGGGCCGCGGCCTTGGCCAGATTTTCGACCTTCTGGGCTTGGGCGGGATTGTTGATCGCCGGCCCTTCGTCATCATTGTCTTCAGCGTCTTCGGACTCACCCTCTGGACCCATTTCGCCATCCCCCAGGTCGTCGACCTCGGGATCGGCATCGGCGATGTCGCTCACCGTCTCGCCGGGGCCCTCCTCCGCCTGGGCATGGCCGAGGGGCGGCACCAGGACCAGCGTCAACAGCGTGACCGCTATCAACATCGGCAAGCTATTCCACAAATTGGTTTTTGATATCGCCATCGTCTTTCTCCGTAACTGTGTTTGTCATGATTCGTCCACAAGGGTTGCGAATAGACGAATCGAGGATTCCAGTTCGTAAGAACGATCTTCGAGTTTTATTTTCTCGGAAACCCCAAACCAGCTGGGCTTGATGCGCCGGGCCGACAAGCCGCTGTGGCGATCGAGGAGGTAGTTTTTGATCGTTTTGGCTCGTTTTCTGGCCACGTCGATGTCATTGGCGGCATAGGCCAGCACATGCAGTGTGAGCTTGTGATTACCGGCGACGATCCGACCGATGTCGTCGAGGGTCGTCCGTGAGACCGCGTCCAAACCCGGGTGTCCTTCGGCGAAGACGATGCTCGGCTTGACGATGCTCAGTGGGCCCAACTGGATGCGGCGATAGGAAAAATCGCCGTTGGTGTTGAGAATTTCCACCGCTTGCAGGGCCGGCCGGCCGCGGTCGTAATGCTCGAGGTAGGTCCGCCAGGCTTCATTTTCCGCCCGGGTGTCGCCCAGCCGGTGCAGCACCTTTCCGGTGTGGAAAAGGGCTTCGGCATGGTCCGGCACGACCTGCAATACGTGCCTGTAATGGCGTTGGGCCGCCTCGTATTCGCCCCGATCCAGGTAGTTGTGGCCGATATAGACGTGCGCGGGCAGAAAGTCGGGATCGTGCGCTAGTGCGTTCTGGTAATGCAACCGCTCCCGATCCGGATCCTCGAGCGCCCAGTAGGTAACCCCCAGCCAGAACTGGTAAAGGGCCTCGCCGGGCTGGACGTCTGCAGCCCGCGTCAAATGCACGAGCGCTTTCTCGGCCTGACCCTCGGCCAGAAGTTTGCGCCCCTGGCGGTAGTCGGCATCCGTATCGACCGCCGGCCGGACCGCCTGCAGACCGCTTTCGTCTGGATTTTGGTTGAAGCTGATCCCGATGATGACGCCGATCGCCAGAGCGACGGCTGCCGGTGCCCATCTCAGAGGGGTGACGGCTCGGATCCTTAATCGTTGGAATTTGTAAATCACCATCGGCAACCAGGGCCGCCGGCGTGTGTGCAGAGCGTCCATAATGCGGCTTGAAAGGCCTTCGGGGGGGTCCACGTCCGGTAATCGCCGCAGCCTTGCGGTAAGATGATCCGGCATACCGTCCGGTGAAAGGGATACGCGCCTGTCGTCGTGTCTAGTTGCCATGATTGACCGTTTCCCAGGCCGTCCGGAGTTTCGCCAGGCCGCGTTGAACCCGCATTTTGGCCCCGCTGACCGAAAGATCGAGGCGCTCGGCGATCTCTTTCATCTTCAGCCCTTCCCGAAACCGCATCAGCACGGCCTCTCGGTCGTGGACCGGCAGGGAGCGCATGATCTCGAGAAGGCTCTGGACGTCGTCCGCGTTGTCGGTTGCGCCGCCGGCAGGGGCTATCTCGGGGTTGTGGTCGGTTATGACCGGCTGCCTGCGGTCCCGCCGGAGATGGTCGCGGGCCGTGTTCACCGCCAGGGCGTAAAGCCACGAGTAAAATTTGCGGCCCGGGCGATAGGTGTGGAGCTTGTCGAAGGCTTTCAGAAATGCGTCCTGAGTCAGGTCGGCGGCGGCATCCAGCGATCCGGTGGTGCGGTACATGAGATTGAAGATAGGCTTCTCGTATTTGCGTACGAGACCGCCGAATGCGTCGGCGTTGCCCATGAGAGCCATTTCCACCATCTCGTCGTCTTCCATTACCATTGTGAGCCGTTCAGACCCGGCAATCCTTGCGCGGTTGCCATCTCTTGTTTGTATATACGTTGGGGTTTCGCAAAAGGTCACACCCAAGACGGCCAACAAGGCGCTTCGGCGCGGTAGCGGCGTTTCCGGCAAGGCGGCTCAGGGTTATATTTAAGATTAAAACCAATAGATAAGGTCCTATCGCTCAACCCCGATAAAATTAACGCTGCTGTCGAGATAATGGGTTCGGCGGCCAATTTTGACCGCTTCGGGTTCCTCGAACCAGCTGACCTTGATGCGTGCGCCATTGAGGCGGCTCTCACGGGCAAGAAGGATTTTTTTGACGCTTTTTGCCCGAGCCTCCGCCAACCTGGGATTGTTTTTCTGATAAGCCAAGATGTGCAGAACCACTTTCCGATTCTGTGCGATGACCTGGGCCAATCGCTTCAGCGCCGGTATGGATTCGGCGCGGAGTTTGGCGCTGGATGGGTTGAACGCCATCTTGGCCAGAGGCAGCGTCCGTCTGCCGATGATATGGTTGCGATGGTCGAAGCGTCCGTGGCGGTTGAGATGAATGGTTGCCTGCCGGGCAAAGGCGCCGTCGGGATACGCCGCCAGATAGGTCAACCAGGCATTGATCTCTTCCGGGGTTCGTTCCAGGCGTCTCAGGGCCAGGGCGCGGTTGAAGAGAGCCGTGGCGATGTAGGGGGCGAGCTGCAGGGCGCGGTTGTAATAGCCTAGCGCGTTGCGATAGCGGCGGGCTTCGAAGCGGTTGTGACCCAGATAGACCAGCGCCTGAACATGTTTGGGATTGATGGCCAGCGCATCCGCATAGCTGCGGCGCTCGTTGGCAGGCTGGCCCACCGCGGCATAGGCCACCCCGAGCCAGAAATGGTAATCCGGGTTGTCCCGGTTCAGGGCGACCGCCGCCTTAATGTTTGTCAGGGCGGACTTGTTTTTTTCGAGGGCCAGGCGGCAGCGGCCGAGATAATATTGGGCCTTGGCATCGCCGGGGTTTACTTTGGTTTCCGCAACAAAACGGGCGATGCATTCCTCGTAGCGGTCGTTCCGGAGATAAAATTCGCCCTGGGTATAGTTCTTCATCGAGACGAATACGTTTTCGGAGGTTGCGCAGCCGAATAGACAAAATCCAATTACCAGCCAGAAGGTGATAAGGGGGTATCGCATATCGTCGCATCCTTCGAATGAATTTCAACTGAGCGCCAACCACCGAGCGATCAGTGGCCGGATTCTTTGGTATCTCTTTGCAACTATAGCAGATGATGAAAAAGGCACCAAACGCATTGCGGCCCATCCTTCGGCATTTCAAAAAAAATCGGCAAGGGCCGTCTTGCTTACGGGGAAGCAATGCAATATATTTGCACAACTATTAGGGCATTCACCGCCGGTTACCGACAATCGCCCGTCAGGGCTGATCGTGTTTGGGCTCAATCGGTTCCAAAACTGCGGTTTTTTTAAAGCAGATGCAGCCATGCAACAAATAGCTTGAAATTGCGGCTGCGATGCCATTGATCGCGACGATGGTATTTGTCGTCTCGATGGTAGGTTCCAATGCCGGTGCTGATGAGAAATTAGCCGTTTTTGTCAGTATTCCG
>CAYMAR010000126.1:5953-8177 GCA_964388465.1 uncultured Desulfobacteraceae bacterium
CGTCTGGTCGAAGGTCGGTGGGGGTTCAATCCGGCTTTTCGATCGGTTTGCGCGAAAAGTCTTCGAATATATCTTGCATGGCCTCGACCGCCAGTTCTTCGGCCCTTACCCAACGGCCGCCGCGCCGGAAAAAATTCCCGATGCCGCCCAGATTGTCGCTCAACGCCTGCTGGGTATAATCATAGAAGGCCGACCACCGAACCTGTTCGTGCTGGCAGTCGATCAGATAGATGTCGAAGGCCACCGAGGCGGGCGACTCCGAGGCCGCTCCGCCCCCGGTACGTTCCCGAAAGCGGTAGACGTGGCCGACGAAGACGGCATCGGCGCCCAGCCGCTGTCCGGTGCGGGCGACAAGCCGGCGCTGCGGCCAATCGCGCCCCTGCTGCTTCGACAGCCCGGTCATGATGGCGGCGGCGTCGCGGGAGGGCACGATGGTGAAATGGGTGTCCCGGCGCAGGTGGGAGACCAGTTGCGCGGTCATGAACTGGTCGGATTGACGGACCACAGGGCCCGTGACGAAGACCTGTCCGGTAATCGGGCTGCGCACACTCGTTCCGGACCCGTGCAGGGCGGACATGTTCTCAAACGGCAGAATCGCCACTTTTTCGATGGCGTTCAGGTTCCCCTGCCGCTGGACCACGGGACCTTCAGAGGCGCACGCCACCAGCAGGATGCCCACGAAAACGAAAACTGTCAGGCGGGTGATGATCCGATTGTTTACGTTCATGTTCCACTCCGGCGATTCGGGTGGTCGGCGAGTGATGGGGGCCGGATGGAAATCGCCGTAGTCAAGACCGCGGTACGGTTCCCCTGTTGTGGAAAGGACGCCCGGCGCCTCAGGTCGAGTGTATGCGAACAAACCATACAATGCATGTTAAAGACGTGTCACGGATTTATTTTAGCGTGTCGGTATTTTCCGCGGCTGATGCACTTTTTTCAGGAGGTACCGGCTTCAGCCCGGGGTCTTGGGGCAGCCGATTTCCAAGATGGTCAGGTCGTCCGGCAGCCGTATTTCGTTGGAAAACAAAAGCAATTGCTCTTCCAGGCGGCTCATGTCGAGGGGGGTGGCCGGATAGTCGAGCTGCTCCAGGACCGCAATCAATCCTTCGATACCAAGCTGCTCCTGGCGGGCGTTGTCGATTTCAAAGGTGCCGTCGGTAACGAACAGAAAGGCGTCGCCGGGGGAAATCGACAGGGCGGTTTCCTCGTAACTGAATTCTTCTGTGGCGCCCAAGGGCAATCCGTTCGAAACCTGGAGGACCTGCGCGCCGTCCTCACGGCAGCGAATGGGCGGCGGTCCGCCGGCGCTGGCCAGATGCAGGGTTTGGGTCTTGAGGTCAATCAACCCGCACACGGCGCAGGCGAACGAAACGTCGCCGCCAAAGACCTCGGCCAGATCACGGTTGACGGCCGTGGCGAAATCAGCGGGTGCACGCATACGCGGATAATGGCGATCCCAGAGGGTTTTGAGGTGCATCATGTAGAGGGCGGGCGCTGTGCCGTGGCCCTCCAGGTCGGCGAGTATAAATCCGAACTGGTCGGGTCCCAGTTGACGGACGGCGTAGTAATCGCCCCCCACGAGGTCGAAGGGCATGTAAAAAGCGGCCAAGCGGAGGCGATTGTCCCGGGGCAACGGCCGGGTCAGCAGGTTCTTTTGGATCAGCCGGGCGCGTTTCAAATCCCCCATCAACGGTCGCAGGTCGCGAAAGGTTTCGACGCCGCCCACGACGGTCCCGTCATCATCGATCAGGGGGGCCGCTGTGATCTGCATGGGTATGCGCTTGCCGTCCTTACTGCGGGCATAGGCGATGATCGGCAGCGTGCTGACCGTACCGGTGATCATGCTGCGGTGCAGCGGGCAGTGCTCCTTGCCGCACAGACGGTGGCCGTCCTTGTCGACATGGGCCAGGATGTCTTCCGCGCAGGTGCGCCCCAGAACGTCTGTGGACGACCACCCCGTGATGCGTTCGGCGGAAGCGTTCCAGTAGGTGATGCGGCGGTTGCGATCGCAGACGTAGACCCCGTCGCTCAGGCTGTTCAGAATGACATCGTAGGGCACGGTGAGTTCGGACATGGCGCTTTTTGGTTTTTTATGGTCGTCGCAACGGTGGCTTGGGTCCCTTGGATTTTATATTGAACCATTCCGTCTGCGATTGCAAATCCAATCCCGACTGAATCCGTTCGGCGGAAGCCCACCCGGCGCACCGGGCATCCAGCCTTGTCC
>CAYMAR010000126.1:8277-9673 GCA_964388465.1 uncultured Desulfobacteraceae bacterium
TGGGAAACCCGACGCGCCTGAGGATCGTGCGCGAACTCGTGAGGGCCGGGCAGACCGGCATGCCCGTGGGAGAAATCCAACGCCGCCTAAGCGTACCGCACTCCACGCTGTCCCACCATATCCGCCTGCTGTGCAGTGTCGGACTGGTGCGCCAGGTGCGGGAGAGCACGGTGCTGCGCTGTTCCGTCGCCTACGACAAAATCGAAGGCATTGTCCGGTTCCTGACCGAAGAATGCTGCGTCTATGAAAAATCACGGACGATCGGCTGACGCCCGAAACGGCCAAAATTTTTTAATCATAATTTCTATAATTCTAAAAATTTAAAAGGAGATACGGCGATGCGAACCCTTGTTTCCCGCCTTCCCCGGCCCGCGCTGCCGTCGGGGGGGATGGCGATCCTGGCCGATCGGGTCCTGTGGGCCCTTCTGGCCGGTATTTTGTTGCTGGGTCTGATGGACCCGGGTCAGCTCGGCCCCAGCCTGGCTTTCATGCGCAAGGCCCTGGTGGACATGGCGCCTTTCTTCGCGATCGCCGTGGCGTTTGCCGCCTATGCCAAGGCCAGCGGCCTCGATCAGACCCTGGCCCGGGTTTTTTCAGGCAAACCCTGGGCGACCATCCTGGCCGCGGCCGCCACCGGGGCCCTCTCGCCTTTCTGCTCCTGCGGCGTCATCCCGGTGATGGCCGCCATGCTGCGCGCCGGTGTGCCCCTGGCGCCGGTGATGGCCTTCTGTATCGCTTCCCCGGTCATGGACCCGGAGATGTTCATCATCACCGCGGCCGGAATCAGCCTGGAATTCGCCGTGGTCAAGACCATCACCGCTTTCGGCATCGGTCTGTTGGCCGGCTTCACGATTTACGGCCTGCAGCGGGGCGGAATGCTGCAGCAGGCGCTGCGGCCCAGTCTGGAAGCCGTTGGCTGCTGCAGCGGCGGCGGCCCCAAAGCGCCATCAGCGTCGGTGAACTGGCGTTTTTGGGGGGAGGAAAAACGTCGTCACATTTTTATCCAGGAGATCGCGAGCACCGGTTGGTTCCTGGGCAAATGGCTGACCATGGCGTTCTTCCTGGAAAGCCTGATGATCGCCTACATCCCGCCGGATTGGATTACACGCCTGGTGGGCGGAGAGAAGTGGACGGCGATTCCGCTGGCCGCTCTGGTGGGGATCCCGGCCTATATGAACGGTTTCGCGGCCGTGCCCCTGGTGGGCGGGCTCATGCAGATGGGGATGTCCCCCGGCGCCGGGCTGGCCTTCATGACCGCCGGGGCCGTATCCTCCATTCCGGCGGCCCTGGCGGTGTATGCTCTGGTGCGCCGACCGGTATTTGCGCTCTATATTGCCCTGGGCTTTGTGGGGTCGGTGATGGCGGGGGTCGGCTACGCTGTTTTGCGCTGATTGAC
>CAYMAR010000127.1:0-3394 GCA_964388465.1 uncultured Desulfobacteraceae bacterium
GTGAACACGCTGTCCAGTTCGACGTGCTCGTCATCGGTGTGCTGGCTCATGTTGCCGTTGGCGCCCCAGACGATACCGGGTATGCCATTGGCCGCCAGAAAGCGGGCGTCACTGGCCCCGTGCTCCGAACCCCATTCGGCCTCGGGCACGATTTTTTTCAGCCTGTCCATGTGGGGCGAGCGGCCGGCCTGGAAAACGGGGTCGAGGGTCAGGATCTCCACCTCGCCGTGCAGCGCAGCGCGCCATTCGGCCACCAGGGCGTCGGGATCGTCCTGTTCGGTGTAGCGGATGTCGAAAATCGCCTCGGCCCGATCCGGCACCTGGTTGACGGACTGGCCGGCCTTGACGACGCTCCAGTTCAGGGTGCGGTGCCAGTGGCCGGGCGCATCGGCCTGGAAATGCGTGCGCAGGACCTCGTAGTCGCGGAAAAGGGCCTCGATGGCGTTTTCGCCCAGCCAGGGACGGGCCCCGTGAGCGGAACGGCCGCGGCTGGTCAGTTTGAGCCGCAGAATACCTTTTTCCTTGACGACGATCTTGTCCAGGCGTCCCCCGTCGAGGGCGATAGCGAAATCGGCCGCCAGCCGGCCCAGCGTGGGGCGCGCCCCGTGCTTGCCGCCGACTTCCTCGTCGCCCGTGATCATCAGTCCGAAGCCCAGATCGCGCTGGCCGCGGCCCGCAGCCCGCAGTCGCGCCAGGTGGTCGTGCATCAGCAGCATAGACAGCGCCACGGCATATTTGTCGTCGATAGCACCGCGACCGTAAAGCCGGCCCCCCTCCAGACGGGGCTTGAAAAGCGCCTCCGGGGCCTCGACCACGTCGATATGGGACATCAGCAGCACGGGCACGCGATCGGGCGCCGGCAGCGCCGTGATCGTGGGCACGCCCGCCTGGACCTGCCGCTGGCATTGAATGCCGCGCCGCGCGAGCCAGTCCACGATAAAATCGGCGCAGCGCTGGATCGCCTCGGGCCGGCTGTGGGTCGACGGTATGGCAATCAGTCGGCACAAAAGATCCGTAAAGGCTTCCATGGGCCTGTCTGTATTGAATCGCCAGCAAAAAGGCCAGTCTTTTTTGAGGCGCGGGAATCGCTGCGCCCCGTTTGACGCCGGCGGGGCTTCCGAAAAATATATATTATATACGATTGGTTATAGCCGAAGGCCCGTGCTTTCCATCTGCGATTGGAAAGAATATGGGTTGACTTGCCCTCGAGATTGTGGCTATTCAGCCGATTGATTTAGCGCTCCAGCATCGATTTGCGGGCCGGCCTGCGGCATGAATCCGTTTAGGGCGGCATATTGCTATTGGGAAGGTCGGAAACTCTTGGCAGCCAAAACCAAACCGGACAACACCGTCGATTACCAGGCCTTCTCGCCTTTCAAGCCCTTTGAGCCCCCAGCGCCGCCCGAGAAATCCCTCCTGCCCTACGTCTTCACTTTCTGTGTCTGCATGATCACCTGGCTGGTGCTTTCAGGCAAGTTCGACTTCTTTCACATGGCCTTGGGCGTCGTCTCCAGCGCCATCGTCACCGCCACCTCGGGGGATATGCTGCTCAAAGCGCGACGACTCGGCGGGCTGCCCGGCACCTGGCTGCGGTTCATCGCCTACATCCCCTGGCTCCTGTTTGAAATTTTCCGGGCCAACATGCATGTGATGCGCCTCGTTTTCCATCCGCGCATGATGGATCTCATCGATCCCCGTATGATTCGTTTTCAAACCCGGCTGGATAGCGAAATGGCCCGTTTTATCTTCGCCAATTCGATCACGCTGACCCCGGGTACGATCACCGTTTATGTATCGATCTTAGGCAAATACACCGTCCACGCGATAGACAAGGCCTCGGGCCAGGGCCTACCCGGTGAAATGGAAGACCGGGTGGGCGCCATCGTGGGTGAATGATCCATGCAGGCTATTTTTCTATATGCCGGCGTTTTTCTGGCCTGTGTTATGGTCCTTTCCCTTTACCGGGCCGTGTTCGGCCCCACCGTCCTCGATCGTCTCATCGGCGTCAATGCCATCGGCAGCAAGACGACGACGCTTTTGATTCTAATCGGTCTGATTTACGAACGCGTCGATATGTTCGTGGATATCGCGCTGGCCTACGCCACGCTCAACTTTATCGCCGTCTTGGCGGCCTCGCGCTATTTCCAGAAGAAGAAGGGTCTCTACGACGAGGCCGAAGGGCGGTAAGGCACCCCCCCCCCAACGGTGCCATGCCCTTTAAAAAAGCCCAACAGGGTCTGATGAGGATAACGAAATGAGTTGGCTCGACATTGCTGCAACGGCCATGATCGCCGTTGGCCTCTTTTTCTTTTTAGGCGGCGCCATCGGCATCCTCCGCTTCCCGGACTTTTATTCGCGCCTGCACCCGGCCGGCAAACTGGACACCATGGGACAGTTCGCCGCCATGATCGGGATGGCGCTCTACCTTCTAAACGACCTGAGTCTGGGTTCGGTGCTGACCGCGCTCAAGATTCTGCTGATCGTGGTCTTCGTCTTCATCACCAGCCCCACGGCCACCCACGCCATCGTGGATGCCGGCGTGCGCGCCGGCCTGGTGCCCTGGACCAAGGAAACACGGGAGGGGCGGCGATGATCTGGCCGGTGGATCTCATCATCATGCTCCTTGTGATGGTCTGCGGCATCGGGGCCATCATGGTGCGCGACCTGCTCGGGGCCGCGATCCTGTTCGGGGCCTACAGTTTTCTGATGTGTTTGGTGTACGCCATCATGGGGGCGGTGGATGTGGCCTTCACCGAGGCCTCGGTCGGCGCCGGCGTCAGCGCCGTCTTCTTTGTCGCGGCTGTTTTTCACACCTCCCGGAGGACCAAGGATTGAGAGCCTTTGCCCTGATCGCGGTCTTGATGATGGGGGGACTGCTTTTTTACGGCCTTCCCGATTTTCCCGACTGGGGTGATCCGGCGTCGCCGGCCAGCACCCATCTCTCCCCCTACTACATCGAGCATGGCGCGGCGGACACCCACGCCCCCAATATCGTCACTGCCGTTCTGGCCGACTACCGGGGCTATGATACGATGTTCGAGACCGCGGTGATCTTTTCCGCCGGTCTGGCCTGTTTCTTCCTGCTGCGCACCTTCCGGCAAAAATCGATTGAAACGCGCCTTTACCGGCACCTTCCCACCGGGGTCACCCTGCGCATCGAAGAGGGCGGCAAGACGCCCGAGGGCTCGGACGAGTTCGAACCGATCGACTCGCACTGGGTCCCCTACGACATGATTATCAACCTGACCTGCCGCCTGATCGTGCCCTTTGTTCAGCTTTTCGCCCTGTACGTCATTGCCCATGGCCATTACAGCCCCGGCGGTGGCTTTCAAGGCGGGGTCCTCTTCGGCGCGGCCATCATCCTCTACGCCATCTCCACCGATCTGCGCACGGC
>CAYMAR010000127.1:3494-9553 GCA_964388465.1 uncultured Desulfobacteraceae bacterium
TACAACCTCTCGTCGGCCGGCCGACACGACGAAGGGCTTTGATGACATGGAAGCCATCCTTTCCAGTTTTCTGACCAAATACAACTACTGGGTGTTCATCGGCCTGGTGATGATCGGCATGTACGCCCTGATCGCCAAACGCAATCTGGTCAAAAAAATCATTGGCATGAACATCTTCCAGACGGCCGTCATTCTGTTTTATGTCTCCATCGGCGCCAAGCGGGGAAGCACGATCCCGATCCTCGATGCCGGCCACGGCCATGACGCTCACCATGCCGTCCGGGCCATCGACTACATCAACCCCCTGCCCCATGTCCTGATGCTGACCGCCATCGTCGTTTCGGTGGCCACCCTGGGCGTGGCGCTGGCCCTGGCGATCAAGGTTTACCAGCAATACGGCACGCTCGAAGAAGACGAAATCCAAGCCCAGATCGATAAGACATGAGCGCTCATTATCCCGCCCTCCTCATCGTGGTTCCGCTGGTGGCGGCCTTCCTGGTCACCATCGCGGGCTGGATCGACAAACGCTGGTGTTTCCCCCTGACCGCGGCCGCCCTACTGGCGACCTTTCTGGCCAGCGTGGGGGTGCTGGCGGAGGTGCAGCAAAACGGTGTGGTCCAATATTTCATGGCCGGCTGGACGCCGCCGGTGGGCATCAATCTGCGGGTGGATCATTTGAACGGCATCGTGCTTGTTGCCGTTTCCGCGGTGGCCTTCCTCAACCTGCTGGGCACCCGGCCGATCGTGGAGAAAACCTACGCCGACCGCCTGGGGGCTTTTTACACCCTGTATATCCTTCTGGTTACCGGCCTGATGGGCATCACCGCTACCGGTGATGCCTTCAACCTCTACGTCCTGATCGAGATCGCCGCCCTGACGGGCTACGCCCTGATCGGTATGGGTCCTGGCCGGGCGCCGCTCTCCAGCCTCAATTATCTTTTCATGGGCACCATCGGGGCCAGCCTCTATCTCCTGGGCGTGGGCTACCTCTACCTGGCCACGGGGACCCTGAACATGGTCGACCTGGCCGCCCGGCTGCCGGAGATCTACGACTCCCGGCTGGTGGTGTCGGCCTTTATCCTGTGTTTGGCCGGTCTGTGCCTCAAAATGAGTTTTTTCCCGCTGCATGCCTGGCTGCCCAACGCTTACGCGCATGCGCCCTCCCCTGTCAGCAGCCTGGTGGCGCCGCTGGTGACCAAGGTCATGATCTATGTCATGGTGCGGGTGATGCTCACGGTTTTCACCCCGGTTTTTGCTTTCGAGCGCCTGCAGCTGGGCGGGCACATGGTCTGGCTGGCGGTGATCGCCATCGTGGCCGGCTCGTTCCTGGCGCTGTCCACCCGGCGCCTGAAGCGCATGCTGACCTACATTATCGTGGCCGAGGTCGGCTACATGGTGGGCGGGTTCTGGCTCGGCAACCGGGCGGGGATGTCGGGGGCCATCCTCCACATCGTCAACGATGCGGCCATGACTTTTTGCGTCTTCCTGGCCGCCGCCGCCATTCAACAACGCAACGAAGGCGAAACCATCGATGACCTGCAGGGCTTGTTCGCCAAGATGCCGGTGACCATGGCGGTCTTTGTCGTCGGCGGCCTATCCATTATCGGCGTGCCGCCCACCTGCGGCTTTTTCAGCAAATGGTACCTGATCTCCGGCGGTCTGGCCGCGGGCCAATACGGCTTCGTGGCGGCTTTGCTGTTCAGCAGCCTGATCAATCTGGTGCTGTTTTTCCGCATTTTCGAAATTGCCTTTTTTGAGCCCTTTACCGACCACCACGGCGCCCATGGCCACGGCAGTGGAGGGGTCCATGGGGTTGCCGTTGAGGAAGCCCCCCTGCAAATGCTTGTCGTCATGGTGACGGCGGCCGCGATGCTGTTCGCCCTGGGCCTCTACGCCGGTGATATTGTCGAGGGTTTCGTGACGCACGTCATACCGGCAGGGATTCTCTGATCGATGGAACCGATTTATTCATTCAAACCCATCGCCGCCGTCCTGGTTTCCCTCATCGCGGCCCCTTTCATCTTCGGGAGCCGCTCGCCCAACGTGCGGGAGGGGTGGACCTTTCTGGCCGCCCTGACCAAGTTCGCCCTGGTGGGTTCCATGCTCCCGGCGGTGCTGGCCGGACAGGAAATCACATTTACGGTGGCGCGGGTTTTGCCGGGCCTGAGCATTTCCTTGCGGGTGGATGCGTTCGGCATGCTCTTCGCGCTGGTGTCCTCCTCCTTGTGGATCGTGACCTCGGCCTATTCCATCGGATATATGCGGGGCCTGGACGAGCATGCCCAGAACCGGTATTTCACCTGTTTTGCGATTTCCCTGAGCGCGACCATCGGCGTGGCTTTTGCCGGCAACCTCCTGACGCTCTACCTGTTCTACGAGATGCTCTCCCTGGCCACCTATCCGCTGGTGACCCACCATCAGGACCGCGAGGCCCGGACGTCGGGCCGCAAATACCTGCTCTACACGGTGGGCGCCTCCATCGGCCTGGTCCTGCCGGCCATGCTGATGATCTATAACCTGACCGGGGATCTGACCTTCAGCACCCAGGGGGTTCTGGCCGGTCATGCGTCCCGGACCACCGTGGCGGTGCTGCTGTTCATGTTCATCTTTGGGTTTGCCAAGGCCGCGGTCATGCCGCTGCACTCCTGGCTGCCCGCGGCCATGGTGGCCCCCACGCCGGTAAGCGCCCTGCTGCACGCCGTCGCCGTGGTCAAGGTGGGGGTCTTCAGCATTTTCCGCACCCTCACCGGGATCTTCGGGACCGATCTGCTGGCCTCCCTGAATCTGGGCGTTTGGGTGACGGCGCTGGCGTCGGTCACCATCCTCACCGGATCGCTGATCGCCCTTTCGCAGGACAACCTCAAGCGCCGCCTGGCTTTTTCCACCATCGCCCAGCTTTCTTACATCGTCCTGGGGGTCGGGCTGCTGTCCGCCAAGGGGCTCACCGGCGGGATGATCCACATCGCCATGCACGCCTTCGGCAAAATCACGCTTTTTTTCTGCGCGGGCGCCATTTTTGTCGCCACGGGCAAAAAGAACATCAGCGAGATGACGGGCCTCGGGCGCCAAATGCCGATTACCATGGGGGCCTTTTTCATCGGATCCCTGAGTGTGATCGGCCTGCCGCCGACCGGCGGGTTTTTGAGCAAGTGGTATCTGGCCCTGGGCAGCCTGGATGCCAACCAGTGGCCCATCCTGGTCGTTTTGCTGACCAGCTCGCTGCTCAATGCGTTTTATTTTCTGCCGATCGTGTTCAAGGCCTTTTTCAATCCGGCCGAACCGGGGTCGGAAGCGTCGCCGGGGCTGGCGGAGGCGCCCGCGTGGTGCATGGTGCCGCCGGTGATTACGGCGGCGGGCTCCATCGCCTTGTTTTTTTACCCCGACGTGTTTTTAAATCTCGCCCGGCTGGCCCTCGGGTGACGGAGGTCGCCAAGGATGCAACCCAAAAAAGAGTTCGACTATTTCGATCGACCGGAAGTGATCCGCAAGCTATGGATTTTGCTTTACATTGTTTGTGGACTCACCGTCGTGGGGGAACTGTTCGCCCACCGGCACCCCCATTTCGGATTTGACGGCTTTTTTGGATTCAGCGCGGTGCTGGGATTCGTGTCCTGTGCGGCGCTGATCCTGTTCTCCAAGCTGGTGGCCCTCTTGCTCAAGGCCCGCGAGGACTACTATGACGACTGAATTACCTCCCGCGGCCCTGTTCATCCTGGCGGCCCTGCTGGTCCCGCTGTTCAGGGGATCGGTTCGCAGTTGTCTGGTGATCGCCGTTCCGGCCGCCGCCTTTCTCCTGATCGCCAGTCTCGAGCCCGGGGCGAGCTGGCAGGTTTCCTTTTTGGGCTACGAGCTGACCTTTCTTAGGGTCGACAAGCTCAGCAAGGTCTTCGGCTATATCTTCACCCTCAATGCCTTTGCCGCCTTCATCTACGCTTTTTACCTGCGGGATGCCACCCAGCACGTGGCGGCCCTGTTCTACATCGGCAGCGCCCTGGGCGTCGTATTTGCCGGCGATCTGATCAGCCTCTACCTCTTCTGGGAAATCATGGCCGTGGCCAGCACCATGCTGATCCTGGCGCGCAAGTCTCCAAAGTCCCTGGGGGCCGGCTTCCGTTATGTGCTCGTGCATCTCGTGGGGGGCCTTTGTCTGCTGGCCGGCATTCTGTTTTTTATCTCCCAGACCGGCACGACGGCCTTCGAGGCCATGACCGAGCGCAGCCTGGCCACCTG
Source organism: uncultured Desulfobacteraceae bacterium (assembly GCA_964388465.1). GTDB lineage: Bacteria > Desulfobacterota > Desulfobacteria > Desulfobacterales > UBA5852 > JABZFP01. Next base: position 7,725 of record CAYMAR010000127.1, read on the forward strand.
GCTGATCCTGATCGGTTTCCTGGTCAACGCCGCGGCCCCGCCCCTGCACGCCTGGCTGGCGGATGCCTATCCGGAAGCCACGGTCACCGGCGGTGTTATTCTCAGCGCCTACACCACCAAGACGGCCGTCTACACCCTGATCCGCGGTTATCCGGGATGGGAAATTCTGATCGTCATCGGCTGCGTGATGACCCTCTACGGAATCATCTACGCCCTGCTGGAAAACGACATGCGGCGGATTCTGGCCTACAGCATCATCAATCAGGTCGGCTTCATGGTCACGGGCGTGGGCATCGGTACGGCCATGGCCCTAAACGGTGCCGCGGCCCATGCCTTCTGCCATATCATCTATAAATCGCTGTTGTGGATGTCGGCCGGAGCCGTGCTCTACATGACCGGCAAGAGCCGCTGCACGGATCTGGGCGGGCTTTATAAAACCATGCCCTGGACGCTGATTTTCGGCACCATCGGGGCCCTGGCGATTTCATCTTTCCCCGGTACGAGCGGATTTACGAGCAAAACCCTCATCATCGAACAGAGCGTGGCGCAGCACCTGGTCTGGGTCTGGCTCGTATTGGAGATCGCATCGGCGGGTGTGTTTCTGCACGCCGGGATCAAATTCCCCTATTTTGTCTTCTTTGCCAAGGACAACGGTCTGCGCCCGGGCGAAACCAACCGGACCATGCTCGCGGCCATGGGCTTCATGGCGTTTCTGTGCATCTTTCTGGGCGTCTATCCGCAACCCTTGTATGACGTGCTGCCCTTCGGGGAAGTTCACTACCAGGCCTACACCCTGGCGCACGTGGTATCCCAGCTGCAGCTGCTGATGCTCTCCGCGCTGGTCTTCTTTCTCTTTCTGCCCCTCCTGAAGCGCACCGAGACCATATCGCTGGATACGGACTGGTTTTACCGCAAAGGCGCACGGGGCTTGTACCGGGTGGTGGATGCCCTTTTCAATAATTTGAACCGGGCCTGCGACCGGATGCTGGCCCAGGGGCTGACCGGCGCCGTCAACCGGTTTGCCGCCAACGCCCCGGTGCGCGTCAGCAGCTGGCTATTGACGCCGATCTTCCGTCTCCAGGCGCGCAACAGCGAGGCGGTCGAGAATTTTCGGCGCGGGATTCAGCACGCCTTCGATGCCGGCGTGGTTCCCCTGGGCCTCAGTGCCGCCGTTTCGGGGCTTTTTGTGGTATTGCTTTTTTTACTGCGCTGATGCTCATTTGACGGCCAACACGATGATGAATTCCTAAAAGGGCCCTGCGAACTTTAGAGGAGTCACCGATGGTTTCGATTGAAGACCTGAAGGACAGCGTCGACCTGAGGCATCTAACCGACGACATGCTTGAAAAATTTATATCGATTATCGATGTTCTCCATTTCGAGGAGGATGACATCGTGTTCCGGGAGGGCGACCCGGCCGAACGGTTTTATATCCTGAAATACGGCAAGATCCTGCTCGAGAAAAAGATCTCCGAAAAGATATCGTTTGCCATCGGGGCCATCAAACCCGGCTATTCGTTCGGCTGGTCGGCCATGCTCGAAGAAGGGGCGAGCTACAGCACCCGAACGGTCTGCGCCGAACCCTGCCAGGTCTTTTCGCTGCGCGCGGTCAAGCTGAAAGCCTTGCTTGCCGCGGAGCCCAAGATTGGACATCTCTTCATGCAGCAGCTTCTGGAGGTGGTCAAAAACCGCCTGGATCACCGCACCAGCCAATTCGTCACGGTTCTGCGGAACCACCCGGATATTGAAAACCTCATTTAGCGGCCCCCCTCAAAAACTTTTGCCGCCGTGGCCATCGGGCGCCATGATTTTGCACATGGGCCGCCGAT
>CAYMAR010000128.1:0-9550 GCA_964388465.1 uncultured Desulfobacteraceae bacterium
GAGGCCCTGCGGGCCTGGAAGCAGAAGGTGGTCGATCGGATGGCCGCCGGGCTGGTGACGCTGACCGACAAGCGCGGCATCGTCTACGTCCAGGGGCGGGCCGTTTTCGAGGACGACCGGCACGTGCGCATCAAGGGGCGCGAGGCCCTGCGGGTGAAGTTCCGCCACGCGATCATTGCGGCCGGCTCCCGCGCCATGGCTTTGCCGGGCGTCCCTTTCGGGCGGAACGGACGCATCATGAGCTCCACCGGCGCCCTCAATCTGCCGGACATTCCGACAGACCTCCTGGTGGTGGGAGGCGGCTACGTGGGGCTCGAACTGGGGATGGTCTATGCTGCGCTGGGCAGTCGGATCACCCTGGTCGAACGGGGCGGCCAGCTGCTGCCCGGGGTGGACCGGGATCTGGTGGCCCCCCTGGCCAAACGCCTGCAGACGACCTTTACCGCCCAGCATTTCAATACGCGCGTCGGACCGGTCGCCGCCGCCGGCGACCGGGTTGGCGTGATGCTCGAGCATGAGGACGGCACCACGCCTCTGACCGTCGACCGGGTGCTGGTGGCCATCGGCCGGCAGCCCAACAGCGGCGAGCTGGGGCTGGAAAATGCGGGCGTGCGGCTGGACGCGGACGGCCACATCGCGGTGGATGCGCACCAGCGAACGAGTGTGCCGCACATCTACGCCATCGGCGACATCGTTGGCGGGGTCATGCTGGCCCACAAGGCCATGGTCGAGGGCAAAATCGCGGCCGAGGTCATTGCCGGCCGGGCCTCGGCCTTCGACGCCCGCGCCATCCCGGCCGTGGTCTACACCGATCCCCAGATCGCCTGGGCCGGCCTGAGCGAAGAAGACGCTCGCCGGCAGGGCATCGACGTGGCGGTGGAGCGCTTTCCATGGAAATTTTCGGGGCGGGCCGCCACCACCGGCACCGCTCAGGGTCTCACCAAGATGATCGTCGATCCCGGCACCCAACGCGTGCTGGGAATCGGCATCACCGGGCGCGGCGCCGAGGGCCTGATCGCCGAAGGGGTTCTGGCCATCGAGATGGGCGCCCTGGCGGAGGACGTGGCCCTGAGCATCCACGCCCACCCGACCCTGGCCGAAACCGAGGGTGAAACGGCGGAAATCTTCCTGGGGGCGGCCACGCACATCCTGCCCCGCGGATAGCCTCCGCCGACAGCGGACATCGGTTTCACCATCCGCTTTTGCTTCCAGCGTGTAAACCATCCACGCGGTAGGCCCCACCGCCTTGCTTATTCTTCGATTGCGCCTTGACGAACAGGCAATCGATGCCGGTACGCCGTCCATGCGTTCGAAAACGGATAGACACCTGTTTTTTCCGAGACGGTATCTTGACACTCGAGAATGATTCCTGTATTAATTCGCCCTACGTGACCACGTTGTAACCCCCCCGTTACACAGGCTTATTCAGATGCGTTTGACCGGATCGCTGATTTCGATCCCATTCAATAACCGCGGTTGTACCTGCCAAGGGCTCAATTCTAATTATGGATCGTCGAACTTTTCTCAAGATCGCCGGAATGGGCAGCGTCGCCTTTGCCGCTGGTTGTTCGCCCGACCCCGACCGTAAACTGTTTTCCCTGGTGCACGCCCCCGAAAACATGGTGACCGGCCAGCCCCAATGGTATGCCTCCACTTGTCGGGAGTGTCCGGCCGGATGCGGCGTGATCGCCAAAAACCGCGAGGGCCGCGTCATCAAGCTCGAAGGCAACCCAGTCCACCCGGTCAATCGGGGCAAACTGTGCATGCGCGGTCAGGCCGCGCTGCAGGGCATCTACGATCCGGACCGCATCCGCACGCCACGGATCAAGGAAAACGGCCGCTGGCGCGAGATCACCTATGCCGAGGCCGAAAAAATCCTGAGGGTCGAGACCGCCGCCGCCGCTCGCCGGGGGGCCGACCGCGTCCGCTTTGTGAGCGACGTGATGGGGGCCACGCTGCAGGAACTGACCACGGCGGCCCTTTCCAACTGGAATGCCTCCGGTCCGGTCATTTTCGAACCCTTTGCCTATGAATCGCTGAAGACGGCCAACCAAGCCGTCTTTGGCATCGACGGTCTTTTTGCCTATCGCATCGAGGACGCCGACGTCCTGGTCTCCCTGGGGGCCGATTTTCTGGAGACCTGGCTCTCGCCGGTGGCCCAGGCCCGGGCGTTCAAGGCCATGCACGGCCTGCGCCGCAACCGCAAGGGCCTTTTTCTGGCGATCGGCCCGTTTCAATCCCTGACCGCCGCCAACGCGGACGCCTGGCTGCCCTGCCAGCCCGGCGCCGAGGCCGTCGTGGCCCTGGGGATGATCCAGGTGGCCCTGGACGTGGGGCGCGCCGATCACCTGCCCTACAACCTGCGCAGTCGGCTGGAAACCCTTGTCAATCCGTATACGAAGGCGCACGTGCTCGAACGCAGCGGCATCACGGCCAACCACTACGACCGGCTGGCCAGCCGCCTTTTCCAGGCCGAAAAACCGCTCGTGCTGGGCACGGGGGCCGCGGCCGCGGGCGCCCACAGTCTGGCGGCCGACCTGGCAGCCAACCTTCTGAACCTGATCCTCGACCCGGAGATGCCGCTGCTGGATTTCGGGCGCCGCCAGCGGGTGGAAACCGCCGCCCGCCGCGCCGAAATCCTCGCTCTCCTGGCGGACATGCAGGCCGGGCGGGCGGATGTGGTTATGATCCACAACGCCAACCCCGTCTACGCGCTTCCGGCTGCCAGCCAAGCCGCCGCAGCCTTCACACAGCCCAATTCCTTTGTCGTCAGCCTGAGCAGTTTCATGGACGAAACCACGGCCGCCGCCGATCTGATCCTGCCGGTGCGCCTGCCCTTGGAAACCTGGGACGAATACGGGGCCAACTCGGGCGCCACCGGTCTGCAGCAGCCGACCATGGGGGCGCTGACCGCAGCGCCCGCCCTTGGCGACCTGCTGCTGCGGACGGCCTACACGGACGAGGCGCCGGCCCAGGACTATAAAGCGTACCTGACCCAGGCGCTCCAAGCGCAGCACGGTGTGAGTGCCGCCGCAGACTGGGTGACGGCCTTCCAGACCGGTGGGCTGTTCGCGGACCAGGGGCGAGGGGCGACGACGGTCGATCCGGCCGCCGTCGACATGGATCTGATCGGCCAGGTCTTCGGGCAATTGAAGCCCTCCACCCACGGGGCCGTGTTTGTCGCCGCCCCGTCCATCCGTCTTCTGGACGGACGGGGGGCCAACCGCGCCTGGCTGAATGAAATCCCCGACAGCCTGACCCAGGTCACCTGGCAGTCGCCCGTGGTCATGCACCCTGAAACCGCCATCGATCTGGGCACCGCCCAGGGCCGCCTGCTGGCGATCGAAAACGGGACCACCCGGCTCGAGGCCCCGGTCTACACCTGGGCGGGGGTCGCCCCTGGCGTGATGATGATGGCCGCCGGCATGGGGCACACGGCCTACGGACGCTTCGCCCGCAACCAGGGCGCCAACCCCTTCGCGCTCCTTCCGGTGGAAACCGCCCCCCTCGACGGCGGGCCTTTGAACAGTGTCGTCGCCCCGGCGGTCGAGGATACCGGGCGATCCGTGCCCCTGGCCCATATCGACGGCAGCCGCAGCCAGCACGACCGCAAGATCGCCCCGTCCGTTGCCCTGAAAGACCTCCGCGCGGGGCTGAAGCCGACCAAGCCCGGCCTGACCATGTGGGATTTTCCGCTGACCCTGCCGATTCCCGAGGGCTACGACCCCAAACGGGATTTCTACCCGCCCATCGAGTATGAGAGCTACCGCTGGGCCATGGTGGTGGACCTGGACCGCTGTATCGGCTGCAACGCCTGCGCGACGGCCTGCTATGCCGAGAACAACATCGGGGTGGTGCACAAGAAGCATATCCTGGAGGGCCGCGAGATGGCCTGGCTCCAGGTCCAGCGCTACCTGGACGACGATACCGGGACCCGGGTGAGCTTTCTGCCGATGATGTGCCAGCAGTGTGACAACGCGCCCTGCGAAGCGGTCTGCCCGGTCTACGCCCCCCACCACAACAAGGAGGGGATCAACAACCAGATCTACAACCGCTGCATCGGCACCCGTTTCTGCTCCCAGAACTGTCCTTACCATGTGCGCCGCTTCAACTGGTACACGTGGCCGTTTCCCAAGCCGCTCAATTTGCAGCTGAACCCCGACGTCACCACGCGGGCCAAGGGCGTCATGGAGAAGTGCTCCTTCTGCATCCAGCGCATCAAGGCGGCCCACAACGTGGCCAAGAACGAAAAGCGGACCATCCGGGACGGCGAGGTGGTGACCGCCTGCATGCAGACCTGCCCCACCAACGCCATCAGCTTCGGGAGTCTGATGGACCCCGAAAGCCGGGTGCGAAAGCTGGTGGACGACCCGCGGGCCTATCAGGTGATGGGCTACCTCAACGCGAAACCGGCCGTGATCTACCTTAAAAAAGTGGTCCAGGAGGTTTGACGCCCATGTCCGAGCTGACCTTCAACCAGGTCGACCAGACCGTTCTCAACAGCTTGAAGCCCCCCGGCAAAAATTACTGGGCCCTGATTGCCCTGCTGTTTGCCGGGGTTCTCATGGGGGCTTCCTGCTGGCTCTATCAGATCTTCGTGGGCGTCGGGGTGGCCGGCATGAACAACCCGGTGGCCTGGGGCACCTACCTGATCAACTTCGTCTTCTGGGTCGGGATCGCGCACTCGGGCACGCTGATCTCCGCCATCCTGCACCTTTTCCGGGCCGGCTGGCGCAACCCCATCGCCCGGGCGGCCGAGACCATGACCGTCTTTGCGGTCTGCACAGCCGGGCTGTTCCCCTTCATTCACCTGGGCCGCGCCTGGATGGTCTACTTCATGCTGCCCTTTCCCAACCAGCGCAATCTGTGGCCCAACTTCCAGTCGCCGCTCATGTTCGACGTGGTGGCCATCAGCACCTATTTAACCGTCAGCTCGCTTTTCTGGTACACGGGCATGCTGCCCGACCTGGCCATCGTGCGCGACAACGCCACCGGTTTCCGCAAGAAAATCTTCACCGTGCTCTCCATGGGCTGGACCGGCCGGTTCGAACAGTGGCGGCACTACACCCGGGGTTATCTTTTCTTCGCGGCCCTGGCCACGCCCCTGGTCATCTCGGTGCACAGCGTGGTGTCCTGGGACTTCGCCCTGGGCGTCGTTCCGGGCTGGCACACCACGATCTTCGCGCCCTATTTCGTGGCCGGTGCGATCCATTCGGGGTTGGCCATGGTGATCACGCTGATGATCCCGCTGCGCCAGATTTTCGGCTACCAGCAGATCATCACCGACCACGTGCTCGAAGCCGTGGCCAAGACCATCGTCTTCACCGGCCTGATCGTGGGCTTCGCCTACGCTACCGAGTTCTTCATTGCCTGGTACAGCCATAACCCGCTGGAGCAGTACATCTTCGCCTGGCGACCCACCGGCGACTACGCCGTGGGCTTCTGGATCATGGCCGTCTGCAACACCGTCATCCCGCTGCTGTTTCTCTTCAAAAGGGTGCGCACCAACATCCCGGCCCTGTTCATCATCTCGCTGTTCGTCAACGTGGGCATGTGGTACGAGCGCTTCGTGATCATCATCACCAGCGTGGCCCGGGATTTCATTCCGCACAACTGGGGTCTGTTTTCCCCGTCCCTGGTCGAATACGGCATCATGATCGGCAGCTTCAGCCTGTTTTTCTTTCTGTTCTGCCTCTTCGTCAAACACATGCCCGCCGTCTCCATGACGGAGGTCAAGGAAATGCTGGAATAGGGAGGACGCATGCCGGCCGAAAAACGATTGATGGGGCTGTTCAAGGATCCGGACCAGGTGATCGAAGCGCTCGAAGCCTTCAAGGCGTCGACCTGGTCGGTCGTCCGGGTTCACGGCCCGATCCCCAACCACAAAATCGCCCACGCCCTGGGTTTGCCCAAAAGCAAGGTGGGTTATTTCACCCTGGCCGGCGGCATCATCGGCTTTTTCTTCGGCTTCTTTTTTGCGGCCTACAATGCGATCCAGTGGGAGCTGATCGTCAGCGGCAAGCCGGTGGTGGCCCTCGTGCCCTTTTTTATCGTGGGCTTCGAGTTCACGATCCTGTTTTCGGTTTTCGGCAACGTCATCGGGCTGATCAATGTCGGCGGTCTGCCGGATTGGGAAGGACTGGCGGAATATGACCCGCGCTGCTCGGGTGACCACTACGGCATCACCGTGGCCTGCGCCCCGGACAGCGAGGAGAAACTGCGCCGCTTTTTTCAGGAACGCGGGGCCGAGATCAACGATTTCAGTGTGCAGCCCCAAACGGTCTGAGTGAACAGCCGCCGCAGACAAGGCACGCTGCAGCTCCAAGCTTGGGCCCGTGGCGCAAGGAAAGGCAAATCATAGCATATGAAGACATGGCCCATCAGAAAAGTGTTTCTGGCGCTGGTGGCTGTCGGCGCCGTCACCTTTCTCGTCCAGCTTTTCACCCGGCACCCGGAACGGGCCTGGCAGGCCTATCTGATCAATTTCCTGGTCTGGTCGGCCATCGCCCAGGGCGGGCTGCTGTTCTCGACCATCATGCACACCACCAAGGCCAAATGGAGCGGCCCGCTCTCCAACCTGGCGGAAGCCTTCACGGCTTTTTTCCCGTTTTCGATTATCCTCTTCGTGCTGCTCTTCCTGGGACGCGAACATGTCTTTCCCTGGCTGCATCACGACCTGCACGGCAAGGAGGTCTGGCTCAACCTGCGCTTTCTTTTTATCCGCGATCTGGCCGGCTTGGTGGTGCTCTACACCCTGGGGCTGGCCTACACTTACCAGGCCCTCTGGCTGAAGCTGTCCACCGAACCCGATAGTGGCGGCCGCCTGCGCGCCTTTCTGGTGCGCCGTTGGAAGCGGCGTTCGGGCAACACCCAACTGGCCGAACGCCGCAAGAGTGTGCTCAGCATCCTTTACATGCTGGCCTTCGCCCTGGTGCTGTCCTTGATCGGCTTCGACCTCGTGATGGCGGCCGATTACCACTGGTATTCGACCCTCTTCGGGGCCTACTCTTTTGCCAAGGCGATTTACATGGGGCTGGGGGGGCTGATCATCCTGGCGGCGGTGCTTCAGATTCGGCCCGGCAACGGCTTCGAGATCCCGGCCAGCAACTTCCACGACATCGGCAAGCTCTTCTTTGCCTTCTGCCTGGTCTGGGCCGACTTTTTCTACGCCCAGCTGGTGGTGATCTGGTACGGCAATATCTCCGAGGAGACCACCTATATCATCGAACGGGTCACGACGGCCCCCTGGAACGTTCTGGCCTGGCTGGTCTTCATCGTCTGTTTCATCATACCCTTCATGGTGCTGCTCAACCGACGGATCAAAACCCTGCCGCGGTTCATGATGATCTTCTGCGGCGTTATCATCGCCGGCATGTGGCTGGAGCACCTCCTGCTGCTGGGCCCGGCCCTCAATCACCATGCGACGTCCATTCCCTTCGGGGTGACGGACGTGCTGATCACGATCGGATTCTTCGGCCTTATGGCGTATGCGGTTTCCGGCTATCTGAAACAGTTTCCCGAGCTTGTTCGGGTCAATGCGGAAAAGGCAACCTGATGGACCCTCTTTCCCCTTTGCTCAACTTCTGGCAGTGGATCCGGCGCAACCTGAAACCGCTGGTGCTTACCGCTTTCAGCGGGGTCACGATCATCGTCTTTTTATGGCTTTTCTATGCGCCGCCGGCCGCCATGATCGGGCCGGAGCAGCCGATTCCCTTCAGCCACCGGCTGCACTCCGGGGTCAAATTGATTCAGTGCCGCTATTGCCACCCCTACGTGGAACGCTCGAACCACCCCGGGCTCCCGCCGGTGGAGAAATGCCTGCACTGTCACAATTACATCATTGCCAATCACTGGTGGATTCAAAAAGAGCACGAATACTACAACACCCGGACGCCGACGCCCTGGGTCAAGGCCAACTTCCTGGCCGAGCACGTGCTTTTCAACCACCAGCGCCACATCCGCTACGGCCTGGAGTGCCAAGAATGCCACGGCCAAATGGAAACCATGGACCGGGTCAAGGGCAAGCACTTTTATATGGGCTTCTGCATCAACTGCCACGAGGAGAAAAAGGTCAACCTGGGGTGCTGGCTGGCCTGCCACAGCTGATCGGAGCGCGCACCTCCGGCGAACATTGCATCTGAAAGGAACGCACAACCCATGGCTGCCACAGCCGATACGATTTTTGACCAACACCTGACGGCGAGAGCCTTTTGCCTGACATCGGCGTTCTGGTTTGCGTTTGCCACCTCGATTGGCATGGTGGCGGCCGGCTATTTGATCGCACCGGATTTCATGGCCAATATCTCGTACCTGCAGTTCGGCCGGATCCGCCCGATTCATGTCAATCTGGTGCTCTTCGGTTTCGTCACGCCGGGACTGCTGGCGGCGGCCCACTACTATGTGCCCCGACTCCTGCGAACCGATCTGTTCAGCCAGAAACTGGGGCTGATGTCCGTGATCCTCTGGAACGTCGCCGTCGTCTCCGCGGTGGTCAGTCTATCGACAGGGCATTCCCAAGGACGGGAATACGCCGAACTGATCTGGCCGGTGGATATGCTGGTGATCGTCAGTTTCGCGCTCGTGATTCTGAATCTGCTGATGACGGTGGCCCGGCGCAAGGAACCCGTGCTGTATGTCTCGGTCTGGTATGCCTGCGCAGCGGTCATCCTGACGGCCTTGACCTTTTCTCTGGGCAACGTGATCTGGCGCCCCGATACCGGGGCCCTGCTGGGGATTCCTGATGCGATTCTGCTTTGGTTTTACGGCCATAATGTTTTCGGCTTGTTGCTGACCCCGCTCACCCTGGGTCTGGCCTATTACGTCATTCCGATCGTGACCCGCAACCCGCTTTACAGCCACACCCTCTCCCTGATCGGTTTCTGGTCCCTGCTGGTGGTCTACACCCATATCGGCACCCACCACCTGCTGCAGGTGCCGGTACCCACCTGGCTCAAGGTCGTGGCCATCGTGGACAGCGTGGCCATGGTGATCCCGGTCATGGTGTTCCTGATCAACATCTGGTACACGGCACGGGGCAAGTTGGGGGAGATCCACGCCGACATCGCCGGTAAATTCATCTTTACAGGCACCATCTTCTACTTTTTCGTCAGCATTCAGGGGTCGATCATGGCCTTGCCCCAGGTGCAGCGCATCACCCATTTCAACAACTGGGTCATTGCCCATTCCCATCTGGGCGTGCTGGGCTTTGCCGGCCTGAGCGCCCTGGGCGGGCTTTATTACATTTTGCCCAAAATCACGGGCAAGCCGCTCTACAGCCGCTATCTGGCTGATCTGCAGTACTGGCTGGTGCTGATCGGCATCGTCGGGTTTACGGTGGTGCTCACGATTGCCGGCCTTGTCCAGGGCAATTCCTGGTTCGCCGGCGAAACCCTCTACCGCACCCTGCCGGAGATTCACTCGTATTACGTCGTACGACTGTCCATCGGTCTGTTGATTGCGATCGGGGCCTATATCGGTCTCTACAATGTTATCCGGACCATTTATTTCAACCCCGGAGAAGAAGCATGAGTCAAAAAATGACCCCCACCGC
>CAYMAR010000129.1:0-5564 GCA_964388465.1 uncultured Desulfobacteraceae bacterium
AGGCCGCCCGGTAGAACCAGCGGTAGAGGGCGTCCAGCCGTTCGTGGCTTGCGGGCGCATGCGCGGGCAAGGGGCTAGCGTCCCGGTATCGACCGCCGGTGCGGGTCCTGCGCCGGCCGGTCGGACGCATCCGCGAGGCGGGTTTGCAGGGCTTCGTCGGTGAAGTGTTCCAGGTGGTGGGCGGGGGTGTGGACGTCGGTTTCGCAATAGCCCATCTTGCCGCACAAAAACGATTCCCACAGGCGGTGGCTGCGGATCAGCCGACGGCCCTGATCCAGCCCGTCGGCGGTCAGGCGAAAGCCGTTGGCTTCGCGCCGGATCCAGCGGCGCCGCGCCAGACGCCACAAGGCCGGGCGTATGGTCCAGCCCTGTTTGAGGGCCTGGCGAAAATCGTGGGCCTGCATGGGGGGCGCCTCGGCCGGCGCCATTTCCTGAAAGCGGTAGAGCAGGCCCAGGATGTCGTCGCCCACGATCCGGAGCGCCAGGCGGGCCTGTCGATAAAGCCGGCTCAGAATCCCGTAGCGCGGCGCGAGGAGAAACACCAGCAGAAAGAGGACCCCGGTCATGACGGCCATCATGCCGGCCGTGCTGGTGTCGCGGAACCCGAACCAGACCGGCACCGTGATGGCGCCCAGATGCCCCAGGGCCGCCGCCAAGGCGGCCAGCACCAGACTCAGGAAAAGCATGACCCCCAGCCGGTCGGTCAGCAGGTGGGCCGCCGCCCCCGGGACGATGAGCATAGCGATCACCAGGATGCTGCCGACACTCTCGAACGCCGCGATGGTGGTGGCCGCCACGAGGGTCATCAGGACGTAGTGCAGAAGATCGGCATTGATGCCGATGGTCGTGGCCAGCGCCGGATCGAACGAGGTGATCTTGAGCTCCTTATAAAAAACCATAACGAAGATCAGGTTGAAGACCAGCATGGCCCCGTTGGTGACGGCCGCGTACGGGATCTCGAACCCGCCGATGGTATAGGTATCCAGCGGCGTCAGCTCGATGGCCCCGTAGAGCACGCAGCTCGGGTCCAGATCCACATGATCGGCCGCCTGCCGGATCAGGATCAGCCCCAGGGCGAAAAGGGTCGTAAAGACGACCCCCATCGACGCCCCTTTGTCGAGCCCGCTCAGACGGAAAATGGCCTGGATCAGGAAGGCCGTGACGATCCCGATCAGCGTGGCCCCCACCAGCATGGGCAGGCTTCCGCGGCTGCCCGTCACGATGAAGGCGATCGCCAGGCCCGGCAGCACCGCGTGGCTGATGGCATCGCCCATCATGCTCATGCGCCGCAGCACGAGATAGTTGCCCAGCAGGGCGCAGGCCATGGCGCTCAGCACCCCCGTCACCACGATCCAGCTGTCAAACGACGTCCATTCCATCAGGCCGCTTCTCCTTCCAGGGGCGCAATCCGGTGAGGGCTGGCCGGCATCTGCGGCTGGGCGCTCCCGGGCAGCAGTTTCTCGAGCTCGGCCACCAGCGTGGCGTCCAGCACGTGCTCGATGGCATCCGCCCCCCAGTCCACGTGCCCCGGGGCCACGTCGGCATGTTCGATTAAATAGGTCTCCCACAGGCGGTGCTTGCGCACGATCCGGCCGGCCTCGTCGAGACCCCGCGCGGTCATTTCCCAGCGGTCGCCGGCCTGGGAGAGCAACCCGTTGCGCTCCGCCCGCTTCAGGGTGCGGCGCAGTTCGCCCGGGGACCAGGAACGCCGCTTCAAAAGGGCGCTGATATCCACCTGGGGCAGATCACAATCCAACTCAGCCCGGGCGGGGTCCTGCCCGCAGACTTCGAGCATTTCATAGAATTCGCGCAGCAGATTTTCGTGGCGGATGCGCCGAATCAGGCGCAGCCGCTCCAGGCCCCGGCGCGCCAGCCCGCGCGCCGTGCCGCACACCAGAGAGAAAACGAAAAACAGCGAAGCCGTCAGGACGATCACCGCTCCGGCCGGCAGGTTGGCCATCAGCGCGCTGATCCCGGCCCCGAACAGACCGCTCAGGGCCCCGAACAGGCTCGCGATCCAGAGCATGTGCTTGAGGCTGTAAGTCCAGAAGCGGGCCGCCGCCGGCGGTATGATGAGCAGGGCCACCACCAGGATGAGCCCCACGGCCTGCAGACCGATAACGGTGACCACCACCACCAGGGTCATCATCAAAAAGTCCAGCCGGGTGACGGGCCATCCCTGGGAGGCGGCGTAGTCGGCATCGAAACACAGCAGCGAAAACTCCTTGAAAAAAAGCAGACCGCAGACGGCCGCCAGCAGGGCCACCACGGCAATCAGCAAAGCGTCGGAGAAAAGCATGGAAGCCGTCTTGCCGTAAATAAAAGAGGAAAGACCGGCCGCATTCCCCGACCCCATGCGGGTGGCGATGCCCATCAGGGCAATGCCCAGGCCGAAGAAAACGCTCAACACGATCCCCAGGGCGGCGTCGTCCTTGAGGCGGCTGTAGCGTTGGATCCCGATGACGGCCCCGGTGCCCAGGATGCAGAAGAGCGCCGCCCCGCCCACCAGGGCCATAAGGTTCTTGCCTTCCGCTCCCAGGACAGTGAGCACGATGAAGGTCAGGGCGATGCCCGGAAGACTGGCGTGGCTGAGGGTGTCGCTTAAAAGGGCCCGCTTGCGCAACAGCAGAAAAGTGCCCACCAGACCGGCCGCCAGCCCCAGCAGCGTGGTCCCGACGATCACCACCCGGGTGTTGTAGTCCTGCAGGGTCAGCACCCGAAGGAGTTCCTCCCCGGATGGCCATTCCAGGGCGTGCGATCCCAGGCCGGCGGCCAGGGCCGCCGGCGGCGCAACGAGGCCCAGCAGCATGACCGCAGCACTGAGGACCGTAAGGCTTGGCCCGGACAGCCGTCGTGTCATGAAGCCCCTCCCTTGGTGCCCTTGGGCAGGCGCGGATCCTTGGAGTATTCGAATAGGGCCTGGGAGAGTAAGGTCAGTTTGCCGCCGTAGGTTTTCTTGAGGTTCTCCTCGGTGAAGACCGCGTCCACCGGTCCGGCCTCCACCACCCGCATATTGAGCAGGACCACGTGGTCGAAATAGGTCGGGACGGTCTGCAGGTCGTGATGCACCACGACACAGGTTTTGCCGGCCGCCTTGAGTTCCTTCAAAAGGGCGATAATGGCCCGTTCGGTGGCCACGTCCACGCCGGCAAACGGCTCGTCCATGAAATACAGGTCGGCATCCTGCGCCAACGCCCGGGCCAGAAAGACCCGCTGCTGCTGACCACCGGATAGCTGGCTGATCTGGCGCTGGGCGTAGGCCGCCATACCGACCTTTTCCAGTTCGTCCAGGGCCCGCTGTCGGTGACGGCGGCCCACCGGTTTGAACCACCCGATACGCCCGTAGAGCCCCATGGCCACCACATCCAGGGCATTGACCGGGAAGTCCCAATCCACACTTTCGCGCTGGGGCACATAGCCCACGAGGCGGCGCTGCTTTTCATAGGGCTTCCCGTAAATGGTGACGCGGCCCGACGCTCGGGGGATCAGGCCCAGGACGGCTTTGATAAAGGTACTCTTGCCGGCCCCGTTGGGCCCTACGATGGCGATCAGGCGCCCCTCGGGCATGGCCAGATCCACGTCCCAGAGCACGGGTTTGCGGTGGTAGGCCACGGTCAGGTCCTGAACGGCCAGGGGCAGTTCGCGGCGCTGGTCTTCGCTGAGGGTATGCACGCTGGGCGACGTCGATTGAGGGGTTGCGGCTGCCATCATGGTCTTCTCCTGATTCGCTCGGTATCAGCAATCGCCGGGTTTATTCCCTGTGGCTCAGCTTCGCCTGCATGCCGGCCGGCGGGGCCTGGCCGCCCAGCGCCCGGGCGATAACCGTCACGTTGTGGTCGATCATCCCGATATAGGTGCCCTCGTAGGTGCCGGCCGGCCCCATGGCATCGGAGAAGAGCTCGCCGCCGATTTTTATCTTGTGGCCCCGGCTGGCGGCCCCTTCGATCAGCGCCCGTACGTTTTTGTCCGAGACGCTGGACTCCACGAAGACCGCCGGGATCCGGCGGCGGACCAATTCATCCACGATGCGGTTGATGTCCTTGAGCCCGGCCTCCGATTCGGTCGAAAGCCCCTGGATTCCCATGACTTCGATCCCGTAGGCCCGGCCCATGTAGCCGAAGGCGTCGTGGGCCGTCACCAGCACCCGCTGTTCGGCCGGGATGGAGGCCATGGCCGTGCGGGCGTATGCGTCCAGCGCCTTGAGCTTCTCGAGATAGTCGGCCGCGTTGGCGCGATAGCGGCCGGCGTTGACCGGGTCGAACGCCGTCAGCGCGTCGGCGACCACCTCCACGGCCTTCATCCAGCCGCTGACATCCATCCACACGTGGGGATCGCTGTGGCCGGCTTCAGGATCGTGGATCAGATATTCGGGGTCGAGCAGCTCGGTGACCGCATGCACCGGCCGCTTGCGGGCGACCTTGACGAGGATGTCGGCCATCTGCCCCTCCAGAAGCAGACCGGCGTAGAAAATAATATCCGAGCGCAGCAAAGTGGCCACGTCGCTGCGGGTGGGGTTGTAGACGTGGGGGTCGACCCCGGCCCCGATGACGAAGGTGACCTCGCCCTTGTCTCCGGCCACGGCCCTGGCGATGTCGCCCACCATGCCGACGGTGGCCCCGATCTTGTAGGGGTACCCGCCTTGGTAGGCCGCCCGTGGGGCGCCGGTCAACAGGCCCCAAGTCAGCAGCGTCGCTGTCAGCAAAATCAGGATACGCCGGCCGGCATCTGTCATTCGTCCTGAGGTCGCGATCATTGTTCATCCTCCTGATCCGCGAAAGATTTAAACTCCACACGGGGCGCAGCGTCAACACCGCGCCGACGGACATCAGCAGAATAATAAGACGAAAATATTTTCGGTCAACCAAATTATTTTATTTGGATAATTTAATTTTCATGGCGGTCCATCAGGACCGGCTTTAGGGATGCGGGGTTCAAGCTAGTCGGGCTTCGATGTCGGCTGACGCCGCGGCACCCAGACTGAAGACATGCTGCTTGCGGCCGCTACGGACTTCGAGGCTGATCTGCCCGTCCAGCGGCGACTTGTCCACGATGGTAACCACGGCACCGATCCGGATGGCGTTGCGGGCCAGGTACTGCAGGGCCTCTTGATCCTGCAACCGCACCCGCGTGATCTGCAGCGGCTGTCCGGCAGGGCATTGGCTGAGCGGGCGCCCCGCAGGCATGAGGATTTCACCTGCGCGCGAAGGGATCGGGTCACCGTGCGGATCGCAGGCCGGATGATTCAAATGGGCCGCGAGCGCCTCGGTCAGTCGCTCGGAAAGGCAGTGCTCGAGTTGTTCGGCCTCGGCATGCACCTCGTCCCAGGCAAAACCCAGGACGTCGTGCAGAAAGGTCTCCAGCAGGCGGTGACGGCGGATGACGGTCAGGGCTTTGCGGCTGCCCCGGGCCGTCAGGGTGACGCCCCGGTGGGATTGATAGCGGACCAGGCGCGGGGTCTGCCCGGCCAGACGCTTGAGCATGTCGGTCACCGATCCGGGGGTAATGCCCAGCCGGGCGGAAAGGGCCGACGTCTTGGCTCTCCCGTGCTTCTCCTGTAGCTCGTA
>CAYMAR010000129.1:5664-9483 GCA_964388465.1 uncultured Desulfobacteraceae bacterium
CAATCAGGTCGATGGCGTCGCGAATGACGGCCGGGTCGACGGGGACCCCGCAGAGCCGGTCGTAGATGGCCAAGGGGGCCTTGACGTCCATGGCGATATAGTCGACCAGTCTCCGCGCCAGGAGAATCTCGAGGATTTCCGGCCGGCTGCCGTTCGTGTCCAGCTTGACCGCCATCCCCAGGCGCTTGACGTCTCGGGCGAAGTTCACGAGATCCGGCTGCAGCGTCGGCTCGCCGCCGGTGATCACGAGGCCGCTGAGACACCCCTGGCGTTGGGCCAGGAAGTTCAACACGTCTTCCGGGGACAAAGGGGGCGCCGTACTGGATTGGCGGGGCCATAACTGGCGATTGTGACAATACGGGCAGCGGAAATTGCATCCCTGGCTGAAGACGATGGCCGCCGGGCGGCCGGGGAAATCACTGAGCGAAAAGGGCTGGAAGCCGCCGATCTTCATGGCGCATCGATCCTGAAACTGCGCCGCTGATGGTATTCGGCCTGCTTGCCGCGGTTCCACTGGTTTACGGGCCGCATGTAGCCCACGACCCGGGCGTAGACTTCGGTCTCCGCCCCGCAGTCGGGGCAGGTGTCCATTTCCCCGCGCAGATATCCGTGAACGTGGCAGATCGAAAAAGTGGGTGAGAGGGTCAGGTAGGGCAGGCGGTAGCGCTGGAACGCGGTGCGGACAAAATCCCGCACGGCGCCGGGCTCGGCAACGGCTTCGCCCAGAAAGGCGTGAAAGACGGTGCCCCCGGTGTAGCGCGTCTGCAGGGCATCCTGGAGATCGAGTTCAAGGAAGATATCGTCGCTGTAGTTCACCGGCAGCTGGGTGGAGTTGGTATACAGCGGCGTCTGGTCCGCCGCGTCCCGGAGGGCCGACTGCAAATGCGCAAAGCGCCTGTGGTCGAGGCGCGCCAGCCGGTAGCCCGTGCCCTCGGCCGGGGTGGCTTCCAGGTTGTAGAAATGTCCTGTCTCCCGCTGGAAGTCCTGCAGCCGGGCGCGCATGTGATCGAGGATGCGGACCGCAAAGCGGCGCCCCCCCTCCGAGCCGATATCCTCGCCCCGCAGATTGAGGCAGGCCTCGTTGCCGGCGATGATGCCGATGGTGGAAAAATGGTTGTGCCAGTATTTGTCGAAGCGCTTTTTGACCTGGCGCAGGTAAAAGCGCGTGTAGGGGTAGAGGCCTTTGTCCGTCAGGTTTTCGAGGACCTTGCGTTTGATTTCGAGGCTCGTGCGGGCAATGTCCATGAGGCGGTCGAGGCGGGTGAAAAAATCGTCTTCCCCCTTGGCCTGACAACCCAGAGCCGCCAGGTTGATGGTGACCACACCGATGCTGCCGGTCAGCGGGTTGGCGCCGAACAGCCCGCCGCCGCGCTTGCCCAGCGCGCGGGTATCCAGGCGCAGACGGCAGCACATGGAGCGGGCATCCTCGGGCGAGAGGTCGGAATTGACGAAATTGGCGAAATAGGGAATCCCGTATTTGGCCGTGGCCTGCCAGAGGACGTCCAGTTCCGGGTTGTCCCAGGCGAAATCCGGATCGATATTGTAGGTCGGAATCGGAAAGGTGAACACGCGCCCCTGGGCGTCGCCCTCGGTCATCACCTCCAGAAAGGCCCGGTTGATCATGGTCATCTCGCGATGGAACTGGCCGTAGGTTTCCTTTTGGGGCTGACCGCCGATGATGGCGGGCTGTTCGGCCAGAACGGCGGGGGGCTGCAGATCCATGGTGAGATTGGTGAACGGCGTCTGGAAGCCGACCCGGGTGGGCACGTTCAGATTGAAGACGAATTCCTGGATGGCCTGCTTGACCTCCGCGGCCTCGAGTCGGTCGTAACGGACAAATGGCGCCAGCAGGGTGTCGAAGCTCGAAAAGGCCTGGGCCCCGGCGGCCTCCCCCTGCAGCGTGTAGAAGAAATTCACGATTTGCCCCAGTGCGGACCGGAAATGCTTGGCCGGTCGTGAAACCGCCTTGCCCTTGACCCCGCAGAACCCCTGCCGCAGCAGGTCTTGAAGGTCCCAGCCCACGCAATAGGTGGAGAGCAGGCTCAGGTCGTGCAAATGCAGGTCCCCGGCCTCGTGGGCCTCCCGAACCTCCCGCGGATAAATCGCGTTGAGCCAGTAGGTTTTGCTGATCTCACTGGAGATGTAGTGGTTGAGACCCTGGAGCGAGTAGCTCATATTGGAGTTTTCTTCGATCTTCCAGTCCAGGCGCTCCAGGTACTGGTCGATGATCTTGACGTCGGCCTCGCGGGTCATCTTGCGAATCAGGGCATGCTGCTCCCGGTAAAGGATGTAGGCCTTGGCGGTCTTCTTGTTGGGGGAAGCGAGCAAAACGTCTTCGACCAGGTCCTGGATTTCTTCCACCTCGGGAATCGGGTGCTCGATCAAAGTCTGGGCCAGGCTCAGCACGCGGATGGTCAACCGGCGGGCTTCGGCCCGATCGAATTCGCCGGTGGCCCGGGCGGCGTTTAAAATCGCGTCGGTGATCTTCTTGGCGTCGAAGGCAACGACGTCCCCGCTGCGTTTGCGGATCTGCTGGAAGCTGACGGCGGGTGCCAGAGGCACCACGGCGGAAGGATGCTGCGACATGGGTTCACCTTTCCTCGAAGGTTCGCTTGCTTGCTGCAAGCCGTTTCGGTCGGCCTGGCAGGTTTTCGGACTCGTGGACAAAAAAAGCCGCCTAATGACCGTCGCTTCCCAACCCGGACAAAGGGTCAGTGCTCTATGACGGTGTTCGTTTCCACTTACCGCTGCGGGACAGCCCCGGATTCACACCGGGTTCCCTGTTACCGTGCTTGAGATCAGACACACCAGGCGAGTAGAGCACATTATATTGTGGTGCATTTTTTTGTCAACACAAAATATGGAAAAAGTGGTCTATGCCCGGCGCGTCAAAGACTTGGCAGCGTCTGGTATTGCTTTTAAGTATCTGCTGGGGATGGCGACCGGTCGAAAGCCTGGTGGGCAACTGGAGAAGGTGCCGGGTGCGGCAGGCGCATCCCCATACGCCGGGTCCGTTGGACACCGGGCACCCGGCACCCTTCTCCGGAGGTTCGATCCACCGACCGTCGGGCGGCAAACCCGCAATCTAGGCTGGCAGAAACCTTGACCCCTGCCGATGGCGGTATGCGGATCGGGCTTCGACATCGGAACAGGGGCTAGCTGGACAGCTCCCGCAGTTCGTATTCCGGCGCCGGTGCGGGTCCGTCCGGATGCCCGTCCGTGCGGTAGAGCAGGCAGTCCGGCCCGATGGTGTAGTCCGGCTGATTCCCCGCCCCCAGGGGGTGGCCATCACTCCGGTAGATTTTGCCGTCGGCGCGCAGCTCGTAGTCAGGGTTTTCCGACCAGCCGCGCGGATGGGTGGCCGTCGGGAAGAGTTTACCCTGGTAGAGCATGTAGTCGGGTTCGCTGGACGGACCCAGATGGTGGACCGGCGTGCGGAAGATCTTGTACACGGCTTCTCCTTTCGTGTGCTCCTCGCGGATGCGTGGAAAATGGATACGACGGTCTTCCCTGCCGCGGTCCGGGCGGCCCCAACAAAAAAAGCCCTCCAAACCTCTGCGGTTTGAAGGGCGGCACCCAGCTTGCTTGACCCTGGTTGTTGCCGTGCCGGCCCCCGCTATAATTGCGTGCAGCACGACCACCGTATCACCGCGGCATTGGCAGCAAGGCAGGTCTTCTGACTTCCGGATCGCTCTAGTCCCCGCGCCTTCCCATTCGACTTGGGTCGAACAGTGGTCTCCTGCGGGTTTCGTCACCGGTCACAGCGGCGGGACCGCTCCCGATTCGCACGGGATTCCCTATTAAGCCTTCCGGCACCTT
>CAYMAR010000130.1:0-2916 GCA_964388465.1 uncultured Desulfobacteraceae bacterium
ACGGCGGCGGCGGCGAGTTTGGCCCCGAGCACGCCGAGCAGTTGGTTGTCAGCCGCCAGGATTGGGTCGGCGATCAACATGACGTGCTCTTTCAGGAGCGGATCGAAGTGGACCTTGCCCACCACCGGCTGTTTCATCCGGACCCGATCCTGCCAGTCGGGCGGCAGATTCGGCGGAGCGCCGTTGGACAGGCTTGTGGCCAGAAGGTTGCCGCCGAGATCCACGATCATCAACTCCCGGTAGTCCGTGAATTTCTGCCGGACCGACCGGAGGTACTCCCGCAACCTGTTCTGGGCCACGAGGGTTTCGAGGCGGGCGCCGTGGTCGCGCAGGACCGTGGCCAGGTTCTCGGACACGACGTAGGAACTCGAAAAAACCCGCATGTCGTAGAGCCGCTCCTTGATCCACAGGTCGAATTCGCGTGCGGACTGGGAGGCGATGTCCCGCAGCCCCTGATCGATTTTCTCATTCAGAAAACGCGTGGTTTGGAGGTAGGAGAGACTTCCCAGCGTGAGGGCCGGAATGATGGTGGCCACCAGCGTAAACACCAGGATCCGGGTCTTGATGCTGTGGGCCCCGGGTATCTTATGGAAAACCGGCCGGTTATCGCTGCCGATGCTATCGGGGGAAGCGTTGTCCAAAGGCTGACCTGCCGTCCGCGGTCTTGGTTTGAAAATGAAGGTAACCAATTATGGATATCATGAAACGTTTGAATGTCAACGCGATACGCCTTCGTCGCCGGGACCTGACGCCGCGATGCGATGCTGGACATCCATGGGCGGTTGCGTGTATACAGTCAGCATGCCTGGGTTCTGCGGGTGGACCGCCGATAACCCACCGCCGCCTTCGATCCTGCCCGCTGAAAACGGTCGTTCAAGCCGAGCCCGTAATGATTTATGAGCCATTGGTATCTTTATCTCGTACGCTGCGGCGACGGTAGCCTCTACACGGGCGTTACCACCGACGTCGATCGCCGCTTCAAAGCGCATCAGGAAGCGCAGGGAGCCAAATACCTCAAAGGGCGGGGTCCGCTCGCGCTGGTCTACCGGGAGAAAATCGGCGACAAGCGGCTGGCGTTCAGGGCCGAGCATGCGGTCAAGCGCTGGCCCAGAGACAGGAAAGAACGCCTCGTCCGAGCGGGCTCGGGGTGCCTCGAGCGGATCGGCGAGCCATAATTGTCCGCCGCCGGAACCTGAGTGTCGATGGGTTCTCGCTGCGTGCGCGTCCCCGAAACATCACGACCAATCCGGGGAAACCGGAAAGGAGGTCGCCATGGCCATTGAAGCGATTATCAAACGGCGAGTCCAGCAGGGGCAGCAGGCCAAGCAACTGGTTCCCCTGCTGATGCAACTGCGCGCCAAAGCGGTCCAGCAGCCGGGTTATCTGTCCAGCGAGACCCTCAGCAACGTCGATAACCCCGAGGAATGCCTGGTGATCAGTCGTTGGCAGACCATCGAGGACTGGAATGCCTGGGTTACCAGCGAAACCCGGGCCGCCATCCAGGCCAAGATCGACGCCATCGCCGGCAGTGATCAGGAAATCAAGGTTTACGCGCCGATGGTGCTGCGGCCGGGGTGATCCTGCGGGGCGGTTCCCGCTTTCCGATCGGTCTCAGAAAAAGGATCGCCGGCGGTGGACGTGATCACCGATGGCGCGCATTCGCGCCATCTCGGCCGCGTCCATGGGGCTGCTTTCCAAGACCGTCAGGGCGGTCTGCATCTGCTCCATGTTGCGGGGGCCGCACAGGCAGACATCGACCGATGGGTGGCTCAGGGCAAAGCGGTAGCAGTCGCGGCTCGACGGCGGCCGCTCGCCGGGCGGCATCCGCCGCGCCTGCAGCAGGTGACCCCAGCGGGTGGCGGTATAGGTCACCACGCCCTGTCCCTTGAGATGGGGGAAGACTTCGGTTTCGGCGCCGCGGTGGGCGGCATTAAAGCGGACGTGAAACAGATCGAAGGCCTCCCGGTCTGCCATCCGGGCAAACAGCGGGCGGTTGTGGCCGGTCATGCCCAGGTGGTGCAGCATCCCTTTTTCCCGCATGGCCAGGGCCCTGTCGATCAAGCGCGGCGACGGGATCTTGTTGTGCCATCCCAGCAGGAAGACATCGGCATAGTCCACGCCCAGCGCCTTCAGCGCCTTTCCAAGTGAATATTCCATCAGCCGGCCGGAACGGGCATAGCTCTGGAGGGCGATCACCAGACGATCACGCTGCCCCTGCCTCACGATCCGGCGGATCGCCGCGCGCATGCCGGACTTGCGGGAGGACCAGTAAAAATAGTTGCACCCGCGCTCGAAGGCCATTTCAAAGGCCGCCGCCGGGGCACCGTAGCCGGCCCCCAGGCCCAGACGACCGACATGCCGGCCGGTGCGCCCCAAGCTTTTCGGTTGAGAGAAATCCATCGGACAATCTCCAGTTTTCCGTTCCAGCTTAATACGGCGCGCTTTGGGGGGCGCGATCCTAAACGGGAATCGATCGTTCACTCAAACCAACCGGGTGATGAAAGACACGCATGGTTGAAGAAATAGCGCAAGATCTCTTCCGCATCAAGGTGCCCTTGCCAGAGACGCCGCTTAAATATCTGAACGCCTATGCCGTGCGTTCACCCGAGCGCAGCCTGGTGGTGGACACGGGCCTGAACCACGCGGTTTGTCTGGACGCCCTGCAGACGGGGCTCGATAGGATCGGGATCGATCCGGCCCGCTGCGACTACTTCTTCACCCATCTGCTTGTAGACCATTTTGGCCTGATCACGCGACTGGCCAACGACGACACCCGGGTTTACGTCAACCGGCCCGAAGCGGAGATTATCGAAAGTCTGGCCAAGGTCCGACCTTACGACGTGGATCTCGTGCTGCCCGGACACCGGCGGCTGTTCAGCCGTTTCAAGGCGCGCATCGACGAACTCATCGCCCATC
>CAYMAR010000130.1:3016-9466 GCA_964388465.1 uncultured Desulfobacteraceae bacterium
CACCGGCGGCTGTTCAGCCGTTTCAAGGCGCGCATCGACGAACTCATCGCCCATCACCGGTCCCGCCTGGACGAAGTCCTGAACATCCTGGCGGATGGCCCCCGTAACGGCTTCGAAGTGGCCGCCCGCATGCGCTGGGACATCGAGGCTTTGGACTGGGAGGCGTTCCCGGTGGCGCAGCAGTGGTTTGCCACCGGGGAGGCCCTGGCGCATCTGCGCTACCTCGAGGAGGAAAAAAAGATCCGGCGCCAGGTGACGGACGGGGTCGTACAGTTCGAACGCGGCTGACGATAAGGCCTTTCGGTATTGACTGCTGGCGGTAGGGGGTGAAAAACCGGTTGCCCGAATCCTTTACACGTGCTGGGGCAAAAGCTTGGGTGGGAACATCCGTATCCGCGAGCCCCATAGGGGTGGGGGCCATCAAGCCCCTTTTTTAACCGGCGTGCCGGTTCGCATCGCCAAATCGAATCCATTGTAGTATGAAGCAGCCCTGTTGATCATTAAATCGCAATCGCGTCCGGAGGCTGAACGATGCCGCTGGGCGCTTGATCAAGTTGCGCTGGCGGTACGTATTGATGATGGCGTGTTGGTTGGATAGAGTATCGATGGGACGATCCAATTTGCCCCGAGCGGAATGACATTGGCCCTCTAAGCGGACAGTTTCGTATTGAAAACCCACGACGCCTTCAAATTATTGGCGGTTGACAGTGACCCGGGTACGCTGGATGACATCCGGGCTTGCCTGGCTGAGGGCGAGCTTGTCATCGCCACGGCCTCCTCGGGGGCCGAGGCCATGCGAATTCTCGAGTTCAGCAAAGTCGACCTGGTGATTCTCGATATCCAGATCCCCGATATCGACGGCCTGTCTTTTCTGCAGTACATTCGGGAACAATTCAAAGACATTGAAGTCATCATGACCGCCAGCTCCCCAACGGTTCCGGATGCGGTTCGGGCCATCAAGGGCGGCGCCGAAAATCTTCTGACCAAGCCGCTGCGGTCGAATGAGCTGATTCCGGCGGTTGCACGTCTGGTTGGAAAGCTGACCCAGCGTCGGGCGTTATGGTCTGAATGCCCCCCACCCGAGACATACGGCCTGATCGGTATTTCCGATGGTATTCGCAACGTGATTGAGCGCATCGAACGGGCGGCCGCCATTAGCGCCAATGTCCTCATCCGCGGCGAAAGCGGTACCGGCAAAGAGCTTGTCGCGCGGGCCATTCACTACCGCAGCGACAGGGCCGCCGCGCGCTTCGTGCCCGTCAACTGCACGGCCATTCCGGATACACTCATCGAGAGCGAGCTGTTCGGTCACGTCAAAGGCGCTTTCACCGGCGCCAAGGACTCCCGGGCCGGATTTTTTCAAATCGCCGACGGCGGCACCATTTTTCTGGACGAAATCGGCGATGCCAGCCTCAATCTGCAAGGCAAACTGCTGCGGGTTCTCCAGAACAAAGAAATCCATATCGTCGGCTCCAGCCATGTCCGCAAGGTCGACACGCGCATCATCGCAGCGACGCAC
Organism: uncultured Desulfobacteraceae bacterium; assembly: GCA_964388465.1. Classification (GTDB taxonomy): domain Bacteria; phylum Desulfobacterota; class Desulfobacteria; order Desulfobacterales; family UBA5852; genus JABZFP01. Next base: position 4,536 of record CAYMAR010000130.1, read on the forward strand.
AAAGATCTTCTGGCCATGGTGAATCAGAACCATTTCCGGGAGGATCTTTATTACCGGCTGGATGTCATTGATATTTATGTGCCGCCGTTGCGTGAACGACCGGATGACATTCTGCCTCTGGTCAATCATTTCCTTGATAAATATGCAAAGGAAATGGGCCTTGCGCCCCCCGGTTTAAGCGATCGGGCGATCGAAAATTTCAATAATTACAATTGGCCCGGAAATGTGCGTGAGCTTGAGAATCTGACCCAAAGGCTTCTGGTAAATGCTGACAACGACATCCTCGATGTGGCCGATCTGCCCGGCACCATGCACCGAGGTGCGCGGCCGAACGTTGATGCCCCGAAGACCCTGGCCGCCGTCGAGGCCGAGCACATTTTAAGAATTCTCAAATCAACCGATGGCAACAAAACCCGGGCCGCATCCGTTCTTGGAATCGACCGCAAGACCCTGCGCGAAAAACTCAAACGGATTACCGCAGTCCAATAGGCGGGGCAAAACACCCCGGCGGGGTGAAACGCCCCGCTCTGTCTTGGTTGTTCCCCATTCGTTCTATCCCCGCTTCCGCTCCCTTTCAACGATTGTTGGACCCCATTTATTTGGGTTAAATAATAAATACATAATAAAATCAATTGGTTAAAATTTTAATCGCCAAGTCCGGAGTATGGGGGCCCAATGTGGTCCACCTTTTGCTCTACCCCGGGGGCGTGGGGAAATGTAGCCGCTTCTGAAAGGACCAGACATGAATCCAAAGGATATCGAGCGCAACGATTACTATCGTCCTCTCCGTCGCAACATCCTCCTGATCGTGATCTTTGTTTCGTTTATCCCCCTGATAGTCGTCAGTAGCGGTATCCTGTTGCAAATGTACACGGAAAACCGCGAAAAAGTCCGGGTTCATCTCGAAACGCTGGTCAAAAAGCATAAGCAGAACATCGACCATTTCCTGCAGGAGCGCCAAAACAACATTTCTTTTTTGGCCGATGTCTACTCCTACGATTACCTGCGTGACAGTGATAATCTCGCCGACCTGCTGCAAAAGCTCCAGGCTACGTATGGCCCCGTTTTTTCGGATATCGGCGTGGTGCGGGCCGATGGGGGGCAGGTTTCCTATGCCGGCCCCTTCCCGTTGGAAAGGGCCCAATACGACGACGCCAATTGGTTCCGGGCCGCCATTCAGACCGACGCCTATACCAGCGATGTTTTCAAAGGCCTGAGGGGTTTTCCGCATTTTATCGTCACCGCACGGAAGGAAGTGGGCGGCCAACCATGGATCCTGCGGGCCACCGTAGATTTTTTGGCCTTCAACGACGTCGTTGAAAATATTCTTGTCGGTCAGACCGGTTTCGCCCACATCATCAATCGCGCGGGCGCGCTACAGACCCGAACCGCTGGTCGGCCAGTGCCCGAGAGCCAGGCATACCTGAGGCTTTTCCAGCATTCGGATCAAACGGGTTCGGATGACATCCTGTCCGGCACCCGTAAAGACGCTCAGGGCAACGAATTGATCTATGTGGCCGGAATGCTCAAAGACAACCAGTGGGCCCTGATTTTCCAGCAGGACAGGAAAGACGCTTACCGCGGTCTCTACAGGACGCGCAACATTACCTTCCTGGCCTTCGGGCTGGGCGGCATAGCGATTGTCACCATGGCCTTGGTGCTCTCCAGACGCATGGTCGAGCGTATTGTCGCCGCCGACCGGGAAAAGGAGTTGATGAACAAACAGATCGTTGAGAGCGGCCATTTGGCCTCGCTGGGCGAATTGGCGGCCGGTATCGCCCATGAAATCAACAACCCTGTGGCCATCATGGTGGAAGAGGCCGGATGGATCGAGGATCTGCTTGAGGACGAAACCTTTCACGAAAGCGAAAACCTGGAAGAGTTCAAGCGCGCGCTGACCCAGATACGCAAGCAGGGAATCCGGGCGCGCGATATCACGCACAAACTCCTAAGCTTCGCCAGGCGCTCGGACAGCCGCATCGGCCAGGTCGATGTCAACGATTTGATCCAGGATGTCGTCAGCCTCTCGTCTCAGCAGGCCAAGTACAACAATGTCGAAATTAAGACCAGCTTCCAGGATGCCTTGCCGGCCATTCGCGCCTCGCAGACCGAATTGCAGCAGGTGCTGATCAATCTGATCAACAATGCCATCGACGCCATGGACAAGCAGGGGGGGGTCATTGATGTCAAGACCTGGCAGTCGGCCCCCGGCAAGGTGAAGTTCAGCGTTCATGACAATGGTCCCGGCATACCCCAAGCCATCCTGTCACGAGTGTTCGACCCCTTTTTCACCACCAAGCCCGTTGGCAAGGGCACGGGTCTGGGATTGTCGATCTGTTACGGGATCATCAATACCATGGGCGGCGATATCGAGGTGGAAAGCCGGGTCGGAGATGGAACCTGCTTTGAAGTCAGCCTTCCGATCGATGCGGGAAAGGCGGCCACAGACGACAATGAAGTGAGCGCAAGCTAAAAGCGATAATCAACCAAGGAGAAAAACCATGACAATCGCTAAATTACTTCTCATCGATGATGAAACGGCCTTTTTGGACGCCATGGCGCGGCGTCTCCAAAAAAGGGATTTTGACATCCTGACGGCCACCTCGGGAATGGAGGCCATGGAAGTGCTTAGCAATGACAGCGAGAAGATCGAGGTCGTCATTTTGGATGTGAAAATGCCCGGTATGGACGGCATCGAAACCCTGGTGGAGATCAAACGCAAATATCCTTTGATCGAAGTGGTCATGCTAACAGGCCATGCCACCGTATCGTCGGCTATCGACGGGATGAAGCAGGGCGCCTTCGACTACCTGATGAAGCCATGTGACATGGATGTCCTCGTGGCGAAGGTCAATGAAGCCGCAGCGAAAAAGCGCAGCCACGAGGAAAAAATTATCGAGGCCCGGCTGCGGGAAATTACAACCCGGCATGCATAGGTGTTTTCCATGAGTCAAGTCGAAGCACAACCCATTCGCCTGCTGCTGGTGGATGACGAGGAAGCCTTTGTCAACGTTCTTTTGAAAAGGCTCGCCAAGCGGCAGATCGACGTTACACCGGCCCTAAACGGCACCGAAGCCCTTCAGCGCATGCGCCACAGCGATTTCGATGTGGCGATGCTCGATCTTAAAATGGAGGGCATGGATGGCATCGAGGTGTTGAAAATTTTGAAGAAAATGGCCCCTGAACTGCCGGTGATCATGTTGACCGGCCATGGTTGTCAAATCTCGGCGCAGGATGCCCTCGCCAACGGTGCTTTTGACTATCTTTCGAAACCCTACGATTTTGAAGACCTTCTGCTGAAGATCCGTGAGGCTTATCGCAGCGGAAAGGATACGCCATGATCGATTTTACGGTGATGCTGATAGACGATGAGAAGGAGTTCCTCGATCCGCTGGCCAAGCGTCTAGAGAAACGCAATCTGTGCGTGCTCAAGGCCGGCGATGGTGAAACTGCCCTCGAGATGATCCGGCAGACCGCAGTGGACGTGGTGGCGCTGGATATGCGCATGCCCGGCATGGACGGCATCGCGGTGCTGCAGGCCATCAAAGCCTTCGACCCGGCTATCGAGGTGGTGATGCTGACGGGACATGCCAGCGTCGAAGCGGCGTTCGAGGGTTTGGACAAAGGTGCTTTTGACTATTTGATGAAACCGGTAGGGATCGATGAACTCATGTACAAGCTTCAGGATGCCTACAAGGCCCGTACAATCAACTTAAAACGCCACAAGAAGGGGGCTGCACCCCCAGAGTGAACGCAAAAAAACAGACGAATGAAAGGAGCACGATGGCGATGAGTTTTTTCAAACAATGGGCGCAATTCATGCTCGCCGGGGCCAAAGCCCATGCCCGGTGGGAGAAGGAGATGTCCGACAACATCCTGGGAAGTCGCAAGCGTTTGCTGGTTCTCGGCTTGTTTTTGCTGCCGGTGCTCGTCGGCGGCATTGCCTTCGCCGATCAGTTGGCTTCCGGGATACCGGATGTTCTGGGGGGCAAGAAAGCCTATAGCCCGTCGTTTTTCACAACCGGCATTTTTCTGGCGTCGATCCTGATCGGGCTGGGCGCCGGTCTGATTACCGGTTGTATTGGCGCCGGCGGCGGTTTCATCATCGCGCCGGCCCTGATGAGCGCCGGCATCAAAGGCATCCTGGCCGTCGGGACCGATCTTTTTCACATCTTCGCCAAAGCCATCATGGGCAGCGTGATCCATCGAAAGTTGGGGAACATTTCGGTTCCCCTGGCGTTGATCTTTCTAATTGGTGCCATCTTGGGGGCGACCGGCGGGGGGGTGATCAACCGCGTGCTCTACGAAATCAACCCCGTACTGAGCGATGCGTTTATCACCACCATTTATGTCCTCATGTTGGGCTTGCTGGGCATGTATGCGCTTACCGATTTTCTGAAAGCCCGTAAACGTGGCGATACCGGCGGGGCCCACGACACCGGCGGCAAGACGGAAGGCGCCGAACTCGGATCGCTGCCCCAAAAACTCCAGAATATGCGCATTCCTCCGATGGTGACCTTTGACAAGGATATCGTGCCCGGGGGGCGTCAGATTTCATCCGTTTTTCTGGTGCTCAGCGGTGCCCTGGTAGGATTTGCAGCGGCCATCATGGGGGTCGGCGGCGGGTTCTTGACCTTCCCGATCTTCGTCTACGTGCTCGGCGTCTCCTCCATGACCACGGTGGGCACGGATATCTTTCAGATCGTTTTTACCGCCGGCTATGCCGCCGTCAGCCAGTATGCCATCTACGGGTTCATTTTCTACACCCTGGCCATGGGCATGCTGCTCGGCTCGCTTATCGGCATTCAGATCGGGGCCATGGTCACCAAGGTTGTCAGCGGGATCACCATCCGCGGGTTTTACGCCATGGCCGTACTGGCCGGGTTCGTCAACCGGGTTTTTGCCCTGCCCGGCAAACTGGGATCCATGGA
>CAYMAR010000131.1:0-9442 GCA_964388465.1 uncultured Desulfobacteraceae bacterium
TTCAGGCCGCCTTTTGGGGAAGGCTGACGGATATCGCCGTGCGTTCCTACCCGACCCCGAGGACGGCATTTGACTGAGAGCGCAGTAGCCCTTCCGAAGGCCATCGCCGCTGCGATGCAGGCCTTGCCGGTCGGCACGATCACGGGGACACTTCGATCGGCGCTGAGCCAAAACGCAGGGGCGGTACTGCAGGCGCCCCCGGGCGCCGGGAAGACGACCCTGGTGCCCTTGGCCCTGCTTGGTCAGGCCTGGCTCAACAGGCGGAAAATCATCATGCTCGAACCCCGGCGGCTGGCCGCCCGGGCCGCTGCCGATCGCATGGCCGGCCTCCTGGGCGAGCCGGTCGGACACACGGTGGGCTATCGTATGCGCATGGAGCGGCGTGTCCGCCCCGAGACCCGGATCGAGGTGGTCACCGAGGGCATCTTGACGCGCATGCTGCAGTCGGATGCTGCACTGACGGGTGTCGGCCTCGTGATTTTTGACGAATTCCACGAACGCAGCCTGCAAGCGGATCTGGGGCTGACCTTGTGTCTGGAAATCCAGGGGGTGCTCAATACCGGCCTGCGCCTGCTGGTCATGTCGGCGACGCTGGAAACGGCGGCCGTGGCCTCCTTCATGGGGAATGTGCCCGTCATCGCTTGCCGGGGGCGATCCCACCCGGTGGAGACCCGCTACGGAAAGCCGCGCCGTCGCCGTAAGATCGAATCCCGGGTGGCGGCTACGATCCGCCGCGCCGCAACGGCACATGCGGCCAGCATCCTGGTTTTTCTACCGGGCGCCGCCGAGATCGGCCGGGTGGCGCGGCAACTTCAGCGTCCCGGACTGGGGGCGGATTGGATCGTTCAGCCGCTCTTCGGACGGCTGACCCGCGCCGCGCAGGAACGCGCCATCGCACCGGCGCCGGAAGGCCGGAGCAAGATCGTCCTGGCCAGTGCCATTGCCGAAACCAGTTTGACCATCGAGGGAATCCGTGTGGTGGTCGATTCCGGCTTCATGCGTGTTCCCCGTTTCGATATCCGCAGCGGTTTGACGCGTCTGGTGACGCAGCCGGTGACCAAGGCGTCGGCCGACCAGCGCCGCGGGCGTGCCGGGCGCACCGCCCCCGGCATTTGCTACCGTCTGTGGTCCGAGGCGGAGCAGACGGCTCTCGTGCCCCACAACCCGCCCGAGATCACCGTCGCCGACATGAACCGCCTGGCATTGGAACTCGCGTTGTGGGGCGTTCGCCGGCCCGCGGAACTGCGCTGGCTCGAGCCCCCGCCGCCGGCCGCTTATGAAGAAGCATGCGCGCTGCTAAAGACCTTCGGCGCCATCGATCATGACGGGCGGGTGACCGCGTACGGGCGATGCATGGCCAAGCTGCCCGCCCACCCCCGGCTGGCCCACATGCTCTGTATGGCCAAAGACCGTGCCCTCGGAAGGACCGCCTGCGATCTTGCCGCGCTGCTGAGTGAACGGGATTTTTTTTTCACCGGGCACCGCGCGCCGGATGCCGATTTACAGTCGCGCCTCGACGGTCTGGCGGCTCTTCGCGACCCTACGGCGGAAGATGCCGATGCGATCCGCACCGATCAGGCCTCGGCGCAGCGGGTGCGAAAAGCCGCGGCCCTGCTGTATCGCAAGCTCGGGCGGCCGCCGGAAAAACCGCAGCGGCTGGCGGCCGGGCGTCTCATGGCCTGGGCATATCCGGACCGCATTGCCCAGCGACGGACCTCCGGCGCGGGCCGCTTCCTTCTTGCCAGCGGCCGCGGTGCTTACCTGAAAACAGGTGATCTCCTGGCGGCCTGCGAATACATCGTCGCGGCCGAACTGGATGGCAATCCCCGCGACGCCCGAATTTTCCTGGCCGCAGCCTACGACAGTACCCTATTGCGACGTCAATTCGCCGATCGGATCGACTGGCAGGCTTGCGTCGCGTGGGATTCGCAGCACCAGCGGGTGGCGGCGGTGCGCCGCTGCCGCTACGGTGAACTGGTCCTGCACACGGAACCGATCACCAACCCCGATCCGGATCAAGTTCAGGCGGCCCTGCTCGCCGGGGTGCGTCGTCATGGACTGGAATGCCTGCCCTGGACACCCGAGCTGCGCGGTTGGCAGGCCCGGATCGAATTTTTGCGACGGGTGATGGATGGGTGGCCGGATTTTTCCGACGCCGGCCTGACGGCCGAACTGGAGAAATGGCTGGCGCCCGTCATCAGCGGCATGACGCGGCTGCGCGATCTGCAAAAAATCGATCTGCGCAAGGCCCTGAAGGGACGGTTGGACGGGCGCCGACAAAAGGCGCTCGACCAGCTGGCCCCGATCCGCCTGCAGGTGCCCAGCGGGCGTGCGATTCCTGTCGACTACCGCGCGGATCCACCCGTTCTGGCCGTGCGCCTCCAGGAAATGTTCGGACAGTCCGAGACGCCGACCGTGGCCGGCGGCCGCCAGCGTCTGGTCGTGCACCTGCTCTCACCGGCGGGACGGCCGGTCCAAATCACCCAGGACCTGGCGGGCTTCTGGCAATCGGGTTACAAGGAAGTCCGCAAGTCGCTGAGGGGGCGCTACCCCAAGCACCACTGGCCCGAGGACCCTCTCAGCGCCAGGGCCACCCATCGGGTGCGCCCCAGGAAAACGTAACGCCGGTTGGAAACCGGAATGCATGGGGAGGGAAAGATGCCGACCGAAACCGCACGCCAGAATGCCATCGCCACTCATATCCTCAAGGATCCCTTCGCGCGCAAACTCGGGGCGCGCTTCGAGGCCATCCGTCCCGGATACAGCCGTGTGTGTTTGACCGTCCAGGCGGACATGGCCAATTTCCACGGCATGACCCACGGTGGCCTGATTTTCGCGCTGGCGGACATGGCGTTTGCCGCCGCCGGCAATTCCCACGGCCAGACGGCCGTGGCCCTCAGCGGCACCATCACTTTTCTGAAACCCTCCCGACCGGGCGACCGGCTAGTGGCCGAGGCCAGGGAGATTCAGGCGGCCGGCCGCACGGCGGTCTATGCGATCACGGTACGGGAAGCCTCGGGCGACACCCTGCTGGCCTGCAAACAGGCTACGGTCTACCGCAAGAAAACGTGGTTTGTCGAACCGCCGGAAAGTACCGCTTCGGAAGAGCGCTATTGATGGCTGTCGCGCCGACGCCGATGACCGTTTTCCATCTTGCAGCGCAAAGGACGACTCCCGTGTCAGGGCCATTTCAGACCCCGACGTGCGTTTATCCAACGTGCGACCCGAAGCGATCGATTCCGAGGCGCCGTCGCCATCGCTTGATTTAACCCGGTCGAATTCGATATACCTGGCATCAGGCCGACGGCGCAAATGAAAGGGGCGCGATCCGGGTACGCCAAGTGGCACGCCTGGACATCAAAAATACCATGACAACGATACTCATTCTTCTATTGGCCGCGGCATCGGGCTGGCTTCTTTACGAACGCCACCATCTGCGAAGACGTCTGGCGCGAATAAGCCGCACCGCCCAGGGAAAGCGCACCGAGTACGAAAAGCTGGAAAAGGAGCGCCGCCACGAGGTCGAGGCCCGGCGCCAAACCGAAGACAGACTGCGTGCCTACCTGCAGTTGATGGACACGATTATCAACGCGATCCCCAATCCGATTTATTTCCGTGACGGCAGCGGTGTTTTTCAGGGCTGCAACCAAGCGTTTGCGCGCGATGTCGCGGGTCTCACGCGCGATCAAATTCTCGGACGAAGTCCGCGGGATCTCCTGGGCCCGGTTCCGGAAGAACTCGTTGATCGCCTGGAGGGCAAAGCCCAGGGAACCGACCGGCATCACGGCCTGCATTCGTTCGAAGCGGAAATTCCCTGCGCGGATAAGATCCGCCGCGAATTTCTCTTTACGATCAACATGCTCTCATCGGGCGAGGGGCAGGCGGCGGGTAGTGTGGGGGTCATGCTCGATCTGACCCAGAAAAACCGAGCCGCCCGAGAGCGCGCCCAGCGGGAGAAGTTCCAGGGGGTGCTGGAAACCGCCGGGGGCGTCTGCCACGAAATGAACCAGCCCCTGCAGGTCATTTCCGGTTACGCCGAAATCATGATGAACGAGACGCCGCCCGAGCACAAGATGTTCCGCATGGCCCGCCAGGTCAGTGAACAGGTGGACCGGATGGCCGATATCACCACCAAACTGCAAAAGATCACCCATTACGAAACGATGGACTACGGTGAGCACGCCCGGATTATTGACATCCACAAATCATCGCGGTCAGACTGAGCCGCCGCCGATCGACGGCTACATAAGCACGATCGGGCCGGCCTTTTTAGGCCGACCCGATCGCCTGGAGGGAGGAGACTGCAATTCACATCGACGCTGCGATCATCAGCAGGTGTTATACAAATACGGATGACGGTCCGGCATGGGTTTGGATCCCGCATTCACTGCGGCGCCAAAGCCGAAGATAGCCTGAACCGCGCGCTGTCAAGCCATACTATGCGACGCGCTTGTATTCCGCGTATCCGATCAAAAAGCGATTGTCATCGTCGTAGTCGATGGCATGGCAGATGTTGATGTCGCGGCGGCAGAATTGAATGCGGCGCAGTTCATTCAGTTTGCTGCAATTATCGACACATTCATCCTTGGGCATATGCTTGTTTTCACATGTGCGGCAGGGCGAGGAAATCATATTTCACCTCTTCGTGTGTGATTGGTTCGTGATTCATGCGGTGCCGATTAAAATACTGAATCGCGCTCATTTAATCATGCAATTGGGGTGCCAACTTTAATTCGGCAATGGGTGGGCCGGCCGCATAATTCTTACAGTCATGATTTCAAAAAGGTTTTCGTGATGATTCCCCAACGGCGCATGGGGGGAGATGGCCACAACATGGTGCGGACCTCGGGTGTGCAAGGTCAAAATATTGGCGCTTCGGCCATCATGCGACGCGATCGTTCCGCATCGCCGGAGGCGGCCGCAGCACAAAAGCCAACGTCAAAAAAAACGGCTGGAAGTCGAAATGACGGCGGCGAAGCATTAAGTGTTTTTCAACAGCCTAATATTTTTTTACTGTGCCCCATTAAAAATGTTAATGCTTGCGAAAGTCCATTTCAGTCCGAAGTTGAGGATGAAGCCGGATGGCTTCTTTTCTTTCGATTACAACAGAGAAAGTATCCGCGTTGAAATCCATTTCTCTCAAACGGGTCGGGCCGATCGTGTCGATACGCTTCTTCGACCGCATGGTCGACCGCCAGACCCGCCAGCTGAGCGCCATGCTCGGGCGCAGCATCGCCGAAGCAGGGGGGTATGTTCGGCTGCTGCTGGCCATTGAAACCGACATTTACGGGCGAAGTCCGGAGTCTCTTTTCGAAAGTCTTCAGTTCGTCAAGCTGCACGCCGATCAGATTGACCGCATCGCCATCGTGGGGCGCAAATCCTGGGAGCGGACCTGCATCGGGCTTTTCGGTCTGTTCAGCGGGATCACGATGGAATATTTCGATCGGGCCGACGCGGTCAATGCCGTTCGCTGGCTGCAGGGATTGGCACCGCAACCCGCCAAGGCCGTCAAATCGGTCAAAGGCCCCTCGGGCAATTGACGCCCGGCATCTTCGATTATCAAAAATTTTAGCGGGTTCGGCGGAATGGCCGCTCGCCATGCTGTTTACTTGGTGGGCGTTTTGTGGTCTATCTGAAATCATATTGCTTGGAACCACCGGTCATCCCCGGATCGGTTTAAGCGGCCAATGACAACACGAAGCCATTTGCAAGTCCATGTCGGATTCAACCTACAAATGGATCTGCCCGATATCCGGTTTTACCGTCCGCCGCATGCCGGAGTGGACGGACGTGGCTTTTGAGGACAATTTCAAGATTTCCGCCGATATCATCGGCGATCATATCCTGCTAACGCACAACCATGGTTCCGCAACCCTCGAAGGGGCGCGACGTGCCTTTGAGTTCACCGCGCGTCTGATCCGCACGCACCTGCCCAATCGCCCCTATGTGCATGTTCTCGACTACACCGAATTGAAGGGCGCCACCCTTGAAAGCCGTCGGTTCTTCATTCGTGAAATGACCGCGCGGCCCAATCTCCAGGGGCTGATTCTCTTCGGGCTCACGCCTTTGATGCGGGTCAGCGTGAAGCTTGGCCGTCGACTCAATTTTGTTAATTTTCAGGTACGGATCGCCAAGGACTATGGCCATGCCATCCGTCTGGCGCAGGAGCTGCTGGCCGCGGCGGGCGGCCGCGCCGCGCCGCCGGCTGCGGATGCGGACGTCGGTCCGGAAATCGTGCGGACCCGCAGCGGGGTTCATGTTCCCGTGGTGCGGCGCGACGAATGGGTCATGGAGAAGCCGGATTTCAAGATCGCCTTCGAGATCGTCGACGGCCGCATTATCCACTCGGTGTCATCGGGTTATATGCGTGATATCCACCTGCCGGGACTCATCGCCCTCAGGGATGAAGTCGTGGCTTCCATGCGTCCTCTGGGGCCGCCCAAATACATCGTCGCCAACATGGGCGGGCTCACCGGCTATGAGCGGCGGGCCCGCCGGCATTATCTCGATAACATTGCCGCCTGGCACCGGCACTCGCCCCTCAGGGGGTTTATCCCTTACGGACTGAGCCCCCTCATGGCGGCGGCCGTCAATCTGTCCAAATTCCTGCTGCCCTTCAAGGTTTACGTTGCCCGTTCGCTGGAGGATGCCCTCGACTTTATCGACGCCAACGAGAGGCGCCTTGCGGCGGCCGCGCCCCCGCCAGGAAAGTCCGCCGCAACGCCGATTTCCTTAGACACGCAGCAGGACCCCGTCGAACGGCTATTGGCCTATATCGGCAGCATCGATTGGGAGATCAGCGGCCTGGCCGAAGACCTCTCCGACCCGGTCGATCCATCTCTGCTTCCGGTTTACGACGCCATTCGGTTGATCAAGTCCGAAATCGACGATCTGATTCACGAAAAGGCCCGGGTGGAGCAGGCGCTCAAAGATGCCCGCAGCGAGTTGGAGACGCGGGTGCGGGAGCGTACCTCCGAGCTTGTCGAAACCAACCGCGCGCTCAACCGGGAGATCGGCGAGCGTCGCGAAATCGAGCAGGCGCTGCGCGCCAGCGAGAAGAACTATCGCGACCTGGTGGACAGCGTTAACAGCATCATTCTGCGCTGGGACTTCCGGGGTCGGGTGATCTTTATGAACCCCTACGGTCTTTTCTTTTTCGGATATCGTCCGGAAGAAATATACGGCCGCAGCGTGGTGGGGACCATCGTTCCCGAGACGGAAAGCACGACCCAGCGCAGCCTCTCGGAACTCATGCGGGCGATCCAGCGCGATCCGGATAAGTTTCGCGCCAACGAGAACGAGAACATGAAGAAGGACGGCAGTCGGGTCTGGGTCTACTGGAACAACCGCCCCATCAAGGACGGTGAGGGGCGGATCGTGGAGATCCTGAGCGTCGGCACCGATATCACCGAGCGCCGCAACATGGAAGCCAAGTTGCGGCTGTTGGCCACCACCGACCCGCTGACGGGGGCGTTCAACCGGCGGCGTTTCTACGACAAGGCCAAGTCTGAGTTCCAGCGTCACCGCCGCTACAGTCATGGCTTTGTGCTGCTGCTGATGGATCTGGACCACTTCAAGCGGATCAATGACACCTTTGGCCACCCGGCCGGCGACGCCGCGTTGAAATCCTTCGTGAACACCGCCAACATGATCTTCCGCGAGACCGACCTCTTCGGCCGCACCGGCGGGGAGGAATTCTCAGCGCTGCTGCCGGAGACCGGTATCGAAGATGCCGTCAAGGTCGCCAACCGCCTGCGCGAGAAAATCGATGCCTTGCAGCTGATCGCTGAGGGCAACACCATTCACTACACCGTCAGCATCGGACTCACCGCGCTACGGTCGAAAGACGAAAACCTCCGCGATCTGGTGCGCCGCGCCGATCGGGCCCTTTACGAAGCCAAAGGCACGGGCCGCAACCGCGTCGTGGCGCGCTGACCGTCCGGTATTGCCTGGATAGTTCACGCCCCTGAGGTGTTTCGTTGGCGGGGCCTTCCGGGTGACGCCGTCTTCAATGCAGGCCGTCAAAAGGCATTGATATAGACGATGTGATATAGGATGTAGTTTTGATTTGTTTGTCGTATCGATCGAACCGCTGAATAGAACCACGTATGTTTTAATAGACATAATGTTTGAAAGTTGAGAGGTCTGCCCCTTGCGACGTGGGTTAAGCTGTGCGACCAGATTTGGTCAAAACGGCCCAGGGCCACTACCAAGGAGGCGGACCATGCGAAAGAAAATATTATATGTTGGCTTGGATGTCCACAAAAAGACCATCGGAGCTGCGGTGGCAACCGGTCGATCTAACGGCAAGGTACGATCCTACGGTAAAATCAACAGCACCCTCGATGCATTAGACAAGTTAATTGCGAAGCTACAAAGTCCTGGTGTCGAGCTTCGATTCGTATATGAGGCAGGACCTTGTGGCTATCAGATATATCGTCACCTCAGTTCAAAAGACATTCACTGCTCTGTGGTGGCGCCCTCAATGATCCCCAAGCGAAGTGGCGATCGAATCAAAACAGACCGACGTGATGCCATAAACTTGGTGCGATTATTCCGTGCGGGTGAACTGACCAGCGTTTACGTGCCGAGCGTTGACGATGAAGCGATCAGAGATCTTATTCGCTGCAGAGACGATATGAGACGCTTGGAACGCAAAGCGCGGCAGCGTCTGTTAGCTTTTCTACTGCGGCATGGACATCAATATTCGGGAAAGAAGCATTGGACCAAAGGGTTTTATAACTGGCTGGCGATGATCAAGTTTTCCCACCGTGCACAGCAGATTACGCTTCAAGAATATATCGATACAACGAATGAATGCAGTGAGAGAATCAAACGGATCACACAGCAAATGCAAGCACAGGTGGAGACGTGGGAGCGCTCGCCATTTGTCAAAGCCTACCAAGCCCTGCGAGGTGTATCATTTATCGTGGCTGCCACGGTTGTTGCCGAGATTGGAGATATGAACCGCTTTCCAACACCCAAACACTTAATGGCTTATTTGGGCCTTATCCCCTCTGAGCACTCCAGCGGTACCACCGTGCGGCGTGGTCCGATTACCAAAACCGGTAACAGTCATGTGCGACGGGTTTTGATTGAGGCGGCATGGACGTATAAGATGCCGGCCAGGGTATCAACCATACTTCTTAAACGTCAGCAAGGTTTGCCCAAGAGCGTCGGCGATATATCTTGGAAAGCACAGACACGATTATGTGCTCGGTATCGACGGCTCATAGCCAGGGGTAAATCACGACAAACAGTTATCACCGCAATCGCTCGGGAGTTAAGCGTATTCATGTGGGCTATCGACAAACAAATTAACGTTGCGAGCGCATAAAATGAACGATTCCAGCTTCCCTGCAGGGGCGTGACTACGGAAAGGAGAATCCTCGCTTGCTGCTATGGGATATTCAAACTCCCGACAATAGACCGAGGCAGCTCC
>CAYMAR010000132.1:0-9409 GCA_964388465.1 uncultured Desulfobacteraceae bacterium
CATCGCGATCGGCCGGTTGCCGCCAGGTCAGCAGGATGATGTCGCCGGACGGCCCCTCCAATTCAGGGTAGGGCATCCCGGCGGCGGACTGGATGAGGTAGATAAACTTTTTCATGACTTATCCGGCCAGCGCCGTCACATCCTCCAACCAGGCATCGACCAGCTTCATTTCGTCGGGCCCCACGAATTCCCGTTCGGACAGCCGGGCGTAGACCCGGTGCAGATTGTCCGCAATGGCGTCCCCGCCCCGCACCGCCTCGCCGATCACGGCGGTCATGGCCTCGGCGTGCAGGAACAGGGGGAGCTCGGAACGGAAGTCCTCCATGAAGTCATGCGCGTTGCGTACCTGATCGACCGTGGCCGCCGTGAAGCCCAGACGGTAGCCGGCCGCCCACATGATGGGCTGGGCGACATAGCTGCGCAGAATATCCGTGACGCGGAAATTCACATACGCCGGCAGGTACATGAGGGGCAAAAGTTCTTTGCGGAAAGCGGTATTCTGGGAGTTGAAGGGCGACAGGCTGCCCGCCGCCAGCACCACCGGTTCGCGCCGTTCGAAACGGCAGGGCGCGTTCGACGTGAGCCGGTAGATGGCGTCCACATCCGGATCGTCATCGGCGAGGGCCTGCCATACGCCGATCCGCGCGGGGCGGGTTTCGAACGCATCGCCGGCCCGCGGCGCCGCCCGGTCACGAATGCGCGCCAGCGGCAGTCCCCGCGGCCAGATGGCCTGATCGCTGAACAGGGTGTAGATGTTGACGAACCCCCCGGCGGCTGTGACCTGCTCAAATTCGCCCTCAAAGGCCGGGAAGCCCCACCCTTTTTTCGGCCGGTTGTCGTCGTCGCTCTCCGCGATCAGGGTCGCCCCCTCGCGCGCCGCCCAGAGGTAGCCGATCATTTTGCGGGCGTAGTGATTCCAGGGCAGTACACCGATGATCTTGAAGGGCAACTTGCGCTGCGCGTCGACGGTGATGAAACGCGCACCGGCCTGCTGCCAGTCCGTCGGGGTCTTGCGGTCCGCCACCACCACGAGCTGCCAGTCCGGCAAGGCCGCAAAGCGCTTGACCGCCTCACCCGGGGGGAATATCGATGTGATCACAACGGCTTGATTCACGGCGCCACCAACCCTCTAAAGCTGTGGAATTCGAAACGCGGCCGAGCGCGCATCAGGTTCAGGAGATGATCGAGACCCGCCAGCGCCGTCGCGTTCATCCGCTGGTGGTGGAGCATGATGCCGCAGACCGGGCGTGCCAGACCGCGCGTCAAATCCTTCGCCAGAGCCTGCCAGCCGTCGCCGGCGGTGGCCTCCTTGCGGGTGTGCAGATCGATGTCGACGGCCAAATCCTTTAAACCCCGGGGGGCCACCGGCGGGCTCCCCGCACTGCGGGAAACCGCTGCGTATCCGGACCGGCGCAGATGGTCCAGCACCTCGGCGGTGCAGCGGTTCCAGGGCGGGGTGAACACGGGGAAGAAACATGCGCCCATGAGACGTTCCAGCCGCTCGCGCCCGCGCTCCAGGTCGCGCTGGAGGGCCTCCGGCGGCCGGGCCGGGCCGAACTCTTGTTTCTTGCCCCGCGGCTCGTGGTTGGCATGCCGCCAGCCATGCTGGTGCCAGCACCACAGATGAGGGGCCGTCCCAACGATGCCCGTCAGCGCCCGCCAGCGCGGCGCGGTGAGCCAGGCCGGCACCACGGCCAGATTGAGGGGCACGGCGTGGCGGCTGAAAAGCTGGATCATGTCGCGAAAGCGCGCACCGGGCACGGCCACGTCGTCCGCCCGGAAAAAAATGCGGGTGGCCGCTGAACGGGCGTTGGCCGCGTCCCGGATACAGGCTTCCAGCCGTTTGGGCCCGTCGATCGCCGGCTTGCGCCAGATGGCCGCCACCGCGCCTGCCATCAGGCCTCGCCTCCCGGGCGCACCAGGTTTTCCAACCAGGCGGCGGTTCGGGCGGCGCCGTCAAGCGCGATGTCCGCCGGCGCCGGCTGCCATTCGAAAACCGCGCGCAGGCGTGCGGCCAGGCGATCCGGTGCCAGGTCGGGTGTGTCCAGGACACCCAAAATCCCCCGGGCCGCCAGCCGCCGGGCCCGCATACCCTGCTCGCGGTTGTGACCGAAGGGATAGACCAGGGCTTTGGCCCCCGTGGCCAGGATGTTCATGCAGGTGTTGTAGCCGGCCATGCTCACCGAGGCATCGGCCGCCTGGAGCCAGGCGCCGAATTCGCCGCTAAAGCGCGCCAGGCGCAGATCCGGCCCGGCCCGCTTGGCCAGAACGGTCGCCTGATCGGGTGGCATGAATGGGCCGGTAAAGGCCTGCAGGATCACGCGTTCATCGGCTTGGAGCCGCTGCATGGCCCGGGTCACCGCGTGCAGCAGGTCGAACCCCACCGCGCCGCTCCCCGCGCTGGCCAGCACCAAACGTTCGCCGGGGCCGACGCCGCGCGATTGCCGCCAGGCGGCCACATCGACCATCGGCGCCTCACGGGTGGCCACATAGCCCGTATAGACCACCGGAATTTTGATATCCGCCAACGGTCCGAATGTCTCTTCCAGGCGCACCACCCGGGGATCGGCGTGCACCAGCAGGGCGTCGAAGCGCTGGTTGAGAACCCTCACCGCCCGGGAATCGTACGCCGCCGCCTTTTTTTTCTCCACGAGAATATCGCGTACGCTGCAGACCACCTTGCAGGCCGGCAGTTCGCCCGCGGCCATGGCCGCCAGCAGCGGATCGAGCTCGAAACGAAAGGCCCGGCGCCCAATGGGATACAGTTCCACCAGGAAGATATCGGGGGCCTCTTCGGCCACGATGCGGTACAGACGCCGACGGCGCGCCGTGCGCACGCGCTCGAGCGACGCCCCGGATGGCGAGCGTAAGGATTGAAAGCGCGCGTCCATGATCAGCTCCGGAAGCTGACGCCGGCGGACATGCGACGGGAGGGCGGCCGGGGTCCGGGGACCGCCCGAAACCAGGACGATATCGTGCCCGGCCAGCGCCCGGCAAATTTCGAGGGTCCTGAAAAAATGCCCCACACCCAGCACGTGCTGGCAGTAGACGAGTACTTTCATATCCCCCCTCCACAGCCCGCCAGTCGCGACCGCGAATGCGCCTCGATGTAGCGGGCCGTGCGCACCGCCCCGCCGAGATCGACGGGGGCGCGGGGGCGCGGGGGCGCGGCAAGGGCGGTCTGCATGCGGGCCGCCAGACGCGCGGGATCCAGGTCGGCGGCCTTTAACACGGACACCCACCCCCTCTCCGCCAGCCTGGCCGCCCGCAAGGGTTGCTCCCGATCGCCGTTGAAAGGCCATACAAGGGCCGGCAACCGGGCCGTCAGGAGATTCATGCAGGTGTTGTAGCCCGCCATGCTGATGGAGAGGTCCGCCGCCGCCAACCAGCTTCTGAAATCGCCCGCAAACCGTCTGACCATGACTTCCGGGCCGGCCGCCGTCTTGAGCGCATCTAAACGCCGGGCATCGAGGAAGGGGCCTGTGAACACGACGATCTTGGTGCGCGGCCGGTCGGCCAGCAGCGCGTGAGCGGCCAACACCGTTTTCAGCAGCGGATAGCCTGATTTCCCCCCGCCGGCGCTTGCGACGACCAGTTTGTCACCGGTGGTTAATCCCGCGTGCCGCCGGAAGGCCGCCCGGTCCGTCGGCGGGGTGGGCGGCGGGGCCACGTACCCGGTATAGACCACCGGGATATTGATTCCGGCCATGTTTGGAAACGTCTCTTCCAAGCGAATCATCGCCGGGTCCGCATGCACCAGAAGGGCGTCGAACCAACGGTTGAGGGATGCCCGCACACGCCGCGTGTAGGCTTGGGGATCGCTTTTTTCCACCAGGATGTCGCGTACGCTGCAGTAAACCCGGCAGGGCGGCAGCCGCCCTTCGTGCCGTGCCGTCAGGATGGGGTCCAGCTCACGCCGGAACGCGGTGCGTCCCAGGGGGTAGAGCTCGATCAGAAAGGTATCGGGGGCCTCCCTCCGGAAGAGGTTGGTGAGCCGATCGATGCGCTCCGGCCATATCTGCTTGGCCGGGCGGCCGTCATCGGAATACAGTTTTCCGCTGGTATCGGCCTGAAGCGTCGGCAGGCGGAATTGCCGCACATGGTTCGGCAGGGGCACTTCCACCTTGGGGCCGCCGGTCACGAGGACCAGATCGTGGCGCGCGAGTTCACGGCAGATCTCGCGGATCCGAAACAGGTGGCCCACACCCCATACATGCTGGCAATAAATCAAAATCCTCACGAAAGTCGCAAGCCTCCCTGGATCCGGTGCCGTGCGATCACCGGCTGAGATCAATGGCGTTCATGCGCCGCAGCATCAATCGTTCATCCCGGTAGTCCAGCCGCTGGATGTGATAGGCGGCCATGGCCTCCGGGGGCTGGCCGCAGCCATCGCGGATCGCCAGATGGTAGATCAGACACTTGAGCACCCCCTCGTGGGTCACCACCAGTATCCGGCGGGCCTCCAGCCGGCGCGCCAGGTCGGCCAGCGCGCCGAGGGCGCGTTCCAGAACCTGAAGGTGGCTTTCGCCCGCGGGAGGCTGAAAATGCCAGCCCCGCGCGGTCTCGCGTCGATAGCGTTCGGCATCCTCGGTTTTGAGGCGCCGGTGAACCCGGCCGGTCCAGCGGCCCCAGTCCTGCTCCCGCAGACGCGGCTCGGTGAGCAGCGGCAGCGCGAGGGTCTGGTTGAGCCCGCGCGCCGTGGCCCGGGCCCGCCCCAGATCGCTGCTGCAAATGCTGTCCAGTCCCAACGACTTCAACACGTCGCGCCAGGCTTCGATCTGGCGTTCACCTTCAGGGGCCAGAGGGGTGTCCATTTGACCCTGAATCCGTCCCTCGCGGTTCCAGACGGTCATGGCATGCCGCATGAGAAAAAAACGGGTGCCCCGATGGCCGTCGACCGTCATCCCGCCCCCTGCCCCGCGATCAAAACCCGGCATGCTGCCGGTAGCCGGCGGCCAGGGTGCCGACCAGCCGTTGGTTGTCAAAACGGGTCCGAACGGTTTCCAGTCCGTTGGCGATGAGGCCGCGGCGCAGGTCCGGGTCCTCGAGCCCGCGCCGCATGGCCGCCGCCATGGCCGCCGGACGGGCGCATTCGACCAGAAGACCGTTGTGGTCCGACTCGATCGCCTCCGGAATGGCGGAGAACGCCGTGGCCACCACCGGCACCCCCATGGCCATGCTTTCCAGAATGACATTGGGAATCCCGTCCCGGTCGCCGTTGGCCGCCTGCTCACACCCCAGCACGAACAGGTCGGCCCCGCGAAAACAACGGCGGACATCTTCGTGCGGGCGCGTTCCCAGCAGCCGTGTTTCGGCCTCGAGGCCCAGGCGGCGCCGCAGGGCCTCGATTTCCGGCTTCTGTTCCCCGTCGCCGATCAGGGTATGCCGGAAAGCCAGCCCCTGGTCCTTGAGTCTACGGAGGGCCTGGTAAACGGTCGCGAGCCCTTTTTTGGGGGTTAACCGTGCGACGGTCAGGATTTCGTAAGGCGGCCGGGGTGCGGTCCGGTGGCCATCGGTCTTGAAAAGCTGCCGATCGATTCCGTGGTAGGCCAAAATGATCGGCGTCCGACGGCCGTCGACAATCTTTTCCAGGTAACGGCGGTTGTATGCCGTGCAGGTGGCAATGAATCGGGCGGCCGCGGCCTTTTCGGCCAGCTGGCGTGGATCGGACGTGTAGATATCTTTGGCGTGGGCCGTGAAACTGAAGGGCAACCCGCTCAGCAGGTGGCTAAAAAACGCGACCGAGGCGGGCGAATGGGCAAAATGCGCGTGGAGGTGAACGCAGTCGCTGCCCCGCAGCAGTTTATGGCACAGGTAGCCCGCCTGGAGAAGGTGTTTGATCGTCGCCGATTTGCGCGTGCGGCGCCAGCGGCGCCAGGCCGTTTTGAGGGCCGCCGCATAGCGCTTCGGCGATCGGGCGGCCAGGAGAAGGTTATGGCCCGCGAGCGCGGGCAGCCGCTTGCTGATGATGGTCTCCGGAAGATAATCCACCCGCGCCCGGATGCGCCGGACACTGGCATGGGTGAACGGCTCCCGGGGGCTTCGCATCGAAAGGATCCGGATGCGGAAGCCCAGCTGCTCGAGCAACAGGATTTCGTTGGAGATGAACGTTTCGGATATCCGCGGGTAGCCCTTCAGGATCATGCCGAGCGTGCCTGACTCAGCAGGCAACGACATTGCGTTCACTCCGGAAACGGTCGATGCGGCTGCGCATGGTGTCGATGCCCGTGAAACGGAACCGGGCCAGGGCCTCGCGGTAGACCTGGGGCTGATCGAGGATCGTTTCGATCCGGCGGCCCAGATCGACAGGCGTGCATTGGGCCCGGGGGATGTAGTCGACCAGCCCCTGGGCGTGGAAGGTCCGGGCCCGGATGAGCTGTTCCAGCCGGGGTTTTTCCCGCGGGATGACCAGGCTGGGCGTGCCCTGGCTCAAGACTTCGCTCAGCGTGTTGTAGCCCCCCATGCTGACCACCAGATCGGCGGCGGCCATCAATTTCTCCATCTGCCGGAAGAACAGGAAAGAAGCCGCCCTCTGCCGGCGGGCCCGCCTGAAGACGATCTTGCGCTCCTCGCGCGGCATGAAGGGTCCGGTGACCAGGACGCTGCGAATCGGGGCCGATACCGCCCCCTGCTCCAGCATGCTCAGATAGATGTCCATCAGGCTGTATCCGTCCCCCCCGCCGCCGGTGGTCAGCACCACGAGCTTTTCGTCCGGATCGATGCCCAGATCTTCGCGAATGCGCTGGGCGGCCTTGCGGTTGGGCGTGGCCCGCGGGATATAGCCGGTGAACAGCATCTTCTGTCTGACCGGCTCGGGGATCGCGTATTCCTCGACAGGGTCGTAGAAATCCTGATTGCCGTAGATCCAGATTTCGCTGTAGAGCTCGTCCAGGTTGCGATAGACTTTCTTCTTGGCCCAGTCCCGGCGCACGGTGTCGGCATCGTCCATGATGTCGCGCAGGCCCAGGATGGTGTGCGAATGGGGCAGGCAGCGGCGAATCCATCGCAGGGTGGGCAAAACCTCTTTTTTGAGCCCCAGGGGTTCCTTGTCGACGATGAACAGGTGCGGCTGGAACGCCTTGGCCGTGGCCGTGATGATGTTCTTGCGGATATCCAAGGCGTGGCGTGGATTGATTTTGATCGAAAGGGGCCGGTATTCCTCGTTGGTCTTTTTGATCATGCCGGGAATGCGCACGAAATCGATGCGCTCCGGGAACTTGAACCGTCCGGCGATGGGCGATCCGGTCAGAATCAGGATGTTGACCCCGTCGCAGCACAGGTGGGAGGCAATCGCCATGGTGCGACGGATATGCCCCAGACCATAGGTGTCGTGGGAATACATCAGAATGTTGAAAGTGCCGTTCTGTCCCATCCCGGAATCCGCCGAATCTTGGAGCCGCGGCCGCAGGGCCGATCGTCGATGCTCAAAGAAGCCGTTTTGCGCCCATGGCCGGCGCCCGCAACAAAAAAAACGGAGATGGGGGGCTTGGTTCCTGCTCACATCTCCGACCTTCTAGCGATATCTAAAATGACGTGTTTTTGCAAGCTAAACATCACCGTCGGCCCGTCAGGACCCCCATCGGACCGCAGCCCATCGAAGGGAAACGCCTTGACTGCTCCCGGCAGTTGGTGGAAAATACCGATTTTCAAACTGGACGCCGTCATGCCGCCGGCCTGCGCCGGGGTCTGACGATTCGCCCACCGCGCCGCTAGCGAGGCTTTCGATGGAATTCGAACCGGTTATCGGGCTGGAGGTCCATGCCCAGCTTAAAACCCAAACCAAAATTTTCTGCGGCTGCTCCACGGCCTTCGGGGCCCCCCCCAACACCCATGTCTGTCCGGTGTGTCTGGGGCTGCCCGGCGTGCTGCCGGTGCTCAACCGCGACGTGCTGGCTTTCAGCATCCGTATGGCCCTGGCCACCGGGTGCCGCATCAACCGTGAAAGCCGTTTCGCGCGCAAGAACTATTTCTATCCGGATCTGCCCAAGGGCTACCAGATATCGCAGTACGAACGCCCGATTGCCGAGAACGGCCGGATTGCGATCCAAACTGCGGCGGCGGGCACCGCCACCATCGGCATCACCCGCATCCACATGGAGGAGGACGCCGGCAAACTCGTGCACGACCCGGATCGACCCGTGAGCCGGGTCGATCTCAACCGCACCGGCGTGCCCCTGATTGAAATCGTCAGCGAGCCCGACCTGCGCTCGCCGGAACAGGCCGGGGCCTACCTGCGCAAACTGCGCGCCGTGGTGCGCTACCTGGAGATCTGCGACGGCAACCTCGAAGAGGGCAGTTTCCGCTGCGACGCCAACGTGAGCCTGCGTCCCCCGGGCACTGCGGCGTTCGGCACCCGCGCCGAAATCAAGAACCTCAACTCGTTTCGCAACGTGGAGCGCGCCCTGCAATTCGAGATCGAGCGCCAGCGCGAGCGCCTGCTTGACGGCGAGGCCGTGGTGCAGGAAACCCGCCTCTGGGATCCGGAGAAAAACCGCACGGTTTCCATGCGCGGCAAGGAAGAGGCCCACGACTACCGCTACTTTCCCGACCCCGACCTCCTGCCGGTGGTCATCGACACGGCATGGATCGAGGCCATCCGCGCCGAACTGCCCGAGCTGCCCGACGCGCGCCAGACCCGCTACGTCGAGGAACTGGGGCTTTCCGCCGCGGATGCCGGCCGTCTGGCGGCCAACCGCGAAACCGGCGATTACTTCGAGGCCGGCCTCGCGGTTTTTCCCCAACCCAAACCGCTGGCCAACTGGATTCTCGGCGATCTGGCCGCCCATTTGAATGCCGCCGGGCAGGCCATCGCGGACGCCCCCGTCACCCCGGCCCGGCTCGGCCGTTTGCTGCAGTTGATCGAGGCGGGCACGATCAGCGGCAAAATCGCCAAATCCGTTTTCGAACGAATGGCCGCCACCGGGCAGGATCCCGACGCCATCGTCGCGGCCCAGGGTCTACGGCAGATGTCCGACAGCAGCGCTTTGGAGGCGGTCATCGACCGCGTCCTGGCCGAGGCCCCGGACGAAGTGGCGGCTTTCCGCAACGGCAAGACCAAGCTCATGGGCTTTTTCGTGGGCCAGGTCATGAAGGCCACCCGCGGCAAGGCCAACCCGCGCAAGGTCAACGCCATCCTCACGAAACGCCTCGGGGCCTGACCCCCCTCTACCACCTCCCGGGCACCTTCTCCGCCTTGACCGACCGCGCGCCTGGCGTCGAACGAAAAAAGCCCGGGCGAGAGTCTCGCCCGGGCTGCAGCGGAAGGGTTTATTTCCGCAAACCGGCTTTCAGGTCGCCCCGGCAGGATTCGAATCCCGCCGGGATACGTCAGGCTGTGGGTTCTGCTTTTTCGGTTGCGCTTAGAAGCTCAGGCTCAGGCGCGCACCGAATTCATAGGGATCTTCCTTGT
>CAYMAR010000133.1:0-8157 GCA_964388465.1 uncultured Desulfobacteraceae bacterium
TCAAGGGATGCATCTAGTGGTGATGGCCGCCCTTGCCCTGGGCCGTATCGATGATCGACTTGAGGATAATAAAGGTCATGCCGGCGCCAATGATACCCAGCGCATACCAGAGACCGCCCATGAAAATAATATGGGACATATCCCAGATCCATTCGAAATTAAAGGGGAACATACGCTTGCCTCCTTAAAAATCGGCGTTTCAGGCTTTCGCCGGGGCCATTTCCGGTTCTTCGGCACCCGCCTTGTCGTCATCGGTTTCAGCGGCCGCTTCCACAACCGGTGACTTCTCCGGTTCGATTGGATTCAGTTCAGCCTCATCCGGGAACACCGGCAGGTATCGGTAGGAAATCATGACCAGGATGACACCGTAGGCCACCGGCAGGATGGTGGTGGCCACCTCTTGCCAGCTGGGGATGTACATCACCCACTGGTCGAACTGCATGACCGGGACCGCCATGACCTGGAGCACCATGACCCAGCGGTTCAGGCTGACGCCGACGACACCGAGGGTGACGGCGATGAAAAGACCGACGGGATTCTGGCGAATTTTCGGGCTGACCAACATCAAGGCCGGCAGCACACCGCACAGCAGGAGTTCGGCCGCGAGAATCCAATGACCGTAAAACGGGTTGTTGGTGTAAAAATCCTTGAGCGTAAACCCGAGGCCGGGGACGGTGACGTTGGCCCAGTAGAGCGTGTCGATGATTTTGGCGATAATATAGGTGAATATCATCCATCCGGCTATCTTGGCCAGCAGTTGCATCGCCGATTCCCGCACCAGTTTCTTCCCCGTGATCTTTTCCGTGATCCGGACCAGCCAGATCGTGAAGCAGGGCCCGTAAGCGGCCGCCGACCAGGTGAACAGAAAGAAGGTCCAGGGCCAGATAAAGAGATGCTCGCGGAAGGCAAACGGCCGACCGAACATGACGCCGGCCACACCGCCCAGAGATCCCTGGTGAAAGAAGCTCAGAAAGGCCCCCGTGGCGGCGAAGACCGCCATGTAGGTGTGCATGTTGTGGCTCAGGTTGTGGAAGAAAGGCACTTTGTCGATCTGCCGGTTTTCCAGGATCAAGGGAATGTATTCGAGCGTCAGCACGCCCAGGTAGCAGGACAGGCAGAAGGCCACCTCGGTCAGCATGGAGTGCACGTTGGCGTGCCAGAAGATATACCACGAGCGCAGGGGCTGGCCGACGTCGATGGCCAGAATCAGCAGCGCCGAAGTGTAGCAGATGAACCCGATCAGAACGGCAAAATTGATGATATGCTTCAGTTCGTCCTTGCCGAAGACATATTTTAGCAATCCGGAGAAGAACGCACCACCGCCCAGCGCGATCACGGCCAGGTCGGCCCAGATCCACAGGGCGAAACCGTAGTAATCATTCATATTGGTCTGGTTCAACCCCTTGATCCAGCACAGCAGCATCGCATAGACGCCCCATGCCAGGACCAGACCAACGGCACCGAGGCCGCCCAGGAATTGAAAAAACGAGCAGCGCTTTACGCCTTTGGGTATCAGTGCAGAATCCATAAAACCCGTGCTCCTAATGGTTTGAAGTCCATGGTTGGGGCCAAGACCGTGTCAGGCCCCTCGCCCGCAATCAAAAAACCGGCCGATCAATGATGGCCTTCGGGCGCTTTCAGCAGTTCCGGCCGATGGCCCATCTCCCGAACCCACTTTTTGCTGGAAAGGTAGTAAACCTTGGTGTTGGTGCCAAGTTCCTCCAGCAGGCGAAAAGCGCTCGGATTTTGCGGGCGTCCATGCTTTGTAAAATCCGGCCGGGCCAGTTGATGCACCTTGTGATGCGGGTTTTTCAGATCCCCGAAGGTGATGGCCCCCGCCGGGCAGGCCTGGGTGCAAGACGTCTGGTACTCGTGCTCCTCCAACTCCCGGCGGCCCTCCATATGCGCCTTTTCCAGAGCCCTCTGATAGCGCTGAAAACAGAAACCGCATTTTTCCACGATGCCGCGCATGCGCACGGAAATATCCGGGTTGAGGTATTGCTCCATGCCTTGGGGCCAGACCGGGTCCCACCAGTTGAAGTGCCGGGCGTGATAGGGGCAGGCCCCCATGCAGTAGCGGCAGCCGAAGCAGCGGGTGTAGATCTGGCTGACAATGCCGGTTTCACCGTCGTAGTCCGTGGCCGTCGCCGGGCAGACGGAGACACAGGGGGAGTGCCCCTCGTGCTGGCCGTCGCAGTGCTGGCAGGGGCGCGGCAGATAGCACATTTCGGTGTTCGGGAATGGCTTGCCGTTGGTCAGCCGGTAAATCCGCATCCAGGTGATGCTAAGGGTCTTGTTGGACTCGTCCTCGCGGAAGGAAACATTGTTTTCGGCCTGGCAGGCCACCATGCAGGACCCGCACCCCGTGCACTTGTCCAGATCGATGACCATCCCATATCGCTTGGCCTTAGCGTTGTCGCCTGATTGTTTCATTGGAACCTCGTGTGCAAGTTGAAATTAGGCTTTCGTCAGGGAAGCGCGAATCCCCCAGGCGGCATCCAGACCGGAGACCGGATCCACGGCCGCTGCCAGAAGGTCGTTGGCATTCACCCCCTTGCCGGCAATGAAGCGATCGTAGGCCGTATGTCCCAACCCATAAGGGACGGCCAGCAGCCCCGGGCCGATGCGGCTGGAAAGATGCAGCCGAACCGCAGCGGTGCCGACGGGCGTATTGAGGTTGACCAGATCCCCCTCCTTGAAACCGGCCTGGGACGCCGCTTCAGCATTGATCTCAACGAAGAGATGGGGGTCTTTGAGGACCGTATCGGAAATCGTCTTGACCAAGAACGGAGGCGAAGCCACACCGCCGGAGGCGATGCGCACGGATTCATAAGGAATCAGGGTATAATTGAACTGGCCCTCGTCACCCGGCGCCTTTACGCCGGCAAATAGTTTGTCATAGTCGAGCGCGGCATTGGCGAATTCGAACTTGCCCGAATCGGTCTGAAAGGCATCGAACCAGCTGTCCGGTTGGAAGCGTTCGTCGGACCAATACCCGTCGCGTTCCAGCGCGGCCCATTTATCGCCCAACGTGGTTTTCAGGCAACCCACGAAATCCTCCCAGGGCATGGAGGCCGCCACGCTGCCGCCGAGTGCCGCGGCCAATTGTAGTATGACGTCACCGGTGTGGCGGACGTCCCCCTGGGGCGCGACCACGGGGCGCGCCAAGCCGATCAGCGGAAGATTGTACCCGCAGGTCGACGGCACGTCGTCGTAGCGTTCCAGGTGGCTGAGGTCGGGCAGAATGAGATCCGCATGGGCGGCGGTTTCGTTCATCTGGGTGGCAAAACTGACGATGAAGGGAATCTGGTCCAGGGCCGCACGGGTGTCGTCCCCGCCGGGCAGGGTGTAGTACGGATTGGCTTCGTGGACCAGAAGGGCCTGGATGGCTTCGGTGTCGTTAGCGGGAAGAATCGGTGACAGACGCGCGCCCCGCACGCCGGCGGCGGCGGTGGCGTCCATTTCCGCCGCAGGCCAGTCGATGGTGTCCCCTTTGGGCAGGGCCCAGACCCCGCCGGGACGATTGAGGTTGCCGACCAGGGCGTTGAGCGCGTGAACGGCCACGTATTGCCCCTGGCTTCCGGGCACTGCGCCCCGACCGCGCCCGCAAAGCGCCAGCGGATGCTTGGCCCGCGCGAAATCGCGGGCCAGCTGGACGACCGTCGATGGATCGACACCCGTCTGGTTGGCCACACTGCCCGGGCTGTAGGCGCCCAGCACGAAATCGCGGAAGGTTTCGAAACCGTGGGCGTACTTGTCGACGAAAACGTAGTCGTAGAGCGACTCTTTGATGATCACGTGGGCTAGTCCCAGGGCCAATATCTCCTCGGTGCCCGGCGTAATCGGAATCCACTGGTCGGCCTTGGCGGCGGTGTTCGACAGGCGCGGCTCGATCTGCGTGACGACCGCCTTCTGTTCGGTCCAGATGCTGTTGGCCCGAATCGAGCGCACCGTATGGCCCCAGCCTTCAATCAGTCCGCAGCCGAAACTCAGGATGAAGTCGGCCGCTTCCAGGTCGAAGCCCGTGCGGGCATCGACGCCGTTCATCAGTTTGAGCGTCAGGTCGTAGGCGTCCATCATGGTAGGCGTCGCCATGAAATTGGGGGAACCGTAGGCCGTCATGAAACGTTGCAGAAGAGCGGCCAGCGTTCCTTCGCGGCGCCCGGCAAGGCATACCACCGTTTCGGGTTGGCCGCTCTGGCGGATGGCCCCGAGGCGTTCGGCCAATTCCCGCAGGGCGGCATCCCAGCTGATCCGCACCCACTGCCCCTGGCCACGCTCTCCGACCCGTTTCAGCGGGGTCAAAACCCGGGTGGGGCCGTATTGCTTCTGCAGACCGGCCGCGCAGAGATTGCAGATGCCGCCGGCATTGGTCGGGTATCCGTCCATGCCTTCGATCTTGACCGCCCGCTCGCCGACCTTGCGGACGGTGACGCCGCAGCCGTCGGCGCAGAGGGTGCTGACCGTATTGACAAAGGTGTTTTCGCCGTTGGCCGGCCAGGGCGTCCAGGGCCACATGGTCGACCAGATGGCCACATCGTCCTGAAGTTTCCACGGCAGCGGCGATAGGGCCGTTCCCGCCGCACCGCCGATACTGAGCGCCAAAAAGCTTCTTCTGTCTATTTTCATCGACTTACCTATTGCCTCCTAGCTGCCGAGTCGTATTGATGGCGGGTTCCATTCGTTAGTGATGACAGACAAAACAGCCGCCCTTGTGGGTCTGGACGCTGGCCTGGCGCACGCCCTCGCGGACGTGGCAGCGCGCGCAATCGTCCATTTTCATCCGGTCCCAGGTGTTCGTGGCGATCCCGGCGATGTTGTGCCCCCAGATGTTGCGGCTGTAGAGCGAGATGCGGTTCTGTTCGTAAATCGGAAGCGATTCGGACTCACCGATGTAGCCATGGCAGGTCACGCAGTCCATCTTGGCCATTTTGACATGGGCCACATGCGAAAAATAGACGCATTGCGGCTGCTTGGAATAAACCAGCCAGGGGATCTCGCGCTCTTTTTGAACGTATTCCTCGTAGAAGACGAATTCGTTTTCCGTACCACTCAAAATCGAGTCGTGGCAGTCGATGCACTGGGCCAGCTTGGGGGCCCCCGAAAAACTGCCGTCTTCGCGGAAATAATGGCAACTTACGCAGCCGTCGACGCCGTCCAGTTCCATGTGCAGCTTATGATTGAAATCGACCGGTTGTTGCTTCTGCGAATATAGCAGCTTAGGGAAAAGCACCCATCCGACGACGAGGCTCAGGGCAAATCCGACCAGGAAAAACAGCATGACGGGCCCCCAGGTTTCCGCGTTCTTGTCCGGCAGCGCGCCCTTTCCGCCCGCTGGGTCCATTTTGGTGGTTTCATCTGCTGTGCTCATTGGTACTCCATCCGGCTTGCGATGCAGAATGAAAAAATCCCTTCAATTTCCCGCAATCGTTGAGGTCAATGCATGAAAATGATCAGAAAAAAATGGATTCATTTTCAGCACGCCGCAAACAAACGCAGTCAAAATCTGGGATTCTCCAGGCTGCTCTAAGTTGATAGACTCTCGCCAAAACCAATCAAAAAGGCAGCCGCCTTGGTGGTGGCCCGCGTCCTGCCCCCGATACCGAGATGCGCCGGCGAGGGCTTCCGCGAAGCGTCAGGCTGCTGCAATGTTTTGCTCCTTACAAAGAAAACCATCCGGTTCACTCGGTGTAACAGTGCGGACGGTCGGTGTCGTGAAGCGCGGCTAGCATGGCCAAAATACACCGCTAACCTTTCTTTTATTTGCATAAAATTGGCCTTCTTTACCCCGACGCCCCTCAAAATGTCAAGTCAAAAACAATCAGCTGGGGGCCCCGTAGCTGTGAAGCCCCGGCAGGTAGTTGACCCCGAAATAGGTAAACAGGACGGCCAGGAAACCGACAATGGACAGCACCGCAATCCGGGTGCCCTGCCATCCGCGCATGAAGCGCGCATGCAGCAGCCCAGCGTAGACGAACCAGGTGATCAGCGACCAGGTTTCTTTGGGGTCCCACCCCCAATAGCGCCCCCAGGCCGAGTTGGCCCAAACCGACCCGGTGATGATGCCGGCGGAAAGGAAGATGAACCCGAACATCACCAACTGATGGGTCAGTTCGTCCAGCAGGTTGTCCGCCGGCAGCCGCTCCAGCAGGGCCGGGCCACCGAATCGCCTGAGCAGATAGATCAGGCTGATGCCGAAGGCGATCGCAAAGGAGGCGTAACCGATAAAACAGGTGAAGACGTGCGCGATCAGCCAGTTGCTCTTCAGCGCCGGAATCAGGGGCTGGATCTGGTCGGGCTTGAGCGAGGCATAGGCCATGGCACAGCAGGCCAGCGCCGTCGACAGAATGCCGAACACGCGGTTTTTGTACTTCCATTCGATGAAAATATAGAGCAGCGCGATGCACCAGGCGAAAAAAACCAGTGATTCATACAAGTTGGAAAGCGGCGCGCGCCCGAAGCCCATCTGATAGGATTCGGCCCAGCGCATCAGGATGCCGGCCGTGTTTCCCAGGAAAGCGATGATGGTGACCACCGTGGCGACACGGCCTGCCATGCTTTTTTTGAAAACCCAGTCCACCAGGTACAGAAAGACAGCCGCGCCGTACACGAAGGTGATTATGGATAAGATGCTGGAGCTGTTCATTGTTTTATTCCTTTAATCGTGCAGCGGCGCCGATGACGACCCCGCGTCAGAGCGGTTGCGGACAGCGTTTTGCCGTAACTGCGCGGCCAGGCGCTCCACCTTGCGATCCATCCCCAGACGGTTGCGGTTGGACACGCCCGAAACCGCGATGCGGCTTCCGGATCCCTTCGGGGCGATCTCGACCGCGACCATCTGATGGGACATGAAAAAGCTGATCACGAAACCGACCAGCATGGTGATGAAACCGGCGTAGACGATGGGCACGCCGGGATCCTTGGTCACCTGCAGACCGGTGTAGTACCGCTCCGCCTTCTCGGCTGGACTGAAGGTCTGACGTTTCTGTCCGGTGACCGTAAAGAAAAGGGCGCCTCCGCGCATCCGGTCGAAATTCGGGAAATGCAGCGGCAGCAGGATCGTCTCGGGCGACTGGCCCGTCAGGGTGACTTCGACCTGCAGACCGGCGCCGAGGTCTTGACCGCCAAACGTCAGATGCGGCTGGTATTCCATGATTTTGAATGCGCCCACGCCGCCCGGTATCACCTGGCGCTCACCGATGCGGGTCGTGAAATCATGCGCCGCCCCCGTGGCCTTGTCGATCACCCGCAGATCGAGCGCCTCCGGCGGCGTCTCATGCTCGGCGTGATCGTGGGGGGCATCGAGCTTGCCGTAGCTGGACTGGAAAAAATTGATGCCACGATAGCGCAGGGGATCGTTGACGATGATATGCTTTTCGACGACGGTCTGACCGTTCTCGATGATTTTCAAATGGGAGCGGAATTCTTTGGGGGCGCCCGTGTCGTAGAAGCTGACGTCAAAATCCTCACAGCGCACCTCGAACGGAAGCTGGAGGGCCTGACCGTTGCCGCGTAGGAAAATGCGGTCGGTCGATTCCTGCTCGGGAATATTGACGAAGCCCTCGAATCCCAGAATCGATCCCACCAGGCTGCCGATCAGCAGCAGGACCACGCTGAAATGCACCACGTAGACCCCGATACGGGACCAGCGCCACTTTTCCGCATAGAGCCAGACCCCGCCATCGACGGTTTCCTCTTTAAAATAGGTGTAGCCCCGCTTGACAATCCCGGCATAGCGCGGCCCAATCGTCTCGACCGGATCGGGAACATCAAAAACGATTTTGTTTTTGGCTCGGCGAAAGCGCGAGGGTTTGACTTTGGGATTCTTGACGAACAGAATCTTGCTCAAGGCCGAGAGTCTTTCGATCGAACAAACGATAATGTTCAACACCAGCAGAATGATCAGCAGCCGAAACCACCAGGAGCGGTACATGTCAAAGAAATCGAGCGCGTTGAAGAGCCGAAACTGAAATTCGCCGAACGCCTGGAGGTACTCCATCGGCGCTTTATTCTGAGGAATCAGGGTGCCGATGATCGACGTCACCGCCAGCGAGAAGAGCAGAATGATGGTCAGGCGAATGGAAGCGAAAAACTCCCAAAGGGCATCCCAGATACCGTTGGATCCTTGGGAATCCGTCATGGTTGATCCTTTCTTAC
>CAYMAR010000133.1:8257-9390 GCA_964388465.1 uncultured Desulfobacteraceae bacterium
CCGGGCCAGGGCACTCACCTCCTGCAGCTGGATGCCGGCATAGTCGCTCAAAATGTCGCGGCTCCAGGCGATCTGCTCCGGATAGCGGCTGGATCCCATCAGCACGGTCCGCAGCCAGTAGCGGTTCTGCCGCAGCTGTTCGCGGATACCGGTCAGTGTCGGCTCCAGGGCGCGCTCGAGCTCTTCCGCGTGGATGCCCTCGGCGGCCAGTTGGCCGGCAATTTTCCTCACATCTGCAGCAATGGGATCGAGGTCCGATGGCGCGATCGGCAGGTAGGACACCAAAAGGCCGAAACCGGGAAATGCACGGCTGGGCCAGCTGAAGGCACCGGTGGAGTAGGCCGCGCCTCTTTTCTCGCGGATCTCTTCGCGGAGACGCTCCGAAAAAATTTCAGCCAGTACATTGAGACGGCGGGTACGACGGATATCGCTGGCATCCGCGGTAGGATAGGCCACCACGAGAAGCGCCTTTTCGATCTGGGTGTCGATGCGTACCCGTTTATTTTGTCCGCTAGGGAAAACGGGCCCCGGTTGGACTTTCACCCCGCGGCGACGATTTCCGGGCAACCCCCCCAAATACTGCTGGGCCAGGGCCACCGCCGTCTCCAGGTCGAAGTCCCCGACCATAGAAAACTCCAGAGGGGATTCGGCGAAAATCGGTTGGATCCATTGTTGGACATCCGCGATCTTAAGGCGCTGGACTTCCTGAAGCCGGGGTTTGCCGAACCGCGGATCGCCCCCACTTAAAAACCGTTGTGCGTGGACCCTGAAGGCCCCGTCAATCGACTGCGCCATTTGCTGGTAATCCTGCGCAAACCGCTCCTGGGCCAAACGGTAGGCGACCGGACGAAGAGCGGGATCGGTCATGTGCGCGTATAATAGCTGGAATAGTAGTTCGATTTCACGGGGCGTCGACGCACCCTGGAAAAAGAATCGATTCTGGTCGAACCCGAATGACATCGACGTCGTTTTGCCGGTCAATGCAATCTGAAGGGCTTCGCGGTCAAGCGGTCCCACGCCGCTTTCATTCAAGACCTCGCGGGTCAGGTCCGCCAGACCCGGTTGATCCAGCGGCTCGACGGCGCGACCGCCTTCCAGGCTGAGGGCAAAGAGAATCTCGTTGGCCGAAAATG
>CAYMAR010000134.1:0-7301 GCA_964388465.1 uncultured Desulfobacteraceae bacterium
CACTCGGGTAGAGGGGCGGGGCCTGGTTGACCCGGTCCAGGGCGGCCTGGTCGATGGCCACCGGGTCGTCCGAGACGAGCACGCCCTGATCGGGGCAGATGGGGGCGTCCGAGTGGCCTTCGCAGTCGCAGCCGGGACTCACGTTGGTGACGAAGGTGATGTGGGCCTTGATCTCCTGGCTGGCCAGGGCGGCGGCGGCGTACTCCACCATCCGTTCCAGGAACAGGGGGGTGTTCTCCTTCCACTCGATCTGCAGCGCGTCGTATTCGCACGCGTGGATGCAGGCCCCGCAGCCCACGCATTTTTCCTTCAAAAAAGCGGCCTTGTCGCCTTCGAGGTCCAGCGCGCCGTGCAGGCAGGCCGCCACGCAGGCGCCGCAGCCCGTGCAGTGCTTCTCGATGAGGGTGGGCCCCATGTCGCAGTGCTGCTGCATCTTGCCCTTCACGGTGGCGCAGCCCATGGCCAGATTTTTGAGCGCACCGCCGAACCCGCCCAGCAGGTGGCCCTTGAAGTGGTTGAGGGTCACGAGCACGTCGGCGTCCACGAAGTCCCCGGCGATGCTGCAGGTCTTGAAGTGCTTGCCCTTGATCGCCACCTCGCGTGCGTTCCGGCTGCGGATGCCGTCGGCGATCACCACCGGGGCGCCCAGGACGCTGGGATCGAACCCGTGCCGGGCCGCCACCAGGGCGTGAGACACCCCTTCGTAGCGCTGGCCGGTGTAGAGGGTGTTGGTGTCGGCCAGGAAGGGGCGGGCCCCGGTCTTGACGAGCAGGCCCACGATGGGGGCGATATAGATCGGGGCGATGAAGCCGGTGGCCCCGGCCTCCCCAAAATGCACCTTGACGGCCACCAGCGCCTTGCTCTCGATCGGGGCGAACACCCCGGATCGCTTGATCAGGCGTTTGACGCGCTTGGCGTAGGGCATTTTCATCGAAGTGCGCAGATTCCAGAAATAGACCTTGGACGCCATGATTATCTCCCTTGCGGATGCTGGTTCAGGAACCGGACCGCCCGGTCGGGAAAGTCCGTAAACACGCCGTCTACACCGACCTTGAAAAAGAAGATGTCCAGCAGGTCCTCGAAGTCGGCCGCGTAGGGCGGCACCTGGCCGGGGTCGCTGCGGAAGGTGTAGGGATGAACCACCAGGCCGGCCGCATGGGCCGCCTCGACCATACCGGTGACCTCGATTTTCCCGGGCGTGGATTCCGGGCGGACGAGCATGTTGAACCAGGGGCCGATACCGTCGGCGTAGGCGGCGATTTGGGCCATGGCCTCCGGGCGTTTCATCCAATCGTAGTCGTAGGGCACCGCGCGGCCGTCCTCGATAACCATGGTCACCTGCCAGCGCGTCTCCGCGATGAGTTGAACCAGCTTGAGGTCCATCCCCAGGGCCGGCAGCAGTTCGGTCCGCAGGCGCTGCAGTTCACGGGGATCGAAGCTCTGCAGGTAAAGCGGGTCTTGACGTCGCGCGTAACCGTATTGCTTGAAAACATCCAGCGCGGCCCGGCTGAGGTCCTTGCCCTCCTGGTGGTGAAACCAGGGCGCCTTGATTTCCGTATAGATGCCCACCACCCGGCCGGTGCTGTGGTTCATGCCCTGGATCAATTCGAGCTCCTCCTCCAGGGTGCTGATGCGGAAGATCGACCGCCCGGGCGGGAAGCGCACGGGGCTGATCGCCGCCAGAGCGTCGCCCTCGCGCTTGAAGGCTTCCATCAGGCGCAGTCGCTTGATTTCGGTCAGGTCGAAATCAACGGCATAGTAGTGGCCGTCCGGGCGCCGGCGGTCGGGAAAGACGTCCGCCA
Organism: uncultured Desulfobacteraceae bacterium; assembly: GCA_964388465.1. Taxonomy (GTDB): domain Bacteria; phylum Desulfobacterota; class Desulfobacteria; order Desulfobacterales; family UBA5852; genus JABZFP01. The sequence continues at coordinate 1,803 of CAYMAR010000134.1, forward strand.
CGTCGGTGACCCGATCCAGATAGAGATCGTGCAGCACAATGATCCGGTCGTCCCGGGTCATGACCAGGTCCTGCTCGACGTAGTCGGCCCCCATGGCATGCGCGGCGGCCTTGCCGGGCAGGCTGTGCTCGGGCAGATAGCCGCTGGCGCCGCGGTGGGCAATGACGATCTTCCCGGCCGCAGCCGGCCCGCCAGTAAAAATGGTGGCACAGAGGCTCGCCGCTACGAAGGTGTTCAGAGGGGACATTTTCATGATGGCCCTTTCCTGTGTTCCCGGGATTAAACGAAACGAACGATGACATAGAGTACCCCCCCGGCGATGAAGACGCCCACCGCCGCCAGGTGGATCCACAGCCGGGTGTCGACGCGGCCGTGCCGGGCGCGGGTGTGATCGCGGTATTTGCGGTAGAGATCGAGGATATTGGGGAAGGGGTCGCTGCGGTCGGCCAGGGCTCGGTCAAAAAGATAGTTGACGATCGCGGCGAACGAGCCCACGGCCACCAGAGCGGACGTTCCGATCACGGCGAGGGCAATGTAGTCCAGCGGGGTCATGGCGTCTCCTCGTAATCGATGGTCAGCTCCGCGGCCCAGAGCTCGAAACAGGCTTCAGGATAACCCCAATAGCGTTTCGAATCAAAGGAAATGCGGGTCAGGGTTTCGGCGTCCTCACGGCGGGCCCGTCTTATCTGCGGCATCGCGCGACCCTCCCGGAGGTTTTTTGGTTTTCGTCCCGGCCTCGAGCTTGAAAGCGGACCGGGGTCATTCGACGACCTTGGTGCGCATCGCCTTGATGCGCCCCCGCCGGGTTTTGGCGTCCAGGCGCCTTTGCTTCGCGGCCCGGCCGGGACGGGTGGGTTTGCGTCGCTTGGCGATGGTCGTGCCCCGGCGGATGAGCCGGGCCAGCCGTTCAAGGGCCGCCGCACGGTTCTTTTCCTGGCGGCGGTACTGCTGGGCCTTGATCACCACAACACCCTGCCGGGTGATGCGCCGGTCGCGGCAGCGCATCAAACGGGCTTTGAGGGCCTCGGGAAGCGAGGAGGCCGCGATATCAAAACGCAGATGCACGGCCGTGGCCACCTTGTTGACGTTCTGCCCGCCGGCCCCCTGGGCGCGCACGGCCGTCATTTCGATTTCATCGAGCGGGATGGCGACATGGGGTGCAATGTCGAGCTTTTCCACGGGCAGATCCTTCGGCGGCAACCGGACCGGGGTTCAGGCGCCGGGAATCAGGATGCCGCAGTCCTCGCAGCGGTATCGACCCCCATCGCCTTCGGCCGCAAGGGTTTCGAAATCATAGCGCCGCCGCCCACTGGTCTCGTAGCATTCCGGGCAGGGGCCGCCGTCGATTTCGTCGGCCCGGATGGTCAGGTGGCAGTGGCGGCAGCGCAGCCGCGGGGCCGGCGCGGCGAGAAGCACCAGGTTGTTGTGCGGACAGGTCGGCATGCCGTTTCTTCTAAACGTCAGGGCCGGAATGCCGGCCGTGGCGTGCGTCTCGATCGCTGCCGTTGCGTACTTCCCCGGAGCGTCTGGCGGGCCGCCGTTCAGGCGACGGTGATCGTGAGGTCGACGGCGTGTTTGAGCGTGTTGGCCACGATGCAGCCGCGCTCGGCCATTTGGACGAGTTTCTCCATCTCGCCCGGGGCGGCGCCGCGGCCGCTGACCGTCATGGCCACCGCCGTAAAGCGGGCCGGGGCTTTGCCCAGGGTCCCGGAAATGACCAGTCGAAGGTCCTGAACCTCGAGCGCACGCGCCTTGACGGCGGCCAGCAGGTTGCTCATGAAGCAGCCTCCCAGCCCCATCAGAAGCATCTCGCCCCCCATGGGTCCCCGGTCTTCGCCGCCCTTGGCTTCCGGTCGGTCGGTCACCAGCGTGTGCCCGCGGGCCGCGGCTTCCGATGCCGTGGTGGCGATCTGCCGGACTTCAACCTTGACGGTTGCGCTCATGGGGACGCCTCGGCGGCGGGATTCAACGTGCGTTCCTGAATGAACCGGATGACGGCATCATACTCCGCCCCGCGGAAGATGAAATGAATCCCGCAGGTGCGCCCGGCGGTGGTCACGGAAATATGCGAGACGATGCCTTGGACGTTGACGGTGCCGCTTTCCAGCGGGATGAGGATATCCGCCAGGCGCTCCCCGACGGCAAATGGCGGGCCGCCGTCTTCAAGAATGATCCCGATACCGCTGTTGCTGATGTCGGTGACTTGAAAATGGCTGCCCTTCAACCTGATCCGGGTCGGTTTCAATGCACGGACGCGACGGCTCCGACGCTGGTCATGGCTGGTTGGCATGCTGTGCTCCCCGCCGACTTGTTTTTTTTGATGCGCCCCAACCGGCGAAGCGTCGCCTCAAGTCGCCGTCAGGGCGGCGGTGTGACAGGCCGGGCAGACGCCGTGGCTGAGCTGCGGCAGAGCGGCGGCACTGAACAGGGCCATGCGCTCGATGGCCCGCTCGGTTTCGATCCAATCGTCGGCCGTGACCGCAATCTTCTTGCAGAAACTGCAGATGCGAATCCAGCGGTCCGAGCGCGGGAATCCATTCCGCAGCAGATCGACAGGTGCCCGCGCTTCAACCCGCAGCGTACGGCACAGGAATTCAATATGCCCATCGCCGACGGATTTCAAGTCAATCATGATCTGTCGGCGATATTCAGGGGAGTCGCAGCGGATGGGGACTTGAACGGCCGTCTTCTCCAATCGTGTCTTGGCGATCAAAATCTCGTAGAGCTGCCGTGTTTCCTTCCCGGCAATGAAATCCCACAGCGAACGGCCTATCAGCTGCGGCGGATAGCAATCCGCGCCGGCGCCGTTTTCTTCGGCGAAAAACCACCAGCCGTCGCCGATATAAACGATGCGGTCGTCGGCATCGATCATGTATTGGATGACCTGGTCCACAGCGCTTGTCGTCATAAGCTTTTCCACATTTGCCCGGCGTTTTCAGCGCCGCTTCGCCCCGGGCAGGAAGTCTGCTTCCCGGGTTCCGCCCGACCGGCGGGGCAGCCAGCGCGGCACCCGGGCCTTGTAGGCACGGTAGTCATCGCCGAAGCGGTTGACCAGCCCGGGCTCTTCGACCAGGGGGATGTACAATACATTGCCCACCAGGAAGACGGCCCACCAGGCGGCCAGCGCCCAGGAGCGAAGCAGCAGCGCTTCGGCCGCCAGTATCAGCAGCACCCCACTTATCATGGGATTGCGCACATGGCGATAGGGACCCGCCACCACGAACGCGCGCGGCGGGTCCCAGGGCGCGGGTGTGCCCCGGCCGCGGCGGAGGAAAAGCGCCGAACACCAGACGACCAAAACCAGCCCGGCCGCGGCGCATGACAGGCCCGCCCAGAAGAACAGGATACCGGCCAGGGTGGGTTCTGCGAAGCCGGTCTTGAATCCGGTGAACGCCAGGATCACCGCCGGCACCAGGACCAGCACCGTGCCGGGCAGAAGAACAAGCGCTTGGAGGAATGCCCGCATATACGCTCCGGATTTTGGGCCCGACGGCTAGGCCCGCAGCCGCGCCAGGCTGGCTTCGGCCGCCTGCCCCAGGTGCACGGCGTCGGCCCCGACAGCCAGCAGGGTAAAGCCTTGTTCGATATAAAGCCTGGCGGATTCGGCCTCCGCCGTGAAGATTCCCAGAGGCTTGCCCTGCGCCAGACAGGCATCGCGCACCTCGCGGATATGGGCCTGGACCTCGGGAGCGTCGATCCGGCCGGGGATGCCCAGGCTGCCGGAAAGATCATAGGGCCCGATAAAAACGGCATCGATGCCCGCCACCGCCAGGATGGATGCGATCCGGTCGGCCCCCGCGACATGCTCGATCTGGACGATGACGGCAACCCGGTCGTTGGCGCTGCGGATATAGCGATCGAAGGTAAGGCCGTAGCCGTGTGCGCGGCCGCCGCCGACGCTGCGGCGGCCTGCGGGCGGGTACTTGGCCCAGGCCACCACGCGGCGGGCGTCTTCGGCCGAATTGACCAGCGGGGCGATGATCCCGTCGGCCCCGGCATCCAAGGCCCTTTTAACCCAGACCTCCCCCAGCGCCGGAATGCGCACGAGACAGGGGCAGCGGTGCTGAGCCGCCTGCAGGATGGCGGTGACGGCCTCGATGCCCATGGGGCCGTGCTCGCCGTCGACAAACAGCCAGTCGTAGCCGACGGCGGACAACACTTCGGCCACGGCCGCACTCGGCATGGTGAGCACCGTGCCGACCAGCGGTGTGCCCTGGCGCAACATCTCTCTAAACGAGCGTTCGGGAAGCATACGCGAGGCTTTCGAGTGGGTTGTCAACTGAAGAACGCGATGCGGCGGCGCCGGCTGGGGCCCACCGATTTGCAGCGCAACATAGCACACCGGCCCGCCAACCGAAAGGCCGCCCGGCCAGGATTCGCGGTCAAGGGTCCGCCGGCCCGGTCGGATGGGCAACGCCTGCATCCGCTTGCAAGCAATCGGCCCCGTGAGAAAACGGCACGGCCGCACATTCCAGAGGATGGCCTCGAGCGCGTGATTGCATCCGGCCTACGGTTTCATTAACATACACTTGAACGCCGACCACGATGACGGAACGAAATCCGGAGGACAATGACCGAGGATGGCCGCTGAAGACGCCCGCACCATATTGATCATCGAGGACGATCGCCACACCGCTGCCCTGGTGTCCCTCTATCTGGCTCGCGACGGCTTCAACCCCCTGGTGGCCGCCGACGGTCGGGCAGGACTGACCCTGGCACGTGAACATCAGCCCGCCCTCGTGATCCTCGATCTGATGCTGCCCCGCATGGACGGCTGGGAAGTCTGCCGACGCCTGCGCCAAACCGCCGAGGTTCCCGTGATTATGCTCACCGCCCGCGACGAAGAGAGTGACCGCGTGGCCGGTTTGACGTTGGGTGCCGATGACTACGTGGTCAAACCCTTCAGCCCGCGGGAACTGGTGGCCCGTGTCCGGGCGGTCCTGCGGCGCAGCCGTCCGCCGGCATCCGCGCCGGACCGGGTTTTGGCGCAGGCCCAGATACGCCTGGACCTCGACAAGCGCCGCCTGACGGTCCGGGGCCAAAGCGTTGACCTGACCCCCCGCGAATACGCCCTGCTGCAAGCCCTGATGGCCCGACCGGGGCGCACCTTCACCCGGGACGAGTTGCTGACCCATCTCTACCCGGACGGCGATGCCGTGGTGATCGCCCGGGTGGTCGACGTCCATATCGGCAAACTGCGCCAGAAAATCGAACCCGACCCGGCCCGACCGCGCCACATCCTGACCGTGCGCGGCCTGGGCTACCGTTTTGCCGACCCGGAGCCGGACGCATGAGGCCCTATCTGATCCTCAAACTGCTGGCCATCCACCTGGTGGTCATCGGCTTTGCGATGGTGATCGTCTGGTTGGCCATCGACACCCTGGCCGCCGGCTACTTCGTGACCCTGATGGAGAAGTACGGCATTTCCCCGGAGCCGGCCCATGCCATGTTCGTGGACGCCGTCCACCGCTACCTGCTCTGGGCCAGTCTGGGGGCCGT
>CAYMAR010000134.1:7401-9358 GCA_964388465.1 uncultured Desulfobacteraceae bacterium
CGATAAAAAAAGCGTGCCGGACGGCCCCCGGGCCGAAGCCGTCTTTGCCGGCGGCTGCTTCTGGTGCACCGAATCCGACTTCGAGAAGATCGACGGTGTGATCGAGGCCGTTTCCGGCTACACCGGCGGCAAAAAGCCCAACCCGACCTACAAACAGGTCGCGTCCGGCGCTACGCGCCACGCCGAGGCCGTGAAGGTGGTCTACGACCCGGACCGGATTTCCTATGCCGAACTGCTGGATATCTTCTGGCGCAGTGTCGATCCCACCGATGACGGCGGCCAGTTCGTCGATCGCGGCCACCAGTACCGCAGCGCCATCTTCTACGCCAGCGAAGAGGAGCGCCGGTTGGCCGAGGACTCCCGGGACCGCCTGGCGGCCTCGGGGCGTTTCGACCGACCGATCGTCACCGAAATCGTTCCCCTGGGGCCGTTTTACGTGGCCGAGGAATATCACCAGGACTACTACAAGAAAAACCCCATTCGCTATGACTGGTACCGTACCGGGTCCGGAAGGGATCAGTTTCTGGCCAATACCTGGCGCGACGCAAAGCAAATGGACGCCACCGGAGAGAAGAAACGCATGAAAGCCACGCCCACCGAGAAAGCCGCTGAAACCAACCACGACTACACGATCCCCGACGATGCCACGCTGCAGCAGCAGCTGACCCCGATGCAGTACAAGATCACGCAGGAGGACGGCACCGAACCGCCTTTCCGCAACGCGTACTGGGACAACCACGAGGCCGGCATCTACGTGGACGTGGTCTCGGGCGAGCCGCTGTTCAGCTCAACCGACAAATTCGACTCGGGCACCGGGTGGCCCAGCTTTACGCGCCCGCTCGAGCCCGACAACATCGTCGAGAAAAAGGACACCAGCTTTTTCATGGTGCGCACCGAAGTGCGCAGCCGCCACGCCGACTCGCACCTGGGCCACCTGTTCGACGACGGCCCGCAACCCACCGGCCTGCGCTACTGCATCAACTCGGCCGCGCTGCGGTTCGTACCGGCGGAGCAGCTTGAAAAAGAAGGCTACGGCGAATACCGGCGGCTGTTCCAATAATACGGCCGCCGATCGCCGACCGCAAAGGAGGCGCGTGCGGTATGAAGAACCTGACCATGGTGCTGGTGGCTATCATCGTGGCGCTCGGGGCGCTCAGCGGCCCGGCCGCGGCCGGCGATGAAGTTATGTCCACCGCCGTATTCTACGTGCACTGATACGATGTCGGTAAATCCGCCCTGGAGGGGCTGGACGGTATCGCCAAGGTGACGCGGGGGTTCCGCGGATTCCGGGAAATCAACACGGTGACCTATGATCCCGCGCGGATCGGCGTGAAAACAATGGTGGCCGCCCTCCAAGCCGCCGGGACCTATGCCGGTACGGCCGATTGAAAGACGCCGCTGGGGTGCCGGCACCGACCGTGGGCTGCTTTTGCGGCCATCGGGAAATAGCGGGTAGGAGACGCAGCAGGGCGATGACCGCCAGCACCGGCGTCAGTCGGTCTCTCCTTTGGACCGGGTCGATTCCTGCGCTTCCTTCCGGGCCACGATACAGTAGATCCCGCCTTCTTCGAGACCGGGTTTGAAGCAGCCGTTGCAGGAGATGCAACGCGCCGCTGTGTGGTCGCCGGCCTGCCAGCGGGCCGGAAGCGCCGGCTCGCGGATCAGGGGGCGCGAAAGGGCCACGTGGTCCACGCCCCCTGGGCTCACCGCCCGGGCGGCCACCTCAAAGGAGCGAAACCCGCCCACCACCATCACCGGGCAGCGCACGGCCGCCTTGATGCGACCGGCCAGGTTCAGGTGATAAGCCTCTTTTTCGGGCGCATTGATCTTCAGGCGGGCCGGGCTGCGGCCGCCCGAGGCGGGCGTTCCGGCCGACACCTCGATGGCGTCGATGCCTAAAGCATCCAGCATCTGCGCGGCGGCGATGGCGTCCTCGACCTCAAGGCCGCCCTCGAGA
>CAYMAR010000135.1:0-1873 GCA_964388465.1 uncultured Desulfobacteraceae bacterium
GGGATACGGCGCGCTCAGTCGAATGCCGTCGTCGAGATCGGGTAGGAACGCACGGCGATATCCGTCAGCCTTCCCCAAAAGGCGGCCTGAAGTACAGAGCCGCCGGCACGAATGGAATCGATGCGGCATTTGGCGGGCGGTGTTTCCACAGAATCTAATGGCGGCAGGCGGCGATAGCTTCCGATTCGGCCTCGCAGATGCGGACATAGCGCGTCACGCCCAGCATTTCGAACACCGTGCGGAGGTTGATCGACAACCCGCTGAAAGCCACATTGAGATTGGCCTGCCGGAAATCGTTGAGCACCTGGGTGAGTGTGGTGATACCGGAACCGGTCACCGCCAGGTTAGGATCGAAACTGAAAACGACGCCCTGCAAGCCGGCGTCGATGGCCTCGCGTGCCATGGCTTTCAGCGGGGAAGCCGAGGTTCCCCGAAGTTTGCCCTGCATGGCAATGACCGCCACGCCGTCCGCCTGATTGAAGACCAGTTGTTCCGTTTGCGCATCCTCGCTCTGCCGCCGCTGAATGGCGCGCGCCAAAGCCGCCTCGAGCGCCTCGCGCTTGATCGGTTTGTTGATGAAATCCGTGGCCTCGAGATTCAGGGCCTGCAACACCAGATCCATATCGCCGTGGCCGGTAATCACCACGACTTCGGTTTCCGGCGCTTTTTTCTTGATGGCCCGAATGACGTCAAAACCATCCATGACCGGCATCTTCAGGTCCGTGAACACAATGGCCGGATGCTCTTGATCCAGCAGTCGAAGACCGGTGGGTCCGTCTTCAGCGGTCAGTACGCGGTATCCCATCGCGCTCAGGAAAAGACGAAACATCGTCAACGTGGCGGTTTCGTCATCGATCACCAGGATGGTTGTCATCGCACGGGCCCGGGCTGGCGTTTGGTTGCAAGCGGTGGCCGTCGGATCGGCCGGAAATTTTTCTATCGTACCTGAAATTGAGCCATTTGTCATGGGGCTATGGCACCGGAACGGAATCGTCCCCCCTCCGGGCGAACCCCACCGGTTTCGGCACGCCCCCCCAGGGGTGCCCGCCGCTATCGAATTGTTACTGAATTCATGGCCTTTTAAGGCTTTTCCCCCTCTTCCGCTTCTGCTATGCTTCGGCATGTTTTTCCGCCCAAGGCGGCCTTCGATCGGCGAGCCGGTCGGCCAACCGCCTGTTTACAAGAAAGACCCTACGGGATGAAGCCAAACCCTGCATCGGGACCACTGCTGCCGTCCATCGTTCATCGCCCCAGGCTGCATCGATTGCTGGCACGTGTGGCCGCACCAGGCATTATCGCCGTCAGCGCCCAAGCCGCCCAGGGCAAGACGACCCTGATCGGCGATTATATCAATCGCCGGGGGGCGCGTGCCTGCTGGATGCGCCTGGGGCCGGCGGACGCCGCCCCGGGCACCTTTCTCCGGCATCTGTCCGAATGCGTCGCCAGCGGCATCCCCCACGGGGACCCGGCGGCGAAGGCGCGCCATAAGAACCCGGGGCCGGAACACATCGCCGAACTGATCGCCGGCCTGCCGCCCGACATCCATCTTGTTTTTGACGGCTGGCACCGCATCGGGGCAACGTCGGTGTACAGCGAATGGATCGACGCCATCGTCGCGGCACGTCCGGCCCGCGGCAACATCTATTTTCTCTCCCGCGAAGATCTGCCCCTTGCCCTGCAACGCCTTCGCGTGCGTCGGCAAGCCTTGCTCATCGGGGATCATGACCTGGCTTTTTCGGAAGACGAGATCCTCGCCTTTTTTGAGGCCGCCCACGCGCTCAGGTTGAATACCGAGGGTGGAAAAGCGCTCCATCGGCTCACGGCTGGCTGGGCCGGCGGCCTCGTGATCCTGGCCGAAGAGCTGCAGCGTGCC
>CAYMAR010000135.1:1973-9338 GCA_964388465.1 uncultured Desulfobacteraceae bacterium
AGCGGATGCTGACCGAAGCCGCCCGGCATTGCAGGGAACAGGGCGACATCCGATCCGCGGCCGACTATTACCTTCGGGCCGGTGATCTCGCCGCCGCCGCACGCTTGGTGACCACCATCGGAATGGAACGGCTCGTCGAAGGGCGCTTTGCCGATATCACCCCGTGGACGGCCCGGCTGCCGTCAACCAGTATCCGTGAGGACCCCTGGTTGAGCCTGCTGCAGGCGGCTGCCTACCGGATCCAGGGCGGACGCCGCACCATTGCCGAGCTGCAAGACGCAGGCGATGCATTCCGCCGGTCCAAGCACGTTCGCGGGCAGATGTTGGCGCTGGCCTACCGGATTGAAACCGCCGTGTTCAACGGCTACGCCCCCGAAATTCTTGCCCCCTGGCTGGCCGAGGCGGAAGCGTTGCTGCAGGCGACCCGCACGCTGCCGCATTTCACCTACGCCAAAGCATTGCTGTGGCAACAACTGGGGTTCGGTATCCTTGCCGACCCGGGCGGCGATCTCCACAAGGGACTGTCCGCCTGTGAAAATGCCGTTGTGCTGGGCAAACGCATCGGCAGCCGTCACCTGGTGGCCAACACGCACGCCATCGCCGCCCGCGGACATGTCCAATTTGGCGAATTCGATCAGGCCCGCGAACGTCTCAAGGTGGTTCGCCGTTTCGACGATGACGATTTTTTCGCGGAATATGGGGCCTTGCGCAACCTGGCCGCATGCCACTTGGCGCTTATCGAAGCCCGTGCAACGGACGCCGACGCGAAACTCAAAGCGCTGCAGGACGCCATTGACCGCTGGGGTCTGATTTGCCTCTATCCTTCTTTCCTGGAGGTCACGGGTCTGATCCAGATTCATCACAAGGCCTATGGCGCCCTTGAAAAAACCCAGCGCCATTTGCACGATGTCGCCGTTTTGCTCAACGATCCAGCCTATCGAGCGGCGGGTTACTGGCTGGCCGGCCTTGGCAACTACCATCAGGGGCATTTCAATCAGGCCCTAAACTTGATCCGCCAGGCCGTCGCCATCCCCGGCCTTTCCATTGTTCAGCAAGCCCGCAACCGATTGATGATGGGTTTCATCACCATGAATACCGCCGCCTTGGCCGAAGCGGACCGCCATCTGTCGTCGGCGTTGAGGATATTCGCGGAACGCGGCTTGTCGCTGTACGCTTGTGCGGCGCAGATTGGACTGGCCCTGGTCCGGAACGCCGCAAAAGATGTCAACGCCGCCGAGAGCCTTCTCGACACGGCTTTCCAAACCGCCGCCCAAAATCAATTTAACAGCTTGTATCTGCTAAGACCCGTCGACCTCGCCCGCGCCTGCGCGCTGGCCATTCAGCGTGAACTCCCCGGGGCCATACCGCACGCCCGTCACCTGCTGGCCGAGCGACTGGATGAAGCCGAAATCCAGATGATGGTCACCAGCCGTGAGGGCGACCCCGTGACCCAATCCATCGATGCGCGCGAGGCCAGCCATGCGATCTACCGGGCTCGGGTACCGGTTCTGACCATCCGTACCCTGGGCGGATTGCAGGTCCTGCGCCGCGGCACGGCCCCGCTCAGCGCCCGCGACTGGCAGGGGAGCCGACCGGCCCTGCTCCTCAAGGCCATTCTGGTGCACGGCGGCCGTCACATTCCCAAAGATATCCTGGTCGAAGCGGTCTGGCCTGATCACCCGCCCGAGAATTCTCTCCGGAATTTCAAAGTCACTCTGCACCGGCTGCGCAAGATGCTGGAGCCCGATCTGGAGCCTGCCCGCGGCTCGTCCTATATCCATCTCAAGGACAGCTTGGTTTCGCTGGACAAGTACTTGTGCCAGGTGGACACCGAGGCCCTCCACCGATTGTGCAAGCGCGCCCGGCGCATCGACGCGGGCGTCGACACCCGGGAACTTGAGGCCATGCGTCGGGAAGCCAGCGCCCTCTATCGGGGCGATTTCCTGCCGGAGGAGCCCTATCTGACATGGGCGGAAATGAAACGCACGACGCTGCGGCAGGCGTTCATACAGCTCATGTACGATCTGGCTCGCCGTCTGGAAGCGCAGCAGGCGTTCACCGGGGCCCGACGCTGTTACCGGCAGATTATCGATCTCGACCCGACCCAGGAAAAAGCGCAACGCCATCTCATGCGGTTGCTGGATGCAGCCGGCCGTCCCCGGGAAGCCCTTCAACTCTACGATGCCGTGCGCACCCTTCTACGTAACGAAATCGGCGCCGACCCGGACCGGGCCACCGTCGAACTCGGCGAGAATATCCGTTTGCGGCTGGCCGCCGACTGAAGCGGCTGGCAACCTGTAACCCGCCCTGTAACCCCAATGTAACCTCAGGCGTATATGGGTTTCAAAGCATACCTTCCGAGGGACTGTATGCCGCCGGCGGTGTCCAGCCGCCAACGCCCATCCATCGGCGCCTCCAAAAGGCGGCTGGAACGCCGCCCTCCCGCAGGGAAAAGCGGCGGTCTGTGCAGCGATGGCAGCAGTCCTGGAATCCTCAACCGGAAAACAGGAGGTTTTTCCATGAAAGTCGACCGAAGGCAGTTCATGCAACTTTCAGGGGCCGCCGCCGCCGGACTGGCGGTGAGCGGCCTGGGTTTCGACCTGAAGCCGGTCAGGGTCCAGGCTCAGCTGTTGAAGACCCAGTACGCCAAAGAGACCACGTCCATTTGCCCGTATTGCGCGGTGGGCTGCGGTCTCATCGTTCACACCAGCCGCAAGGGCGACGGCCGGGTCATCAACATCGAGGGCGATCCCGACCATGTGATCAACCGCGGCACCCTCTGCTCCAAGGGCGCCTCTCTGGCCCAGTTGACCGAAAACGAAGCCCGGATCACCGAACCGCTCTACCGGGCGCCGAATTCCGATCAATGGCAGACGGTCTCCTGGGACTGGGCCCTTTCGGAAATCGCCGCCCGCATCCAGAAAACCCGGGACGCCTCCTTCGAGACGAAAAACGCCAAAGGCCAGGTCGTCAACCGCACCACGGCCATCGCCTCCACGGGCAGTGCGGCCATGGACAACGAGGAATGCTGGATCTATCAATCGCTGCTGCGCGCCATGGGGCTGGTGTACGTCGAACACCAGGCCCGCATCTGACACAGCGCCACGGTTGCGGCTCTGGCAGAGTCGTTCGGACGCGGTGCGATGACCAATCACTGGATCGACATCAAGAACAGCGACTGCATCCTGATCATGGGAAGCAATGCCGCTGAAAACCACCCGATCTCTTTTAAATACGTTACCGAAGCCCAGCACAAGGGGGCCACCCTGATCAGCGTGGACCCGCGCTATACGCGCACTTCCTCCAAGGCGGATATCTATGCCCCGCTGCGCTCGGGCACGGACATTGCCTTTCTGGGCGGTATGATCAAATACATCCTCGACAACGAGCTCTATCACGAGGAATATATCGCCCACTACACCAACGCGCCCTTCATCGTAAACGATAAGTTCGCGTTCGAGAACGGTGTTTTTTCCGGCTACGACTATGGCGGGCGCAAATACGACAAGAGCGCCTGGGCCTTCGATCTGGACGAGAACGGTGTTCCCCAGATGGATCGGAGCCTGAAGCACGAGCGCAGTGTCTTCCAACTGCTGAAGAAGCATTTTGCGCGCTACGACACGAAAACCGTCTCAGAGATCACGGGAACGCCGGAGAAGGACCTGAAAACGATCTACACGACCTTTGCCGCCACCGGCAAGGTTGGCAAGGCCGGCACGATCATGTATGCCATGGGCTGGACCCAGCACACCACCGGCACCCAGACCATCCGCACCATGGCCATTATCCAGCTCTTGCTGGGCAACATGGGTATGGCCGGCGGCGGGGTCAACGCCCTGCGGGGCGAATCCAACGTTCAGGGCTCCACGGACCACTGCCTGCTGTGGCACATATGGCCGGGTTATCTCAAGACCGCCCGGGCCAGTAATACCTCCCTTGCGGCGTACAACCAGAAATGGACCCCCGCCAGCAAAGATCCCCTGAGCGCCAACTGGTGGCAGAACTACCCCAAATACTCGGTGAGTCTGCTCAAGAGCATGTTCGGCGAGGCCGCCACCGCCGACAACGACTTCGGCTACGAGTGGATGCCCAAGGTGGATGACGGTACGGCCTACTCCTGGCTCGATCTGTTCGATGCCATGTACGACGGCAAAATCAAGGGTTACTTCGCCTGGGGTCAGAACCCGGCCTGCAGCGGCGCCAATGCCGCCAAAGTCCGCGAAGCACTTAAAAATCTCGATTGGCTCGTCAATACCAACATCTTCGATGATGAAACCGCCTCGTTCTGGCGCGGCCCCGGGGTCGATCCCGCCAAGGTCAAAACCGAAGTCTTCTTTTTGCCGGCGTCCGTATTTGTTGAAAAAGAAGGCAGTGTCACCAACAGCGGCCGCTGGATGCAGTGGCGCTATCAGGGTCCCAAGCCCATGGGCAACAGCCTGCCCGACGGCGACATCATCCTCGAACTGGGTGAAAAACTGAAAGAACGCTACGCCCAGGGCGGCGCCTACCCCGAGCCGATCACCAACCTCAAGTGGGATTACTGGACCGAAGGGCATTACGATCCCCACAAGGTGGCCAAGGAGATCAACGGCTACTTCCAGAAAGATGTCACCCTCAAGGGTAAAACCTACAAGAAGGGCACCCTGGTGCCCAGTTTCGCCTTTCTGCAGGCGGACGGTTCGACCTCGTCGGGCAACTGGCTCTATTGCAACAGTTACACCGAGAAGGGCAACATGGCCGCCCGCCGCGGCCAGGAAGACGCCCCCAACAAGATCGGGCTGTACCCGGAATTCGCCTGGTGCTGGCCGGTCAATCGCCGGATCATCTACAACCGGGCCTCGGTGAACCTCAAGGGACAGCCTTGGGACAAAGACCAGCGGGTCATCGAGTGGACCGGCGAAAAATGGGTCGGCGACGTACCTGACGGGGGCTGGCCGCCCCTGGTGGGCGCCGACGGCAAACCCAACCCCAAGAGCAAACTCGCCTTCATCATGCGCAAACACGGCTACGCCCAGATCTTCGGACCGGGCCGCGCCGACGGCCCCTTTCCGGAACATTACGAGCCGTTGGAATGTCCGGTGGAAAAAAACCTGCTCAACCCTCAGCGCATGAATCCCACCGCCCCGGTCTTCGGCGGCAAGGCCGACGAATGGGCCACCTGCGACCCGCGCTACCCCTACGTGGCCACCACCTACCGCGTGGTGGAGCATTGGCAGACCGGTGTCATGACGCGGCATCAGCCCTACCTGCTCGAGATGCAGCCCCAGATGTTCGTCGAGTTGAGCGTGGAGTTGGCCAAACTCAAGGGCATTGAAAACGGCGAACGCGTGATGGTGACCTCGCCGCGGGCCAAACTGGAAGCCACGGCCATTGTGACCCCCCGGTTTAAACCTTTCCAACTGGGCTCTACGACCGTTCATCAGGTGGGTCTGCCCTGGCATTACGGCTGGGCCATGCCCAAGAACGGCAAGGAGGACAGCGCCAACCTGCTGACCCCCTCCACGGGGGATCCCAACACGCGCATACCGGAGACCAAGGCTTTCATGGTCAATGTCATCAAGATATGAGAAAGGCGGTGAGCTCTCATGAGTAAATCATTTTTAATCGACACCACGTTGTGTACCGCTTGCCGCGGCTGCCAGGTGGCTTGCAAGCAATGGCATGACCTGCCGGCCGAAGAAACGGTCAACCGCGGCAGCTACCAGAACCCGGAGGACCTCTCCTTCGAGACCTACAAACTCGTACGCATGGAGGAGGAGGAGATCGACGGGCGCCTGCGCTGGCTGTATTTTCCGGACCAGTGCCGGCACTGCCTCGAGCCGCCCTGCCGCGACGTCATCGGCGACCCCAAGGCCATCTACTCCGAAGAGGCCAACGGCTCGGTTCAGTTTACGGCGCTCACCCGGGACTATGATGCCGAGGAAATCATCGGTTCCTGCCCGTACAATATCCCCCGGGCCGGGGCGGACGGCGTCCTCGCCAAATGCGACATGTGCATCGACCGCGTTCAGAACGGGCTGCAACCGGCTTGTGTCAAGACCTGCCCCACCGGTGCCATGGCTTTTGGCGACCGGGATGCGATCATGAAGCAAGCCAAGGACCACCTGGCTGTGGCCAAAAAGAAATACCCCAAGGCCCAGCTGCTGGATCCGGATGATGTGCGGGTTATCTTTCTGGTGGGATATGATCCGCTGCTTTACCATTCGAATGCCATCGCCGCGGCGACCGCTTTCGATGTGAACCGCCAGGTGGCCCTGCGCCGCATGCTGCGGCCATTGACCCAGATTGCATCGCGCCTCGGCTAACCGACCGAGAGCATGTCGTCGAATCGTTGCGGGGGGAAGACGGATGCCGTCTTCCCCCCGCCTGCGTGACGCCGCCGGCACCCGCCCGAGGCGTCATTGCGACTGGATTCACGCCCCGGTTTCGTGTATGCATGCACCAGCATGCCCCAACGCGTGAGCGGCTCGGCGGCGATGCGCGGCGCTGTTCAAGGCCGAGGCAAGCGCCGGCGCCCGGTCCCGGCCGGCCGAATGATCCAGCAAACGCCGGGCACCGCGCCCCAAACCAGGACCCCCTACTTTGCAGGAGTACGCATGCCGGAACCAACACCGATGACGACCGACAAGATCGAACGGGCCGCCCGCAAACTCGCCGAACGCCGCCCGGCCTACGCGACCATGCTGGACTTCTATGCCGATGTCTTCTGCGCCCAGGAAAAAAGCAAGGGCGATCTCGACCTCGAGCCGGTTCACCTGGCGCCGGACACGGTGGCGGCCCGGCAGCACGACGGGCAGCCGCTGGTTGATATCGCCGCACTGCGCGTCGACACGGCCTCGGCCGAGCGCCTCGTGCGTGAGATCTGCCGCTTGATCGCTGTCCACCAGACCCAAATTCAGGATGCGGCCGAGCGCTTGTTGATAGCTTTCGATCAACGCGACCTCGACCCCGAACACCTGTTCCGCCATCTGGTTTCGGGCGACGACGGGGATCTGCCCGCCACGGCCGACCGGATCGGCATCGACCGCAAAGCCCTGGCTTTTATCTGCTACCATGGCATTCAGCCCTCCATCGAGTCGTGCGCCACTCAGCTGGCCCACCACCTGGACCCCGATGACGTCCGTCGCCAAAGCGGTTGCCCGGTCTGCGGCAGTGCCCCCGGCATCGCCCTGCTGGGGCACGAAGGCCGCCGGGTGCTCTGCTGCAGTCTCTGCCGCCACCATTGGCGAGCCCCCCGTGTCTTCTGCGCCCTCTGCGAAAATACCCGGCCCGGACAGCTGCATTATCTCTTCGCGGAAGATGAAAAGGATTTGCGGGTCGATGTCTGCGACCACTGCCGCCAGTACCTCAAATCGGTCGACACCC
>CAYMAR010000136.1:0-9285 GCA_964388465.1 uncultured Desulfobacteraceae bacterium
GGCGACAGGCAGATTGTATGCACGGCAGCGGTCAGCATACGGTATTCATTTCAGTTGGCGCCAACCTGGGCGACAAGCTCGGCAACTGCCGGTTCGGCATCGCGCAGCTGACGACGCTCGCCGCAGTCAATCAGGTGGCGGTTTCGCCCTTCTACCGCACGGCCCCGGTGGACTACCTCGACCAAGACTGGTTCGTGAATGCCGCCCTGCGGCTGACGACCCACCTGACGCCGCTGGAGCTTCTCGACACCATCATCGCCATTCAGACACAAGCCGGCCGCCGGGAAGACAAGATCCGATTCGGACCCCGCGTGCTCGATCTGGATATCATTTTTTACGCTGATCGGGTCATCCGCGAGCCGCGGCTCGAAATTCCGCATCCGCGCATGCACAAAAGGCGTTTTGTCCTGCAGCCCATCTGTGATATAAATCCGGCGTTTGTACATCCGGTGCGGGGGCAGACCGTTCAGGCGCTGCTGAATCGGCTGGATGACGATCAACAGGAGATTTTCCGGATCGATGCTTAAGTTCGTCATTCTCGGGCTGGTGGCCTATGTCTTCTTCCGTGCCCTCAAAAAATGGATATCCGGCGGCGGGGCGTCCGGCAGGCCGCAGACGACCGGCCGCGCGGCGGACGACGTCCTGATCCAGGACCCGGTGTGCAAGACCTATTTTACCCAGCGCGACGGCGTGCACCTGCGCCACGGGGGCCGCGATCTGTATTTCTGCAGCCCGAAATGCCGCGAGCGCTATCTGCTCGACACCTCGTCCTCGGAAGACCCTTCCGGTAAGGACTGAGACCGGGCCCCCACAGGCATCGCCGCCGCGGCGGGCGGCCCGTCAACCCATGTTCAAGGAGGTTCGTTTCGGATGAAATTTTTTATTGATACGGCCAACATCGATGAAATCAAGGACGCCCACAGCATGGGCATGGTCGACGGTGTCACCACCAATCCCACCCTGGTTGCCCGGGAGGGCCGCGATTTCAAAGCGATCATCACCGCGATCTGTGAAATCGTGGACGGCCCTATCAGCGCCGAAGTGATCGGTCTGGAAACCGACGGCATGGTGGCGGAAGCGCGCGAGCTGGCCAAGATTCACACGAATATTGTCGTCAAGATCCCCATGACCACCGATGGCCTCAAGGCGGTGAGGATTCTGGCCGCCGAGGGCATCAAGACCAACGTCACCCTGGTTTTCTCCGCCCTGCAGGCGCTCATGGCCGCCAAGGCCGGGGCCACCTTTGTCAGCCCCTTTGTCGGTCGACTGGACGATCTCTCCCAGGAGGGCATGCTGCTGATCGAACAGATCGCGGAAATCTTCAGCAATTATGCCTATGACACCGAAATCATCGTGGCCAGCATCCGCAACCCGCTGCACGTACTGGACGCGGCCATCGTCGGGGCGGACATCGCCACGATTCCTTACAGCGTCCTCAAAAAACTGGCCGCCCACCCGTTGACGGACAAGGGGATCCAGTCCTTTCTGGATGACTGGAAGAAGGCCGGCAACTAAAACGGGCCCATCCCGAAATGGCATCCATCGCCCCCGGGCCGGGGTTCCCGCGATTTAAAATCCCCGGCGGCGCCAAGCGGCGCCAGCGGTCTCAAAAGCCCTGCAGCCCCGCCGGAACCAAAACCGACCCCTCTGGATGGACACGCCGTTGCCCGGAGCCATGCCAGAGCATTTCAGCGGTCGATCCATTCCGGGGACAGGGCGCGCCAGCGTTTAGATAAACGTTTTCGCTTGACGGGCAGGGTCGCTGCGGATAAGCAGAACGGGGGGATTCCCATCGATGATTCCGGTTGAACGCCTCAAACAGCACTTTCGCAATCCGAACATGCTCACCCTCTATCGGGTGATCGCCATCCCGCTGATCGTCCTGTTGCTGCTAACCCCCAATCGCTTCACCGCCTTTCTGGCGGGGCTGATATTCAGCGCCGCCTCGATTACGGATGCGCTGGACGGTTTTTACGCCCGCAAATACAATCTGGTCACCACTTTCGGGAAGGTCATGGACCCGGTGGCCGACAAACTCCTGGTGGCCTCGGCCTTTATCATGATGGCCGGCCTGAACTGGGTTCCGGCCTGGGTGGTGTGCATCATCGTCGGCCGCGAGGTGGCCGTCACGGGTCTGCGCAATATCGTGGCCGAGGCCAAGGCGGACGTCTCCGCCTCCAACCTGGGCAAGTACAAAACCGGGTTTCAGATCGCCGCCATCATCCCGCTGCTGATCCATTACCCCATGCTGGGGATCGACTTCCATATCATCGGCATGTTCTTCCTGTGGTGCGCGCTGCTGCTCACAGTCTGGTCCGGTGTCGACTATTTCCTGCAGTTTCGCGACCTGCTCAAACTTTAGACGTCATCGCAACAATAGAATTTTGGTTTCAGCGCAAGGCGGGCGTGAGGATTCAACCGGAGGAATATTTAGGTATTTCGAGGATTCAATTCGATCGCCCAACACAGCGCTGGGGCCCAAGGGCATTTTGGGGCTGTCTTCTAAAAATAGGGTTGACATCCCGGGGGCTAGACGTTAATAAATCGGATCTTAGCTGAGCGGGAATAACTCAGTGGTAGAGTGCGACCTTGCCAAGGTCGAAGTCGCGGGTTCAAATCCCGTTTCCCGCTCCATTTTTTTTTGTGGCGGCATAGCCAAGTGGTAAGGCAGCGGCCTGCAAAGCCGTTATTCGCCAGTTCGAATCTGGCTGCCGCCTCCAAAGTAATCCAGAGGGCTTGCAAGGGGTATTGCGATCTTGCAAGCCTTTTCTTATTTCGGCCTGAACGGTCCGCGGTGGCGGAGGAATATGCCCGCAAACCCGACCCTATCCATGGTGCCGGTTCTTCCCGGGAGTCGCTTGGTCCTGCCGCCAATCCGGATCGAAGGGAAGCGATTTCTTCGCCACGGCCGCCGTTTCCCGCCCCATCCAAGTGCATGCGTTCAGGCGGTTTGCTGGTCGCGGATCTCGGAACCCGGTCCCAAGGGCCAGGGGGCGGTTGGACCCGCCCGGCCCATCGATGACGGTTGACAATCTCCCCGAACTATACCAAAAGATAAACGATCTGCCTTGCCCATCCTGACCGCCGATCGTCCCACCGGTCCAGCACGAAGCGAGGGATGTCATTGTGAAAGGGTATTCCCGATCGATCGTTATTGTTTTCTACGCGGTGATGCTGACATCGGCGAACGCCTGCGGGCTCCCCGTGGATGCGGCCGCATCAGAGGGCCTCAGGGTTCGGTGGGTGATGGCCGGCATGCCGGCCGATGCCGCTTCCCCGCAGCCGATCAGGATTTCACCTGAAACCACCCTGCGCACCGGCGATAAGATCAAAATGTATCTGGAGGCCGTCAATGAATGCTTCTTCTATCTTTTTCACCACGGTCCTGAAGGGCGCCTACGGTTAGTCTATCCGGACGCGCTCCCGGCCAAGATGCTCGCAAGCGGCACCCGGCTTACCGTCCCCCGGGGCGATCAATGGTTCGAGCTGGATGAAAACACCGGAACGGAAACTTTCTATGTTCTCGTTTCGCCCGCCCCCCTGCGTTCCGTCGAGACCCTGTATGCGTCCTATCGGCAGCATACCGCTGAAAACGGCGATGCGGTCGCACGCCTCATCGCGGTCATCGAACGGTTGCGCCACAAGCAAAGACCCCTGACCAGTAAAGCCGAGCGGCCGGTATCGATCGGCGGCACGTTTCGCGGGTCCCCCGCCCCCGAGGCCGGAACGACTGAACGTCATCTGGATCTTCTGGCGGAAGATATTGCCACGGCCAACGTTTTTTGCAGGACATACACGATTGAACATCGATAGAAATCGGCGCCTGCGGGCCGCGATTCTCATCTGCACCGCCATCATTCTGTTCGTGCACGTCTTTGACCGGTTGTTACCGGCGGTGACAACCACCTGGAACAATCGTATTCTCGACCGCGTGTTCCGATTCAGGGCCGATTCGGCCGATTTCAGGCCGATTTACGACGACACGGTCGTGCATGTCGACATCAATCAATCGACGCTCCAGCGGCTAAAGCTCAGCCACCTGGACCGGCGCCACCATGCCCGGGCCATTGCCAACCTGGGGGCGATGGGCACGGCCTCCCAGCTCTATGATTTCATTTTTGTTGACGAGCGGTCGGCAACCACCGATCGGCAGCTCGTCAACGCCGCCCGCCGCGCCGGAAACGTTTATCTGGGCCTCATGTTTTTCTTTGATCGTGGACCCCATCGCACGCGAAGACTGTCTACCGATGCCGCATCGAGGGCCTACCTGGAAACCACCTGCTGGAATCCTGTGCGTGAAGACAATGCGGCACGGCTCCCCGCGGTAACGGATGCCATCATGACGTTCCCCCGACTCGCGACGGCTTCCCGAGGCCTGGGCAGCCTCAATCTGGCCTACGATCCGGACGGGGTGTATCGGCGCTATCCCTTGCTCTATAGCTACGGAGACGCCGTCTATCCCAGTATTGTCCTGCGTGTCGCCTGCGATTATCTGCAGGTGCCGCCGGAGGCCGTCGTCCTGGAGCGCGGTCGCTGGATGGTATTGAAGTCCGCCCGGTTTCCCGGTGTCGAAACGCCCCGGGATATCCGAATCCCCATCGATCGGTCGGGCCAAATGATCATCGATTTTATCGGCCCCTGGGGCCGGATGCGGCATTATGATTTTGCCGATGTGCTTCAAGCGTCCGACAACAACGCCGAGCTGGCATTGTGGACGCATGAACTTGCAGGGAAAATCGTTGTCGTATCCGAAGTGTTGAGCGGTGCGTCCGATGCCGGACCGGTTCCCACCGACACCCACTACCCGTTAAGCGGGGTGCATGCCAGTGCGCTGCACACCATTTTAGCGGCGTCTTTTTTCCAACCGACAACCCCATTGCACCGTCTGGGGTATGAACTGCTGCTGGCGGTGGTTGTGGGGGGGGCCTTCATCTTCCTTCCCACCCCTGCCTTCGGCACGGTGGCCGTGGCGACGGCCGCTGTATACAACGCTTCTGCTGTCGGGGCTTTCCTGCACGCCCACACGATGTTTGATTTCGTCCTGCCCAACGGCATGATGTTTTTATTGCTGGTCACCATGCTCGTGCACCGCGCCATCGAAAGCACCCGTCTTTCGGCGGAAGCCAGTCGTGAAAGGGAACTGGTGGAAAAAGAGCTGGAGATCGGGCGGCGCATCCAGGCCGATTTCTTTCCGTTGAAGCTTCCGGAAGTTGCCGGTTGGCATCTGGCGGCCATGATACGGCCGGCCAAGCAGGTGGCCGGGGATTTCTACGACATCTTCACGGTAAACGACGCAAGGTACCTAACCGTCGTCATCGGCGATGTTTGCGGCAAGGGGGTAGGGGCCGCGATTTTCATGGCGCTTTTCCGCAGTCTTATCCGGGCGCTTTGCCAGCAGCAAGCGGATGAAGGCGAGCATTCAGCGGTGCCGGGGAAACCATGGCCGCAGCAGGTTTTGCAGCGCACCATCCAGCAGGCCAACAACTACATCGCGGTGACGCATGAAAACGCCCATATGTTCGCCACCGTATTCTTCGCCATGCTCGATACCCGCAGCGGTGAAATGCATTATGTCAATTGCGGTCAGGAGCCGCCGCTGCTGCTTGGCGCCAATGGCGCCCTAAAGCCGCTGAAACCCACCGGCCCGGTGTTGGGCGTTCTTCCCGACACCTCGTTCGACTGCCGGTCGGTTCCGATCAAAAGCGGAGAACTCCTCTTCGCCTGCACGGACGGGGTCTCTGAAGCGCCCGACCGTCAAGGCCGGATGTTTCCGGCCGAAAGCTTGGATGCGATCCTGCGCACGTCGCACCCGTCCCTTGAAGGGATGCTGCAGGCGGTTGAATCAGCCGTCAATCAGCACAGCCAGGGGGAAAATCCATTCGACGACATCACCATGATCGCCGTTCAGAGGGCGGCTTCCGGCCGGGCGGATGTCGCGGGCGGGACGGGCGATTAGGAGCGGGTGTCGGGGCCCCCGTTTAGGCGCATCTAAAACGCAGGCAACCGGGTGTGCAGTCAACCCGAGTTCCCGCCAGGGATCTTGTGGCCCCCGATAAACCGGGCGCATGGGACGGCCTGTCCCCGAAGGCTTGTATCGCCGCTTGGCGGGATACGGCTCAGAAATCCAGCGTCATCTCATCGTCCTCCCCGGAGTCGAGTTTGATGACGGTTTCCGATTGGTTGGCCTGGCGGGCTGCGTTGACCTTGGTGGACAGCGGGGTGTAGTAAAAGGCCAGTTTGGCCTTGGGGTCGTCCTCATAGTGTTTGAGCTTGATCTTGACGTCGAGGTAGTCCCAGATGTAGATCGTGCGATCCATGCGCATCTGGGAGCGCGCGTCGCCGTAGCGTTCGTTGAGATGCGCCCGCACGGCCTTGAATTCCTTTTCGTCCTTGACCTTCATGAAGGCCGCGAAGAATTGGTTCTGGTAAAATCCGTAGACCACTTTTTCGCATGTCACCCCGCCCAGCGAGTAGAAATCGTCGGGCTTGGCGTAATAGCTTTCTTCGCCCTCCTGGCGCAGAAGTTCAAGACCGCGGGCCTCTTCGGCGGGGCTGCCCCAGGCGATGCCCGAAAAAATGGTTTGAAGATCCTGAGCCAGAGCCGGTGGGGTGAAACAGGCGAGGGTGATAAGCACCATTGCGGCAGTGAAACATTTCATGGGGCGGCCGTCCCTTTCTGGGTGGTTGCATGGGCGCATCCATGACGGGTATTCTTCGGTCCATCTCGGCGTCCGGGCCTTTGGGGAACCTTATTCGCCGCCTCCAGGACCCGACCTCGAAGACAGCATTTCCGAATGGCCACTGAATGGGATGCGATATGTTAACCTACCGAATTCGTGGGCACCCTAACACAACTTGCGTGAAAACCCAACCGCCCGCGGGGGATAGCGGGCCGTTGCATCAACGGTCGAAAGTCAAGGCCTGCCCGCGGCAATCCGGAACGACGCGGCCGTGGCGGTAGGCGATCCGGCCGTTGACGATGGTGGTGTCCACCGTGGAGCGCAGCATCAGGCCCTCAAAGGGCGACCAGCCGCATTTCGACCATATTCTCTGATCCGAAACCGCTGTGGGCCTGTCGAGGTCCACCAGCACCAAGTCCGCCCAGTAGCCTTCCCGGATAAAGCCCCGCTCCCGGACGCCAAACAGGCGGGCCACGGTGTGGCTGGTCTTCTCGACGATGAGCGGCAGGCTGAAGGACCC
This sequence comes from uncultured Desulfobacteraceae bacterium, assembly GCA_964388465.1. Lineage (GTDB taxonomy): Bacteria > Desulfobacterota > Desulfobacteria > Desulfobacterales > UBA5852 > JABZFP01. Next base: position 7,201 of record CAYMAR010000136.1, read on the forward strand.
GTCATGGTAGCGCTCCAGCAGGGCCGGCAGGGCGTGCTGGACCAGCGGCAGGCCCGACGGGGCCTTGAAATAGCTCTGGTTTTTTTCCTGGCGTGTGTGGGGGGCGTGGTCGGTGGCGATCACGTCGATACGCCCCTCGATCACCGCCCGGACGAGGGCCTCCCGGTCGCTTGTCTCCTTGACGGCCGGGTTGCATTTGATGTCGGCTCCGCGCGTGTCGTAGTCCGGGCGCGCGAAAAACAAATGATGCACGCAGACTTCGGCCGTGATCTGTTTGGCGGCGGCCGGGCCGGCGTCGAAGAGGGCCAGTTCGTCGGCGGTGGTCAGGTGGAGCACATGCAGGCGGGTGCCCCGGCGTCGGGCCAGCGCAACGGCCAGGGAGGAGGACTTCATGCAGGCCTCGCGGCTGCGGATCTCGGGGTGGTGCCGGAAGGGGACGTCTTCGCCGAAACGCTCTCGGAAAACCGACTCATTGCGCATGATCGTGGGGGTGTCCTCGCAGTGGGTGGCCACCAGCACGGGCGCGTGGGCGAAAATACCCTCGAGGACCGCCGGATCGTCCACCAGCATGTCCCCGGTCGAAGCCCCCATGAAAACCTTGATTCCGCAGGTCCGCTGAGGGTCAACGGCCTTGACCGCCTCCAGGTTGGTGTTCGTGGCCCCGAAGTAAAAGGCGTAGTTGGCGCAGGCGGTTCGGGCGGCGCGGGCCAGCTTGTCTTCAAGCGCCGCCGCATCCGTGGTGGTCGGGAGGGTGTTGGGCATCTCCATGAAACTGGTGATGCCGCCGGCTACGGCCGCTTGCGATTCGGTGGCGATGTCCCCCTTGTGCGTCAGGCCGGGCTCCCGGAAATGCACCTGATCGTCGATCAGACCAGGCAGCAGCGCCTTGCCCGCGGCATCGATCCGTATGTCAGCCTCACGGGCGGAGAGGTCGGGTGCGACGACATCGATCCGTCCGTTGCGGATCATGACGTCGCCCGTCGAGATCGCGCCTTCATTGACGACACGGGCGTTTAGGATCAGAATTGATGCGGTCATGGAGTGGGAGTGCTTTCGTGAAGATCGTTTCTTGGCCCACGGCAAGACAATGTTGCCCAAACGCTTATCAGCGATCGACGTCCATGACAACCGCTTTGACTTGACGCCGCGGCACGATCAGGGTACCGGCCTCATTGAATCCCATCGATGCCAACACGGTCATTGCGGCAGACGATTTCCGGCAACTGGTCGGCCGAGATGGCCTTGGCGGCCTGGATAATTGTGTGACGGCTGTCGAAACGGTAGATCAGGCGGCCGTCGGCGGTAATCACGGCATCCCGGAGCGCGGGCGACACCGTCGTGCCGTCCACATGACGGGCGCGGCCGGCCATGACGAGTCGGTTGAGGCACTTGAGACTGTCGCGGTTGAGGGGCTCCAACAGCGTCTCGGTCACGGGGCAGTAAAGACGATATGGTTTATGCGGGGTTATCGCCATCGACCTGTTTGGGATCCTTGCAGTATCATTATTTTTAAAACGTTAATGTAAAGCCATTTTTAGTGGCATTCAAGTTCAAGACCACGGGACGGTTGAATCCGGCCCGTGCAGGCCAATGAGGATAACGATGCAGGCGGAATTACTGGCAACCGGAGATGAAATCCGCTCGGGGGCGATCATCGACACCAACAGTGCCTACATCGCCGAAAAGCTCGAACTCGCAGGTGTGGCGGTTACCGGCCACAGGTGCGTGGGCGATCGGCTGGAGGATATCGGCAAAGCCCTGGCGATGATTTCACAAAGCGCGGATGTGGCGGTCGTCACCGGCGGGCTGGGGCCCACGGCCGATGATCGCACGGCCCAAGGGGCGGCCTTGGCGGCCGGTGTCGATTTGTGCGAGGACCCGGCGGCCCTGCGGAGCGTAACCCGTTTCTTTGAGAAGCGCGGTTGGCCCATGAGTGCCTCCAACCGCAAACAGGCCCTCTTTCCCGAGGGAGCGCAGTGTCTGATGAATCCTGTAGGCACGGCCCCGGGATTCACGCTCACGATCGGAGCCTGCCGTTTTTTCTTTCTGCCCGGCGTGCCTCGGGAAATGAAGGCCATGCTGGAG
>CAYMAR010000137.1:0-3937 GCA_964388465.1 uncultured Desulfobacteraceae bacterium
GATAAGAACATATACCGTCCTTGGCACTCTCCTTGCTCAAGCTATCTGGTGTTCGTGACGGGGCAATTAGGCGTCTGTTCGGAAGATCCCGGGAAGTGAGCGGCTGCCTTCAAGGCCCGTCTTTACGACTGACACCGGAAACAGCAAAGGAGGTTGAAATGAGTAACTTCATGAAAGCGCTGGTGGTTTTGATGGCATTGGGAATGGTAGCAACCTGGTCCGTCTGGGCCAGCGACCAGGTTAAGCCGGGAGAAGCCGTCGAAGTCACCGGCACCGTGCTGGAAAGCGGTCACCTGCAAGACGACCAAGGGCAAAAGCATATGCTCGCGAAGGATGATGAGACCATGCAGTTGATGAGCCATGTGGGCGCCAAGGTCGAGATCAAAGGAACGCTCATTGAGCAGCCGGAAGGTGAACCGGTCATCAAAATCGAATCCTACCAGGTGGTAACACCTTAGCTTAACCCCACCCTCATCCGGGTAACACCCGCAGGCGGGGGCCGGTGCCGCGCGGACGGACCGGTTCCCGCCCCTCCAGACCGCTTCAGCCTTCACGGAAATTTTTAGGATCCAGACCGTGTTTTTTGAGCAGGTTGTAGAAGTCGGCCCGGTACTTGCCCGCCATTTTGGATGCCTGGCTGATATTGCCATGGGTCGATTTCAGCAGCTTGGAAAGGTAGTTGCGCTCAAAATCCGCCTTGGCATCTTTGAGCGGCAGGACCGTTTTCCCGGCCGGCGACTGCAACGGATGGCGCAAAATGGCCTGGCCTCGAATCAAGGCGCTGTCGGACAGGGCCACGGCGCACTCGATCGTGTTTTCCAGTTCGCGCACGTTGCCGGGCCAGGCATAGGTCATCAGCTTGCGCATGGCCGCGGCTGAAAAGCCCTTAATGTCCTTGGACATGATCCGGGCGTACTTTTCCAAAAAATGCCGGGCCAGCAGTGGAATATCTTCCCGGCGTTCCTTGAGGGTGGGCAATCTGATTGGAATCACGTGAATCCGGTAGAAGAGGTCCTCACGAAAAGCCCCTTTTTGAATTTCGGTTTCCAGGCGTTTGTTAGAGGCCGCGATAATCCGGATATCCACGCTGACCGTCGTGCGGCCACCGACGGGGAAAAAGGCCCGTTCCTCCAGCGCCCTTAGAAGCTTCACCTGCATGCTCGGCGGCATCTCCGAAATTTCATCCAAGAAAAAAGTGCCGCCATGGGCTTCCGCCATCAGGCCCTTGCGGTTGCGGTCGGCACCGGTGAAAGCCCCTTTTTCGTAACCGAACAGTTCGCTTTCGAGCAGGGTTTCGGGTATGGCGGCACAGTTGATGGCCACAAAGGGTCCCTCGCGGCGGGGGCTGCACAAGTGCAGGGTTTTGGCGATCAGCTCTTTACCCGTCCCGCTCTGGCCCTCGATGTAGACGCTCGATTCAGACTGTGCGGCCTGGGATACCTGGTCCAGGACGGCCTGGATGGCGGCGCTGCGGCCGATGATATTTTCAAAACGGTAGGTGTCTTTGACCATGCGACGCAGCCGGTGAACCTCGCGGGACAGGCGCTGCTGCTCCAGGGCTTTTTCGACCTGAACCAGAAGCTCGTGGCCTTCGAAGGGTTTGGTCAGGTAGCCGAAAGCGCCCCGGCGCATGGCGTCGACAGCGGTTTGGATGGTGCCGTAGGCCGTCAGGATAATAACCGGAAGGCCGGGATGGACGGCATGTACGCTTTCCATCAATTCGATGCCGTCGGTATCTTTGAGCTTGAGGTCCAGGAGCACGAGGTCAAACGCGTTTTCTTTCAGAAGGCGCTGAACCTCGGGGGCGTCCGCCGCCGTGGAGACGGCATAGCCGCCTGAGAGCAGCCGCATCTCGAGCACCTGCAAGATGTTCGGATCGTCGTCGACGGCCAGGATGTGGCGCCGGGAGTCATTGGCCCGCGATTGATTTTCACGCGCTTTGTTCGTCATATCGGTATCTCGGTGCTGGAACGACCGCCAGGTTTTCTACTCCAAGGAAAGATCAACGGCCTTGAGCCGCTCCAATCGTTTCTCCAACCGGTCTAATCGTTTCGCCTTCCGGCGCAGATCCGCTTTGTGGGCCTTGATTTCTTGCTGCAGGCGGTCGTTGACGCTTTGCAGCTCTGCAAGCGCCTCCTCCCGGGTGTCGAGTTCGTCCAGCAGACCGATCCACGCGGCGGCGTCGATCGCCAGGGGCGACGCGGGATACGCTTCCACGATCCGCTGGAAGTAAGCCCAGGCGATGGTGAGATTGCGGTCCGGATTGCGAGTGTCGGCTGCCACCAGCCCGGCAAGATACAGGATGCGGGGGCCGGCGGGTGCCGCCTGCCGATCGCGGGACGGTGCCAAAAGGGCTTCGGCGCAGGCGAAATCCGACTGACGCCGGCAGGTTTCCACCTGTTGGAGACGGCTCTCGATGGGCGTGACTGCCACCTGATCATGGCCGCAGCCGCCGATCAGGAGGAACCCCGTCAAGCCAACGGCAAGGTGAAATAGAATGCGCTGCCTTGCCCTAACCGGCTCTCGGCCCATAACTTGCCTCCATGCGCGGCTACGATATGCTTCGTGATCGAAAGGCCCAATCCGGTGCCGCGTCCGGTTTCATGGCCGACGTCGATACGGTGGAATTTGTCAAAGATGTTGTCGAGCTGGTCGGCGGGAATCCCGCACCCCGTATCCACGACCCGGACAAGCAGTCCGCCGCCGTTGTCCTGGGTGACGGAAGCCTCGATGCGCACGGCCCCCCCGGCCGCGGAGAATTTAAGGGCATTGCCGATCAGGTTTTCCAGAACCTGGTGAATGCGTTCGCGGTCGGCGGCCACGGCCGGCAGGTTTTCCACCGGCTTGATCTCCAGGGCAATATTCCGTGAAATGGCAATGGGCGCCAGTTTAAGGACGCTGGCGCGCAGGATCTCAAGCAGGTCCAGGGGCGCGATGGCATAATCCATCATGCCGGCTTCCATGCGGGAGAGATCCAGCATCCGGTTGACGGAGGCGATCAGGCGGTCGCATTCGTCTTTGACGATTGCCAACAGCTGGTGCTGTTGCTCGGGCTCCCGGTGGAAGCGATCTTCCTGCAGGAGGCTGCTGGCCTCCTTGATGGCCGTCAGCGGGGTTCGCAACTCGTGCGAGACGTGGCGGATAAAGTCTTCTTTCATGGCATTCAACTCGCCCAGTCGCCGGCACATGGCATCGAAATCCTGGGACAGGGACGCAATCTCAGGCGGCGCCTCGATCGGGGGCAGTGGTTTAAACCGGCCGGCGGCGACCTCGCGGGTTTTGCGCTGCAGTCGCTTGATCGAACGGTTGATGCTGCGGGCATTGCCAAAGGAGACCAGCAGCCCGATGGCGACGCCGATCAGCACGGCGGCCACGCTGGTGCGGACCACGTTGGCGCTGATCCGGCTGGAAAGCGCGATCTTGGCGTCGCGCGCCTGACGCGCCCGGCTGATCAAATGCTGCAAATGCTGCCGGAGGGCATCGATCAGTTCGCCCGTGAGGGGCGCCTCGATGCCATCGTCCGATACATTGCGCCCCGCGGCGCGTTCGCGCTCCTGTTCGACGCGGTCGAAATACGCCTGGCTTAGCCGGGCGATGGGCGCCACCTGGCGGGCCAGGTCTCCAGCGCTGGCCAGATGCCGCAAGCGGTCCTGAATATTCCTGTGCGCCTGGTGGATTTCTTCGAAACGCCGATAAAAAGCCTCGTCCCGGGTCACCAGATAACGTTTTTCGAAGCGCACCAGCGATGCCGTGGATTCGGTCAACGCCTCGCCCAAACGGATGATTTCGCTGTCCACATGGGCCACTTTTTGAATGATGACATTGAGCCGATTGAGCTGCACCGAAACGAAGACCCCTACAGCCACCAGCACCAGCATGAATACGAGGTAGCCCGACATCAAGCGTTGAAAAAGGGGCATGGGCATGCTGTATTTCC
>CAYMAR010000137.1:4037-5476 GCA_964388465.1 uncultured Desulfobacteraceae bacterium
GGGGGACTCGTACCGGGGGGGTGTCAGCCAACGACTTCACCGGCGCAGGCCCCAGCCCCATCCCTGCGTTTTCCCGTCCGCCAGACGGGACTGATCGCGGCTGCGGAGCTCGTCGAAACCAGCGGCGTGGCCTGTGCGCGCCGCGAAGCCGACCTGCTATGGATGGTCAACGACGGCGGACATGCGCCCCTGCTTTTCGCGGTGCGGTCGGATGGACGCGATCTGGGGGGCGTCGCCGTCAGCGGGGCGGTCAACTACGACTGGGAGGACCTGGCCGGTTTTGAGTGGGAGGGGCGGTCGTACATCCTGATCGCGGACGTGGGCGACAACCGGGCCGTCCGGGATGCCGTTCACATTTACGTGGTCGCGGAACCGACACGACGGCCGGACGGAAGTTTTCCCGCGCGGGTGGACGTGGCCTGGCAGTTTGCCTTTCGCTACGCGGACGGCCCGCGTGATTGTGAAGCGGTCGGGGTCGACCCGCGGCGCGGAACGATTCTTCTGGTCACCAAACGCACCCGCCCGCCTCAGCTTTATGCCCTCCCCTTGCGGCCCGAAGCGGGCGCAGCCGCCGAGGCCCGAAGAATCGGCGTACTGCCCCGGATTCCGCCCCCGACGGTCGCCGATCGGGCGAACCATCCGCGCTTCGGGGCCTTGTTTTCGCAGCCCACCGCCATGGACATCCGCCACGACAACCGCCTGGCTGTGGTCCTGACCTACAAGGACGCCTATCTCTTTTCGCGTCGCAACGGGGAGGACTGGGCGGAAACCCTGGCGCGCGCGCCGCTGACCGTTGCGCTACCCCACCTCAGACAGAAGGAAGGCGCCTGCCTGACGCCCGACGGCCGCAGGCTCTATCTCACCACCGAAAAGCGGCCGGCGCCGATTCTGGCGGTGACGCTGGCGCCCATGCCCTGAATCTGCGGCATCGCCTGGAACCGGTTGCGCGCCGCCTGTCGGATGGGCGGTCAGTCGAAATCGATGCCGACATCGGGGATGGCTTTCAGATTCTTTTCCCGGTCCACGCACACCAGATGGATTTCGGCTTTGACGGCGGCTCTGCTCGCCCCCGGCCGCCAGGCCTCCTGGTGCCAGACCAGTCGGTAGTCGCTGTCCTTGCGCACGCTGGAGACGATGTCCAGGGTGTCGCCGAATTCGGCGCCGTCCATAAACTGGATGTCCGCTTTGTAGACCGCAAAACCCAGCCCTTTTTCCTTCCAAAGGGCCACCAGGGCCGCCGGCCCGATCACCCCTTCCCGGGCGCGTTCGAAGTATTTGAGGTAGTTGGCGTGGTAGACCACGCCGGAGTGGTCGGTGTCTTCGTAGTAGACCTGGACGGGGTGGTGGTAGGTTTTGGTGGTCATCGAAAGTCTTCCTGTTGACGGTATATTTCACGGCATTCAATCAAACTTTTTAACTTCCGGCAAGGGTGATGCAAA
>CAYMAR010000137.1:5576-9260 GCA_964388465.1 uncultured Desulfobacteraceae bacterium
CGCATCCGCCGTCGCCCCGCTATTGTCGGGCCACGACAAACAAGCCGATATGCGCCAGCAGGTTGGCTGCCATCCTGGCCGGCAGGTGCCGGCGCCACTTGTTCAGGATTAGGTAGTGCTCGGATTCGATCTTTAGATGTTCCTCGCGGCAGAAGACCCGGAAATCCTTGATGGTCAGCACCCGGATATTGGGGGTGTTATACCACTCAAAGGGCAGCGCCGGCGACTTGGGGGCCCGACCACCGAAGAAAATGCCGGTGCGCAGCGACCAGTGGCCGAAATTGGGGAACCCCACAATACCGTAGCGGCCGATGCGCATCATTTCGCGCAGCACGACCTGGGGGTGCTTGACCACCTGGAGGGTCTGATTGAGGATCACGTAGTCGTAGGCGTTGTCGGCGAAATCCGCAAGGCCTTCGTCCAGATCACCCTGGTAGACCGGAAGTCCCAGGGCCATGCCCCCTAGCAGGCGCGCCCCGTCGATATCCACGCCCCGGCCGCGGACAGCCTTGCGCGCCACCAGTTCCCCCAACAGGGAGCAGTCCCCGCATCCCAGGTCCAGCACATGGGCGTCCTCGGGAATGATCGCCGTGATCAGGTCCCAATCGGTCTGGCTCAGGGTGTTGACGTAGTTGACGTATCGGCGTTCGCTATTCAAGCGGCTGGCTCCTTTGGCTGCCATCCAGAAACGCGGTGGCAATTTGCGTGAGGCGCTCGGTTTCGATCAGGAAGGCATCGTGACCGTGCGGGGAGTCGATGTCAACGAAAGATACGTCCCGGTCGTTGGCGATCAGGGCCCGAACGATCTCCTTGGACTGGGCTGTGGGAAAGAGCCAGTCCGAGGTGTAGGAGATGACCAGATAGCGGGCTGTGACCGCGGCGAACGCGTCTTTGAGCGGCCCGTAGGTCCGGGCGATATCGAAATAGTCCATGGCCTTGGTGATGTAGATGTAGCTGTTGGCGTCGAAGCGTTCGGTGAAGCGGGTGCCCTGGTGGTTCAGGTAGGATTCCACCGCGAACTCGTTGCGGATGTCGTAGCTCAGGCGGTCGGCGGACTGCAGTCGGCGCCCGAACTTGTGGTTCAGCGAAATTTCGGACAGGTAGGTGATGTGGGCCACCATGCGGGCGCTGGCCAGGCCGCGGACCGGCCCCGCCGTGCCGTAGTAGTGCCCGCCCTGCCAGTCAGGGTCGCTGGTGATGGCGTGCCGTCCCACGGCATTGAAGGCGATGCCCTGGGTGGAAAGTTGGGCGCCGGCGGCGATACAGATCACGGCGTGCACCCGCTCGGGATAGCGCAGCGACCACTCCAGGGCCTGAAACCCGCCCATGGATCCGCCGGCCACGCCGAAGAGCCGCTCGATGCCCAGGTGATCCACGAGGTGTTTCTGGGCGGTGACCATGTCGCCGATCGTGATCAGCGGAAAATCGCTGCCGAAGGGCTGGCTGGTCTTCGGGTTCGTGCTGTTGGGGCCGGTGGAGCCCTTGCAACCGCCGATTACGTTGGCGCAGATCACCCAGTAGCGGTCGGTGTCGAACGCCTTGCCCGGCCCGATCATCGAATCCCACCAGCCCACGCGCGTGTCGTGGGGGTCGTGGATGCCGGCCGCATGGGCGTCCCCGGAGAGGGCGTGGCAGATCAGGATGGCATTGCTGCGCGCCGCGTTGGGCTCGCCGTAGGTCTCGTAGACCATCTCGACCGGTCCCAGGGTACGGCCCGAATCGAGCACCAGGGGCTCCTCCTGGCTGCCGAACACGAAATGCCGGGCTTTCACCCGGCCGACCGATTGCCGTTCGATGAACATGGCCATATTCCGTCGTCCGATTGTCTTGCGATGTCGCTAAGCGTTTGAATCCACGCTGGTTTTCAGGGCCTGGTCGAGATCGGCAATGATGTCCTCGACGTCCTCGATGCCGATGCTCAGCCGGATGAAATCCGGCGTAACACCGGCCGCCCGCTGCTCCGCCTCGGTCAGCTGCTCGTGCGTGGTCGACGCCGGGTGAATCACCAGGCTCTTGGCGTCGCCAATGTTGGCCAGGTGGCTGACGAGCTTGAGGCTTTCAATAAACTTGACCGCCGATTCCCGACCGCCTTTGATGCCGAAGCCCACCAAGGCGCCCTGACCCCGGGGCAGGTATTTCGCCTTGAGATAAGCGGTTTCCGCGGAGGCCAAACCGGGATAGCGCACCCAGTCGACGCATCCGTGGTTTTCGAGAAACCGGGCCACCTCCAGCGCGTTGCCCGAGTGGCGCTCCATGCGCAGGTGCAGGGTCTCGAGTCCCTGGAGGAACAGCCAGGCGTTGAAAGGGCTCATGGCGGCGCCCATGTCCCGCAGGCCCAGCACCCGGGCTCGCAGGATAAAGGCCAGATCGCCGAACGTCTCGACGAACTTCAGGCCGTGGTAGGCCGGGTCGGGGGCGTCGAATTCCGGGAAGCGGCCCGATCCCCCCCAGTCGAAATCACCCGAATCCACGATCAACCCGCCGATCGAGGTGCCGTGCCCGCCGATAAACTTGGTGGCCGAGTGCACCACCACGGCGGCACCGTGCTCGATTGGGCGGCACAGATAGGGGGTGGTGACCGTGTTGTCCACCACCAGCGGGATGCCCTGGCGCCGGCCGGCCGCGGCAATCCCTTCGATATCGATGATGTCGAGTTTGGGGTTGCCGATGCTCTCGACGAAGAAGGCCCGGGTCCTGTCTGTGACGGCCCGCTCCCAGGCCTCGATGTCGTTGGGGGAGACATAGATGACGTTTATGCCCAGCCGGCTGAAGGTGTGGGTGAAGAGGCTCACCGTGCCGCCGTAGAGATCGGTGGACGCCACGATCTCGTCGCCGGCCTTGGCCAGGGTCAGCACGGTCAGGGTTTCGGCCGCCTGTCCCGAGGCCACCGCCAGCGCGGCCGTCCCGCCCTCCAGGGCGGCGATGCGCTGCTCGAGGGCATCGGTGGTGGGGTTCATGATGCGCGTATAGATGTTGCCGAATTTGCGCAGACCGAAAAGATCGGCCGCATGCTGGGTGTCCTCGAAGACGTAGGAGGACGTCTGATAGATGGGGATAGCCCGTGAAAGGGTCTGGCTGTCGGGTGCATGCCCGGCGTGAATGGTACGGGTCCCGAATCCTTGCGCGTGCTCACTCATGGCGTTTGCCTCCGTTGGCTGTCCGGTCTGCCATAAAAAAACCTCTCGCAGGGGAGAGGTTCCGATCCATTTGTCGCGTGACCTCATGTTTCCCTTGATGGGCTGGATTTGGCACCTTATGGTCAGGTTGCCGGGCGGTCATCAGGCCAGATCCCTCGCGCCGCTCCGCATGAATGCTCCGGTAGTATAGGCGTCTTCGAGGAAATGTCAAGAATCGCCGGCGATGAGCACCCCTTGTCCGCTTCGCGTGCATTGACTTTGGTCAGGGGGGCTGGTAAACGTACGGTTCCTATCGAGCGGTAACGGAACACGGTGCGAAACCGTGACGGACCCGCCGCTGTGATCGGGGACGCAGGGCCTTGCAGCCAAGGTCACTGCCTGGCGCCGGATCGTGAGCATCCCGAAATATGTGGACGCCGACGGCAGCCACGCGGGAAGACCGGCCCCTGCGGATGATCCGAAAGTCAGAAGACGACCGCTCGGTATGCCAAGGACCTGATGGCAAAGGGCTCCTGGGGCCGCATTCGGCCCGGGGAGCCCTTTTTTT
>CAYMAR010000138.1:0-4004 GCA_964388465.1 uncultured Desulfobacteraceae bacterium
TGCTGGCCGCCAAGGCGGGGGATTTCGAGGGTCGGGTCGTCATCCTGGGCGGCTATGTGATTGAAGTCCGCAACCGCGGCCAGCAGACCGTTCTCGTCGTGCTACAGGCCCCCCTGGGCAGTGGCCAGGAACCCATCGACGCGGATCGCAGCCAGGGTCGCTTTATGGTCCGGCACGACCGATTTCTCGACCCGGAGGTATTCACCAAGGGGCGCAAGATCACCGTGGGGGGCGTCGTGCACGGGGTGACCCCCGAGACCATCGGCGAGGAGCCGTATAATTACCTGACCTTGGTGTCGCGCGAAATTTTTCTTTGGGAGCGGGAGGAATATCTGCCCGGGCCGTCCTACGACAGACCCCACCCGTATGACGACATCCGTTACCGCCGACCTTACGATCGGTGGTACTGAACACGTCGTTTCGGACATTTGGTACGATTCGACACCGATCGCCGAAAGGAACCACCATGCAAATCGATGAAGCCATTGCGCAGGCCCTGTCCTACGAAACCCGCATTCGCGATCTCTACCGCGAAGCCGCGGAGCAGACCTCCGACCCCAAAGGGGTCCGGGTGTTCGAGGCGCTGGCCGCAGACGAGCAGCGCCATATCGACTACCTGAAGCACAAACAACGCCAGTGGCGCTCAGAAGGTCTCGTAACGGCTGAACCCCTGGCCACCGCGCTGCCGCCGGTCGCGCCATTCAAGGCGGCGATCACCGAGCTGCAGGACCGGCTGGCGGGCGAGGACCTCGGCGATGAAAAGCGCATGCTCAGCAAGGCCCTGCAGGTGGAAGTCGAAACCAGTGCCTTTTATCGTCGGATGACGGAGACGATGACGGGGGAGGCCCGCGCCATGTTCGCCCGTTTTCAGGAGATTGAAGACGGACACGTCGCCATCGTTCAGGCGGAACTCGACCATATCAGCCACAACGGCTTTTGGTTTGATTTTCAGGAATTCGACATGGAATATTGACCGCATGATTGGCCTTCCCAAAAAATCCCGGCATACGGCGGTCGCACGACCCCGTCGGCCGCTGCGTTCCATGACGACTTCCAGACCCGCGCTACCGCGCACGGGTCTTTTTCCAGCCTTGACATAAAAACCACATTTCTATAAATAAACTCCTTTGGTTAAATCTGCATATTTGCGGAGTTCGCCCCCGTGGCGCCCCCAATGCCGCAATCAGGAGAATCGATGGCTGCAACCCAGACGAAGACGGTCCAAAAGGGCACTTTCGCCCACGGCGTCCATCCCCCCGAGCACAAGGAATTTTCCGAAGACCGGCCCATCGAGGTGATGCCGTCGCCGGCCAAGGTGATGCTGCCCTTGCTGCAGCACGTCGGCGCCCCCAGCGTGCCCGTGGTCAAGGCCAAGGACGCGGTGGCGGCGGGCGACATGATCAGCAAAGGCGGGGCGTTCGTTTCCGCTCCGCTGCACGCGCCGATTGCCGGCAAGGTGCTCAAATTGGCCGTGAGCACCTTGCCCAACGCCCGCCACGTGCAGGTCGTGCCCATCAAGGCGGATGGCGAACAGCTCGAAGGCCAGGCCCTGTTCGACGATGTTTTAGGGGGCGAGTGGTCCTACGATGGCATCGCCCAGCGTGACCCCCAGGACATCACCGATGCCATCGCCGCGGCCGGCATCGTCGGCCTCGGCGGGGCCGCGTTCCCGACCCATGTCAAATACACCCGCAACGACGAAAAACCAGTGGACACGGTCCTGATCAATGGCTGCGAGTGCGAGCCCTTCCTGACGCCGGACTACCGGGTAATGCTCGAAGCCCCGCGCGCGGTGGTGGCCGGGTCGCTCCTCGTCGGACGGGCGGCCGGGGCCAGGACGATCATTATCGGGGTCGAAAACAACAAACCCCGGGCGGTCGAAGCCTTGCGCGACGCCGCCGCCGGCACCGGCATCCAGATTGCGGTCCTCAAGACCAAATACCCCCAGGGCAGCGAAAAGCAACTCATCATGGCGGTGCTCAAGCGCGCCACCCCGCTGGGCGGCCTGCCCCTCGACGTGGGCGTGGCCGTCAGCAACGTGGGCACCGCCGCCGCCATCGCCCGCGCCGTTCTGCGCGGCAAACCGCTGACCCACCGGGTGGTGAGCATTACCGGCGCCGGTATCCGCGAGCCCAAAAACCTGTTGGTGCCGATCGGCATCAGCTATGGGGAGTTGATTGATTTCTGCGGCGGCCTTAAACCCGAGGCGGCCCGGATCGTTTCCGGCGGTCCGATGATGGGATTTGCCTTTGCCAACCTGGATGCGCCCGTCACCAAGGGAACCAGCGGCGTCACCGTTCTCACCGATGCGGACGTACGCAAGGCCGAGGAGACCAACTGCATTCGCTGCGGCCGGTGCGTCGATGCCTGCCCCATGGGGCTCGTGCCCACCAAAATCGCCCTGGCCGCGCGCGCCAAGGATGTCGACCTCTCCCAGCGTTATCACATCATGGGCTGTTTTGAATGCGGTTGCTGCACCTTTACCTGCCCGGCCAGTATTCCGTTGGTCCAACTGATCCGCACCGGCAAGGCCCAGGTCATTGCCAGCCAGCGCCAATGAGGTTCATCACCAACCCGATCGGATGTGTCCACGGATTAAAAACGAGATAATCAGAAAAACATGACGGAAAAAACCATCGAAAAAGCGAGCCTATCCGAGACGTCGGCGCCCGTGATCCACGTATCGCCCTCGCCGCATCTGGCCGATCAGGCCCTGACCACCCAGCGCATCATGCTGGACGTGGTCATCGGCCTCATCCCGGTCGTCCTCATGGCGCTGTACGTGTTCCGCTTCTATGCGGTCAAACAGCTTGCCATCTGTATCGTCGGCTGCCTGGCGGCTGAAGCGCTGTTTGCCAAAATGCGCCGACGTGAACTGCCGCTCAGGGACCTTTCGGCCCTGGTGACCGGGATTATCCTGGCGTTGTCGCTTCCGGGGCCGGCGCCCTGGTATGTGGGGGTGATTGCCTCCTTTACAGCCATCGGGATCGGAAAGGCCATATTTGGCGGGATCGGCATGAACATCTTCAACCCGGCCATGGTGGGACGGGCTTTTGTGATGATCGCCTTTGCGAGTGCCCTGGCCGCCTCCGGCTATCAGGATGTCACCAGCAGCGTGGATGCCGTCACCCAGGCGACGCCGTTGGACACCTTCAAGCAGACCGGTGCGGTGGCCCCCTTGTCGGCCTTGTTTTTCGGTCTCACCAACGGCTCGCTGGGTGAAACCAGTGCGCTGGCTTGCCTGATCGGCGGCATCTATCTGTGCATCCGCCGCTCGGCCTCCTGGGAAATTCCGGCCGGCGTCATCGCTGCCGCCGTGGTCCTGGGCGGTATCGTCAATCTGGTCGACATGGATTCCGGTTGGACGGTGCTGCATCATCTTTTTGGCGGCTCATTGCTCTTCGGCGCTTTTTTCATTGCCACGGATCCATGCTCGAGCCCTTTGACGCCGCGGGGTAAATTCATCTTCGGTCTGGGTGTCGGGGGGTTTGTCATGCTGCTCAGGCTTTTCAGCGGATACCCGGCCGGCGTGATGTTTGCCGTCCTTCTGATGAACAGTCTGACGCCCCTGATCAATCGCTGGACCATCCCCAGACCGCTCGGCGCCCAATAGACCGGTTGGGGGCGCGCCGCAACGACCGGCTGAGACCCATATCGCATCGCATTGATGCCCAAGGAGACCGAAAAGCGGTATGACATCCAAAGGAAACGCCAACTTCTTCTCGCAGGCCTGGCTGGTGCTGGTCCTGGCCATCTGTTTCGGCGGGCTTCTGGCCGGCATGCAGATCGTGCTGGGGCCCACCATCGAAGCCAATAAAGTCAACGAAACCCTGGAGCGGGTGCCCGTGCTCGTTTTTGGCGCCGCCCACGCCACCGAGCTTTCCCAAAGTGGCTTGGAGATCAATACGCTGTCGGTGGGCGTCGAAAAATCCGGCAAAACGGTCCGCTACAATGTCTATGAAACCAGGTCCGACGGCAATCTGGCCGGCTGGGTCACCAAAAGT
>CAYMAR010000138.1:4104-7067 GCA_964388465.1 uncultured Desulfobacteraceae bacterium
TCCAAAGCGATCACCGATATCATCAACACGGCGGTGGCCGACCTGCGCGAGCCGCTGGCGGCCAAGGCCCAGGGGAAATAGCAATGGCTGACCAACCCACAGCATCCGAACGCTTCATTCAGGGGATCTTGCCCGAGAACCCGGTATTACGGCAGTTGCTGGGTCTTTGTCCGGCGCTGGCGGTCACCGCCAACATGAAGTCGGCGCTCACCATGACGGGGGCGGTGCTCTTCGTGCTCTTCTGTGCGAACGTGATTACGAGTCTGATCCGCAACCTGCTCAAACCGCACCTGCGGATCGTCGTCTTCACCCTGACGATCGCCACTTTCGTGACCATTGCCGACCGTTTTCTGGCGGCCTATCTCTACCAGATGAGCAAGACCCTGGGCCCCTACATTCCCCTGATCATCGTCAACTGCATCATCATCTGCCGCTGCGAGGTCTGTGCGTCGAAGCAGTCGGTCTTCGTGGCCGGCGCGGACGCGATCGGCCAGTCGATTGGTTTCGGCCTGGCCATTTCGGCCATCGCCGCTGTGCGCGAGATATTGGGGACGGGTAACTTCTTCGATATTCCGGTCCTGCCGGCGGCCTGGCCCGACTGGGTGGTGATGGTGCTGCCGCCGGGCGCTTTTCTGACCTTTGGCCTGCTGATTGGTCTCGTCAACTGGTTCGAAACCGTGCGGGCCGACAACAAGGCCGCCGAGGTCCTAACACCGGCCGAAAGCGAGGGCTCGTGATATGACCTATATCGTTGACATTATCCTGATCGCTCTCGGCGCGGCGCTGATCAACAACTTCGTGCTGCACTATTTCGTGGGCATCTGTCCCTTCGTCGGCGTCTCCCGCCGCATTGACATGGCTTTCGGCATGGGCTGCGCGGTGACTTTCGTCATCACTATTGCGGCATTCATCAGCTGGGCCATTACCACTTTCGTTCTCGTCCCGGGCGCGCCTCTGTCGCGCTGGATCGCCGGCTTCTTCGTCTCCGCCGAAACCGCGGCCGGCATCGACCTCACCATTTTGAGCTACATCGTCTACATCCTGGCGATATCCTCCTCAGTCCAGTTCGTGGAGATGTACGTGCGCAAGTTCTACCCCCCGTTATACAAGAGCTTTGGGGTCTACTTGCCGCTGATCACGACCAACTGTGCCATCCTCTTCGCCTGCCTCACGATCATGAGCAATATCGTGGGTGTGGATGACCCCTCCGAAGCCTGGGATCTGGGACGCTCGCTGGTGCTGGCCATCTTCGGCGGCGTCGGCTTTACGATCGCCATTGTGATCATGGCCGGCATCCGTGAAGAGCTTGACTTGTGCGATGTGCCGGCCCCGTTTAAGGGCGCGGCCATCACGATGATCGTCTCCGGGATCCTAGCACTGGCTTTCATGGGATTCACCGGTGTCGACAGCGGATTGAAAAAGGCGCTCATGCCGGCAGCACCGGCGACCGCCGCTGAAACCGGCACAACGAAAGTTGCGGGCGCCGATCTCGTGGCGGCCCATGTTTTAACCCGGCCGACGGCAATCGACATCGACGGGCATTGAACCCTGTGCCGTCGGCCGAACAAGAATTGTTGGAGAAAATGGGATGAATTTCGTCACCGTTGGCCTTTCCGCCACTACGCTCCTGGCCATGGGGCTGGTTCTTTCGTACATTCTGGGATGGGCCAGCCGCAAATTCTATGTTGAGGTGGATCCGCGGGTTACGGCCATCATGGAGGTCCTGCCGGCCGCCAACTGCGGTGGGTGCGGCTTCGTGGGTTGCAGCGACTATGCCGAAGCCATCGTGGGGGCCGACGCGCCGGTCAACAAATGCCCGGTGGGGGGGGAAAGCTGTGCCGCCGAAGTGGCCGGCATCATGGGCGTCGAGTTGACCGACACCCTGCCGTACCGGCCGATCGTGCACTGTGGGGCGCACACCAACGATAAACTCAAACGCCACGAATACCGCGGCGAGCCGACCTGTGCCGCAACCAATCTCGTCGCGGGCGTCCAGGGCTGCATCTACGGCTGCCTGGGCTGCGGCGACTGCACACGGGCCTGCAACTACGACGCGATTCATATCGTGGACGGCCTGGCCACGGTGGATTACGATAAATGCATCGGATGCCAAGCCTGCGCCAAGGTCTGCCCGCGCAACATCATCACCATGACGCCTTTCAAGTTCGAACGCGTGCTGGCGGTGGCCTGTTCCAACAAGGACTTCGGCAAGGCCGTCAAAGACGTCTGCCGCGTGGGCTGTATCGGCTGCAAGGCCTGCGCGAAAGCCTGCAGTCTCTTCAAGATCGAGGACAACCTCTCCGCGATCAACTACGACGCCTACTGTCAGGATTATTCCGAAGAACTGCACAAGGCCTTTGAAAAATGCCCGCAGAAACGGCTGATGCTGGTGGGCAAGCCCAGCGCCAAGCACCTCCAAGAGACCAAGGACATGGCGGTTCCCGAACTGGTGGAGGCCGACTTCCGCACCACAGCCGACGATATGGAATGGTGGGGGTAGGCGAATCCCAACCGGCACCAAACCACAAGGTGTCATCAAAGGCAGGGGGAATCCCCTGCTTTTTTTTTGGCCGGGGTGGCGGTGCGGCAAGATACCGGAGGCAGGCGCTAGTGACGCGTCACATCAGGGTCTCGCGGGTGAGCTGACGGCCTTGATGCCGTTGCGGCAGGAGAGGTCCTGCCAGCCAACGAAACCGAGGTCGAGACTGACGTACCAGGCGCTGGTGTAGGTGCGGCGATCGCAGCTCCACAGGCGTTGCGGGCTCCGTTCAAAAACCGGCGGAAGGCATTGGTCGTGGTCGGACGGTTGAGGCTGCAAAAGGGTGATAAGCTCCTCGATGGTCGGCAGGCGCCAGTTGTTCCGGCCGCCCAGGCCCGATTGATTCAACCCGCGGATGTAGTCGCCTGCGCGGTGCCAGTCGAGCGCAAATGCCGAGCCACCGCGCTGCCAGGTAAGGCCGGTG
>CAYMAR010000138.1:7167-9256 GCA_964388465.1 uncultured Desulfobacteraceae bacterium
GGTCCCATGCCCTGTCCAGGTCCGGTAGCCAGCGGTTTGGGGGGTACGGCGGTGCCTCCGGGAGTCGGCCCGTCAGCATGCGATAGAGCATGACACCGACGGCAAAGAGGTCGGCGCTGAAGCCAACCTGCTCCGGGTCGGCCTCTTGTTCCGGGGGCGCGTAAAAAGGTGAACCGACTTTCAGTGTGGACGGCGCGCCGAACTTTTCGCCCCGCAGGCGCGATAATCCGAAGTCACAGATCTTGACGTGGTCTTCAGCCGTCAGGAGGATGTTGAAGGGCTTGATGTCGCGGTGAACGATGCCGGCATGGTGCAGGCGCGCCAGACCTGCGAGCATTTGAAGTCCGTAGGCTGCGGCCCGCTCGACGGGCAGGCGGCGCGATGGCCGCTCGGTGCGATAGGTCTCCCCGATCGCCTGCCCGAGGTTGTTGCAGTGGTAGTCCATGACATAGTAGGGCCGTTCGGTGTCTTCGTCCGCATCCAGAATGGCAACGACGTTGGGGTGGTCGATGCTGGCCATGCATCGGATTTCTTCGATGAAAAGGGCCCGCAAGCGGTCGAGACCCAACATGCGCGCGAGGGGCTCGGCCGGCTCGAGGCGTTTGAGGGCGAAGGTACGCCCGATAACGGGGTGGGCGACTTTGTACACCCGGCCCATGCCGCCCCGGCCTAAAAGGCCCTGCACACGGTAGCGTCCGATCCGTATCATGGCGGTTGGCGTTGCGTTTCAGCGCAGACGCAGCGCGTGCGCTTCCGGAAGCCCGGCATCCAGAATTTTCTGTACCGTGGACTCGATGTCGTAGGGTACGTAACGCAGCTCGACGGTTTGCGCTGCGGTATCGAAGAGAACATATTTGGCGTTGTTGTCGCCATCCCGGGGCTGACCCACGCTGCCGACATTGATGATGTAGCGTGCCCCGGTTTTGAGCGTCAGCGTCTTGCGGCCCAGCTTGTACTTCTGGATGGCGTCCGCGTCGTATTCGACGATTTCCGGATAATGGGTGTGACCGGTGAAGAAAATGTGTTCCTGGAGTTCGGAGAATGTCTTGACCAGATCATCGTCCGAGACCTGGAACTGGTAGATCACGGGCGAGTCCGGCGGAAACCCATGGACGAAGCGGTAGTCGTCCTCGACGCGGCAATAGGGAAACTGGTGGATGCGTTCGATGGACGCGGCGGAAAGCATGTCGATGGTTTTCAAAAGCGATTCGCGCGCGACGGGATTGAACCAGTCCAACTCGGAGGCATCGGTGACGGCGAGTTCGTGATTCCCCAAGACGGATGGGATGTTACGGTCCTGCAGCATTTGAATGACCGCCTCCGGTTCGGGTCCATAGCCGATATTGTCGCCCAGGCTGAAGATTTGAGCGACGGACAAGGCGTCAATGTCTTTGAGCACTTCCTCGAGTGCGTCGCGGTTGCCGTGAATGTCGGAGACGATGGCCAGTTTGGTCATGGTAAGAATCCCGTGATAATTATAGTGGTACCGCGGTCAGGCCCAGATAGGCGTCGATGAGCTCGGGTCCGTAAAAAACGTAGGCGACGGCGCCGATCGCCAGAAAAGGACCAAAAGGCAATCGGGTCTTGAGGCTGCCGCCGGTTTTCATCATCAAGAAAAGACCGACCAGCGAGCCCACCACGGACGAAAAGAAAATCGTGAAGCAGACACCTTTCCAGCCAATCATTGCCCCGATCATGGCCAAAAGTTTGACATCGCCCATGCCCATACCGTCCTTGCCGGTCAGGTGACGATAGACCAGCGCCACCAGTAGAAGACTGCCGCCGCCGATCGCGATGCCGGCCAGGGCCTCGGACCAGGAAATCGGTGTGGTCCATAGACCGGCGGCCAGAAAAAGCGGAATGCCGGGCAGCGACAGGATATCGGGAATGATCTGATGATCGATATCGATGAACGTTATAATGATCAACACCGCGATGAAGACGAAATAGGTCAGCGTGGCCAGGGAGGGCCCGTGTTTGGCGAAAACGCACCAGGCGGCCAGTCCCGTCAGCATCTCAACCAGCGGGTAGCGAATCGCGATGGGGGCGGCGCAGCTGCGGCAGCGGCCGCGAAGGATGATGTAACTGA
>CAYMAR010000139.1:0-6215 GCA_964388465.1 uncultured Desulfobacteraceae bacterium
GACATGGCTCTGGCGATCGAGAGTCTCAAGCTCGAGGCCGCCGATTTCATCACCAAGCCGATCAACGATGACGTCCTCGAGATCGCCCTCCGGCGCGTCAACGAAAAAATCGTGATGCGCCGCCAACTCAAGGCGTATACCGAAGAGCTCGAATCCCTGGTCGAGGCCAAATCGGCGCGGCTGGTGGAGATGGAGCGGTTGACCGCGCTGGGGCAGGCCGTGGAATGTCTGACCACCGCCTTTTTGGATATCGCCGGCGATGTCGGCGCGGGCATGGAATATTTCAATGAAGTGCCCTGCTTTGTGGCCCTTCACAACCGGCAGCTTGAGGTGGTGTCCACCAACCGCCTGTTCCGCGATCGCCTGGGGGAGATGGTGGGCCGACCCAGTTGGGAAATATACGCAGGCCCATTCGAAACACCCGAGAGCTGCCCGGCCGGTCAGACGTTCGCGAGCGGCGCTCCCGTGCGCAGCCGCGAAACCCTTCGCTACCGGGACGGGCAGCGCTATCCGGTGGTGGTGCATACCGCCCCGATCCGCGACAGCCACGGTGAAGTGGAACTGGTGCTGGAAATCTCGGCGGACATTTCCGAAATCGCCCGTTTGCAGGAAACCCTGCGGACCACTCAGCAGCGCTATCACCAGTTGTTCGAAGAAGTGCCCTGCTTTATTACGGTGGTGGACCGCGAATTCCGCATCACGGCGGCCAACCGGCGGTTTCGGGACGAGTTCGGTGAAAATGCCGGTCCCACCTGCTACCAGGTTTTCAAAAAACGGCGGGTGCCCTGCCGGGACTGCCCGGTCAGGGCGACATTTCAGGACGGGCAAACCCATCGCACCGAGATGGTCGTGACGGCCAAAGACGGTGCCCAGCGCAATCTGCTGATTTGGACCGCGCCGATCACCAATGCCGCCGGCCAGACGACCCAGGTCATGGAAATGGCCACCGATATCACCCCCCTGCGTCAGCTTCAGGATCGTCTTTCCTCCTTGGGCCTGATGGTCAGTTCGGTATCCCACGGCGTCAAAGGCTTACTGACCGGGATGGACGGCGGCCTCTTTCTGATGGCGACCGGTCTGCGCAAGGACAAGCGCGAGCAGATCCAGGAGGGCTTCGATATCATGAAGCTGATGACCGATCGGATCCGCAGTGTCGTGCTGGATGTGCTCTACTACGCCAAGGAACGAACGCTCAATTTTGAAACGGTCGATCTGCCGAGGTTTGTCGCGGATGTGGCGGCTATCGTGGAGCCCCGCACCGATGCCAAAGGTATTGCGCTGAACTGCCGCTTTGAGCAGGCTGCGGGAACCATTACCGCCGATCCGGTGGCTTTGCGCGCCGCATTGATCAATCTCCTCGAAAATGCGGTTGACGCCTGCATCGAAGCGCCATCCGGTCGCGATTACGAAATCGTGTTCGAGGTGATCCCCGTCGAGGATGATGCGGTCGAGTTCACCATCGCCGATAACGGCGTCGGCATGGACGCCGAAACCCGTGAAAACATCTTTAACCTCTTTTACTCGTCCAAGGCCGACAAAGGCACCGGCCTGGGGCTGCACATCGCCCAGGCCACCGTCCGCCAGCATGGCGGCCGCATCCAGGTGAGCGCCGAACCGGGGCAGGGGGCCACTTTCGTGATCCGCCTGCCGCGCGAGCCACAACGCGACACAGAAACGGCGGAAACCGACCCGGGGCGCGAATGAGCTTCGGGTGGCGACCTTTCGCTTCGGGAGGGGCGGCGCCGGATGACCGCAACCCGCTAAAGCCGGACCAACCATGAAAAGACAGCAGCCGATACGCAAAAGTTTGATCACCTCACTTATCCTGGCGGTGGGTTTCACCCTCCTGGTGAGCATATCCGCCTGGGCCTATTTCAGCATCCGCCATCAGGAGACACGGGTGATGCAGGAGACGCTCGAGCACGTCGACCAGCTGAGCAACACCATCAAGTTGGGCACGCATTATGCCATGATGCTGGATTCGGGCGAGGATATTCACCAG
Organism: uncultured Desulfobacteraceae bacterium; assembly: GCA_964388465.1. Taxonomy (GTDB): domain Bacteria; phylum Desulfobacterota; class Desulfobacteria; order Desulfobacterales; family UBA5852; genus JABZFP01. The sequence continues at coordinate 2,003 of CAYMAR010000139.1, forward strand.
ATCATCAGCAACATCGGCCGCCAGCCGGAAATCGTCTCCATTCGCATCTACGATAAAAAGGGCATGATCCATTTTTCCAATCGGGACGCCGAAATCGGCCGCCAGACCACCATCGAATCCGAGGCCTGCAGCATCTGCCACGCGACGAGCCCGCCACCGGTGGAACTGGCGCTCGACCGCCGCACCCGTAATCTTAAATTCGGCGAGCATCAGGCCCTGGGGTTGATCAGTCCGATCTACAACGAGCCGGGGTGCTCCACCGACAGCTGCCATGTGCACCCGCCCGAAATCAAGGTGCTGGGTCTGCTGGACGTGGTCGTTTCCCTCAAAGATACCGAACAGGAAATCGAACTCGTGGAAAACGGCGTTATCGGCCTGGCGGTCATGATGTTCCTCATGACCTCCGCCATCATCGGGCTGATCATCATGCGGCTGGTCAACCGTCCGATCCGCAGCCTGATCGATGAGACCAAGCGGATTGCCCGGGGCGAGCGCCGCCACCAAATCGAAATCGGACACAGTTTCGAGATCGAGCAGCTGGCCGATGCGATTAACCAGATGGGACGCGAGATCGAATCCCAACAGGGCGAGCTCAACGAGCAGCGCAACCGCTTCCGTCAGCTGTTCGAGCAGGTTCCGTGCGCCATTACGGTGCAGGACCGCAATTACCGCCTGCTCGAGTACAACCAGGAATTCGAGGACACCTTCGCACCCAAGCCGGGGGATTTCTGTTATTACGCCTACAAAGGCCGGAGCGAAAAGTGTGAAAACTGCCCGGTGGAAAAGACGTTCGCCGACGGGCAGACCCACTACAGCGAGGAGGCGGGGTTCACCAAGGACGGCAAGCCGGCCCACTGGATCGTGCGCACCTCCCCCCTGCACGACGAGGAGGGCAATGTGGTCGCGGCCATGGAGATGTGTCTCGACATTACGCACAGCCGTCTGCTGGAGACCCAGCTCAAGGAAGCCGAAAAGAAGTACTACGACGTCTTCAACAACATCCCCAACCCGGTATTCGTCCTGGACGGGCAAACCATGGAGATTCTGGAGTGCAACCGCAGTGTTGCCGCCGTCTACGGTTTGGCCCACCGCGATGTCCTGGGGACCAACTTTCTGGACCTGTTTCTCGAAGAGGACCGCGCGCTCTATACCAACGCCATCCGGTCCGGTCAGGTCATCGATCGGGCGCGGCACCGCCACAAGGACGGACGCACCATCTTTGTTACGATTCGGATTTCGCTCTCCAAATACAAGGGCCGCGACGTTCTCCTGGTGACCACCGGCGATATCACCAAGCGCCTGGAGGCCGAACAGCAGTTGATTCAGGCCAGCAAGATGGCCACGCTGGGGGAGATGGCCTCGGGGGTGGCCCACGAACTCAACCAGCCGCTGGCGGTGATCAAAACCGCCGGGTCCATTTTGAAGAAAAAGCTGCAGCGCTCGGCGCTGGCCGAGGATGACACCGCCATGAAGGTGGCCGGCAAGATTGACGCCAACGTGGACCGGGCCACCAACATCATCGATCACATGCGCCAGTTCGCGCGCAAATCGGACACCCGCCTGGAGCCCACCCAGGTCAACGACGTCATCGAGAAAGCTTTCGAGATGTTCGATCAGCAACTGAGGGTGCGCGGCATCGAGGTGGTTTGGGACAAGGCACCGAATTTACCGACAATTCTGGCAGAGCCCAACCGGCTGGAGCAGGTCTTTGTCAACCTATTCCTCAACGCCCGCGACGCCATCGAGGAAAAATGGGAATTGCATGTTGACGCCGAAGCCGCTAAAACGATTAGCGTCACCACCCGCTTGGAAGGGGATCACATCGTCGCTGAAGTCTGCGACGCCGGCGACGGCGTTCCCCCGGAAATTGCGGACAAGATATTCGAGCCGTTTTATACCACCAAGGAGGTCGGCAAGGGAACCGGACTGGGTCTGTCCATTAGCTACGGCATCGTCACGGAACAGGGGGGCGAGATTTTCGTGCGTCCCGGTCCCGCGGGCGGTGCCTGCTTCGTGATCCGCTTCCCCATCAGGGCCAGACGCAATGGAACCAACCCTACTGCTGGTGGACGATGAACCCGATATCCGCGAAGTTTTGGATATCTACCTGACCGAACTGGGCTACACCGTCCATACGGCCGAAAATGGCGAAAAAGCGCTCGACGTTTTTCATCGAACGGTGCCATCCATTGTCTTGAGCGATATCAAGATGCCGGGTATGAACGGCATCGAACTCCTGCGCCGGATCAAACAGGAATCCCCCGAGACCGAAGTGATTATGATTACCGGCCACGGTGACATGGATCTGGCCATCGACAGCCTCAAGCTGGAAGCCACGGACTTCATCACCAAACCGGTCAACGACGACATCCTCGAGTTTGCCCTGCAGCGCGCGGAGGAACGCATCGAGATGCGCCGGCGGCTGCGGGCCTACACCGAGAATCTGGAGCAGATGGTCGAAGAGAAGACGCACCAGTTGCTGGAGAGCGAAAAACTGGCGGCGGTCGGCCGTGTGGCCGCGGAGCTCTCGCATACGATCAAGAACATCGCCGGTGCCCTCAAAGGGGGCATCTACGTGCTGGGCCGCGGGATCGAAGACGACAATCGCGAGTATCTCCAGCGGGGCTGGGAGATGGTGCGCGGCAACGTCGACAAGATCAAGAACCTCTCGCTGGATCTGCTCAACTTCGGCAAGAGCGAGGAACTTCAACTCGTGTCGGCCGACCCGCTCGCACCGCTGCAGGAGATTCTCGACCTCCTGCAGGCCGAGGCCGAAGACAAAGGCGTCGTCCTGCGCACGGAACTGGACACGCAGATACCGCCGTGCCGCTTCGATCCCGAGGCCATCTATCTGTGCCTGCTCAACCTTATCCAGAACGCCCTGGAGGCCTTTGACGAGGAGGCGGCGCGGGCGGACGGCCGGGAAGTCGTTGTCCGCGCCTTTCAACCCTCCGGCTGGGCGGTGGCCTATGAGGTTCGCGACAACGGTCCGGGGATGGACGCCGACACGCGCGCGCGCCTGTTCAAAGGGTTTTTCAGCACCAAGGGCACCCGCGGCACCGGGATCGGCCTGACCATGGCGAAACGGATCGTGGAGCGCCATCAGGGGACCATCGAGGTCCTGTCCAGCCGCGGCACCGGGTCCCGCTTTACCATTCGTCTGCCGGACAATCCCCCATGACGGCCTATTTTATTCGCCGTTTCCTGCTCGTCATTCCGACCTTTATCGGTATCACCCTGATGGTGTTCGCCATCACCCGCTTCGTGCCCGGCGGACCGATCGAGCGCATGATCGCCCAGGCCCAGCAGATGCAGCTGGAGGGCGGCGGCGGGACCGGACAGACGGCCGGGGTGCAGCGCCAGCCGCTTTCGGACGAGCAGATCGAATTCCTGAAACAGTATTACGGTTTTGACAAACCCCTGCTCAACAGCTACATCGCCTGGCTCGGCAAAGTGCTGCGGGGTGATCTGGGGGTTTCCACCCGCTACCACGACCCCGTCTGGGAAATGATCCGCACGCGCATCCCGGTTTCCCTCTATTTCGGCCTGATCACCATGTTCCTGACCTACGGGGTCTGCATCCCGCTGGGCATCGTCAAGGCCATCCGGCATCAGACCGTTTTTGACAACGCCTCATCGATCATCGTTTTCATCGGCTACGCCATCCCGGGGTGGGTGATCGGGATCTACCTGCTGGTGTGGCTGGCCGGCTGGTGGGACGTCTTTCCGCTGGGCAATCTGGTGAGCGAGAACTTCGACGACCTCGGGCCGCTGGAAAAGCTGCTCGACCTCGCCTGGCACTCGGTGCTGCCGATTATCGCCTACATGATCGGGGCCTTTGCGGCGATGACGTTCCTGATGAAAAACACCCTGATGGACAACCTGGCCGCCGACTACGTGCGCACCGCCATCGCCAAGGGCCTGCCGTTTCGCCGGGCCGTATTCGGCCACGCCCTGCGCAACAGCCTGATTCCGATCGCCACCAGCTTCGGCAACAATATCTCGGTTATTCTGACGGGTTCGTTTCTGGTCGAGAAGGTTTTCAACATCGACGGCATGGGGCTTTTGGGCTACGAATCCGTGCTGGAACGCGACTACCCTGTGGTGCTGGGGGTTCTGGTGATCGCCTCGCTGCTTTTCCTGATCGGCAATATTTTGTCCGACATGTGTGTGGCGGCGGTGGATCCACGTGTCCAATTCGACTAACGCGGCC
>CAYMAR010000139.1:6315-7519 GCA_964388465.1 uncultured Desulfobacteraceae bacterium
TACGCCTGCGGGCGTCAAAGCGGCTGCGGCCTTGCCGGGAGCCACAATCTACCCCTTCCGGCGGCCGCGTGGTCGGCTCTATACGGGAGGCTCTTTTTAAAAAAGAGCAACTTGCGGGCCCTGGCGGCGTTCGCTTCGTTGGGCGACCATCGCCGCGGCCGGGGCAATGAAGATTAGAAGGACGCATGCGCTTTAGACTCAACCCGCTGACCGTCAAAAAATTCCGGCGGTTCCAGTCCATCCGCCGGGGCTACTGTGCCCTCATCATTTTGGTGGCGATGATCGTGCTTTCCCTGGGGGCCGAACTGCTGGTCAACAGCCGGGCGCTGGTGGTCGCGTTCGACGGGCAGTTTTACTGGCCCACCTACGGCAACCCCATTCCCGGGACGGTCTTCGGATTGGGCTACCAGCACGAGACCAACTACCGTGAACTGGCGGCCCGTTTTGCGGAACAGAACGAGGGCAACTGGCTGCTCATGCCTCCCGTGCCCTACAATCCCTTTGAAAACAATTTCCGCGAAAACACCCTGCCGCCCACCGCCCCTTCGCTGGCGGACCGGCATTTCTGCGGCACGGATGCCTCCGGTCGCGACGTCTTGGCCCGGCTGGTCTACGGGTTCCGGGTCGCCATTTTCTTCTCCCTGGCGCTGCTGATCGCCACCTACGGAACCGGCATCGGCATCGGCTGCGCCATGGGGTATTTCGGCGGCGCATTCGATCTCTTCTTCCAGCGCCTGATCGAGATCTGGTCGTCGGTCCCCAACCTCTACGTCATCATCATCATCGCCTCGGTGGTGATTCCCAATTTCTGGATTCTGCTGCTGATCCTGTGGATCTTCGGCTGGATGGGCATTACTTGGACCATGCGCACGGTGACCTACAAGGAAAGGGCCCGCGACTACGTGCTGGCGGCCCGCGCGCTGGGGGCCTCCCACAGGCGCATCATCCTGCGGCACATCCTGCCGAACACGGTCAGCGTCATCGTCTCCTACATCCCCTTCCAGGTGGCGGGCGGCATCGTCACGCTCTCGGCGCTCGATTTCCTTGGTTTCGGACTGCCGCCTCCGGAACCCAGCTGGGGAGAGCTCCTGCAGCAGGGTTGGGCCAACCTGAGCGCCTGGTGGCTGTCGGGGTCGGTGGTGGCGGCCATGGTGCTGACACTGGTGCTGGTGACGTTCGTGGGCGAGGCCGTGCGGGAGGCGTT
>CAYMAR010000139.1:7619-9218 GCA_964388465.1 uncultured Desulfobacteraceae bacterium
GGCGGCGTTCTCGCCTTGGGGCAATCCTCGACGTAGCGTTAGCTACGCCTGCGGTTGCCCAAAGGCTGCGGCCTTGCCTGGAACCGAAATCTACCCATCCTGATCGGGCACTGACCGAATCGTTGGAGAAGTTCTGGTGATTGGTAGAATAGCCAAACATAAAGTATCTACGCTAATCATGGGCGTCGTTTTATCAGGTCTGTTGGGGCTTCTGTCCGGCTGCGCGCCGGGCGGGGAGGAGACGGCCGAAGAGGCGGCGGTCGTGCCCTGTGAGGTAGAACCCACCTATGAACGCGAGACCCTGCCCGAAGACATCGAATGGCAGACCAACAACCGCGATCCGGTTTTCGCTTCGCCGGCGGCGGTCAAGGGAGGGACCTACCACGCCGCTCTGACGTCTTTCCCGTTGACCTTCCGGGTGGTGGGGCCGGACTCCAATTCCAGCTTCCGCGGGGCCATTCTGGGCAATCAGCTCGGGCTGATCGGCATCCACCCCAACACGGAGAATATCATCCCGGAATTGGCGACCCACTGGGCCTACGCTGCGGACAAGAAGACCATGTACTTCCGGCTCGATCCCGCGGCCCGCTGGTCCGACGGACACCCGGTCACGTCCGACGATTTCGTCTATACGCTGGAGTTCATGCGCTCCAAGCACATTATCGCGCCCTGGTACAACGATTACTACACCCAGGAGATCGATCGCGTCATCGTCTACGACGACCGGACCTTCGCCATCGTCGGCACCAAGGCCCAGCCGGACCTGCATCTCAAAATCACGATCGGGCCGACGCCGCGGCATTTCTACTGCCGGCTCGACGAGAATTTCGTGCGCGACTACAACTGGCGCATCGCCCCCAACACGGGGCCCTACCAGATGAGCCGCTTCAAGAAAGGCCGCTACGTTGTTTTCGAGCGCAAAAAGGACTGGTGGGCCCGGGAGCGGCGTTACTTCAAGAACCGCTATAACGTAGACCGGGTCCGTTTCACCGTCATTCGGGACGTCAACCTGCAATGGGAGTACTTTCTCAAGGCCAAGCTGGACAGCTTCGGCCTGACCATGCCGCAGTTCTGGCACATCAAAAGCAACACCCCGGTCGTGGCCAAGGGGTATGTCGAAAAAATATGGTTCTTCAACGACACGCCCCAATCGGCCCAGGGGCTGTGGCTCAACCAGGACCGGGAGATCTTCAAGGATCTTCGGCTGCGCGAGGCCTTTGCCCACGCGATGAACATCGAGAAAGTCATCGCCACCGTGCTGCGCAACGATTACTTCCGCCTGGAGAGTGCCTACGTGGGCTACGGGCGCTATTCGAACGAAGGGATCAAAGCCCGGCGCTTTGATCTGGCCCGGGTGGACCGGCTCATGCAGGCGGCCGGCTGGCAGCGGGGACCGGACGGGATCTGGCGGCAGGACGGCCAGCGCTTTTCGGTGGAGGTGGCCTACAGCCGCGAAGAGCACACCCCCCGTCTGGTGGTGCTCAAGGAAGAGGCCCGCAAGGCCGGCATCGAGCTGCGACTCCAGCGTCTGGATTCGGCCGCGCAGTACAAAAAAGTGATGGAGAAGCGCCATGACGTTGGCTGGCTGGGATGGAGCAC
>CAYMAR010000140.1:0-9079 GCA_964388465.1 uncultured Desulfobacteraceae bacterium
GATTCCCTGCGGTGGCCTTGCGGTTTCGATAACCCACAAAAAAGGGAGGTAGGCAATGAAGACGCGGGACCCCTTTCATCCGCTCATTCCCCAACTCAAGAACGCTCTCGCCCATGGCCGACTGAGCCGGCGGGAATTCTTGCGTTACGCCGTCCTGCTGGGCGTTTCAGCCACGGCGGCATCACAGATGGCCGGCATCATCCGGCCGCCCCGAGTTCTCGCCGCCAAGATTCAGCGGGGCGGCACCATCAAGGTAGCCACGGGGATTCAAAAGGTGACCCATCCGGCCCAATTCTCCTGGGTGGAACCCACCAACATCATGCGCCAGGTGGCCGAGTACCTGACCTACACCGACAAGGACAACATCACGCATCCTTATCTGCTGGAAAACTGGCAGGTCAGCGACGACCTCAAAACCTGGACCCTGAACCTGCGCAAGGGCGTCAAGTTCAACAACGGCGACGGTTTTACGGCCGATGACGTGGTCTTCAGCATGAACCAATGGCTGAACAAGGACGTCGGCTCCTCCCTTCTCGGCATGATGGGGGGGTATCTCGACCCGTCGGGAATCGAGAAGATCGACAACTACCAGGTGAAGCTGCACCTCAAAAAGGCGGAAATCGCCGTGCCCGAGCACATCTTTCACTATCCGGCCATGATTCTCAACCACCGCACCTTCGAGGGCGATTTCGTCAAGGCTCCCCACGGAACCGGACCGTATACGCTGGACCTTTATAAGGAAAGCGAGCGTGCCGTTCTCAAACGGCGCAACGACTACTGGCAGCAGGGCGCCGACGGGAAACCGCTGCCCTACATGGACGCGTTTGAATTTGTCGACATGGGGCAGGAGATGGCACCGCGCATTGCCGCCCTGCAGTCCGGCGAGATCGACATGATCGATCTGGCCACCACCGGGGGCACGGCGGTCTACAAGGCCCTGAAGGACGAGCCGCGGGTGCAGGTCAAGCCCATCGGCACCGCCCAGGCCCGGGTGCTGCGTATGCGCGTGGACCTCAAACCCTGGGACGACAACCGCGTGCGCATGGCCCTCAAGCTCTGCCAGCACCGGGAGAAGATCCTCTCTCTGGCCTATTTCGGACAGGGGCTCCAGGGCCACGATTTTCACGTCTGTCCCAAGCACCCGGAATACTGCGAAAAAGCGGTTCCCAATTATGATCCTCAGAAGGCCCGGCAGCTCCTCAAGGAGGCCGGCTATGCGGACGGCCTGCGCGTCAATCTGGCGGTCGGCTCGGAATGGACCGACGTGGTGCGCTACGCCGAGATTCTCAAACAGGATGCCGCCCCGGCGGGCTTCAACGTCGTGCTGCAGACCATGCCCACCAGCCAGTACTGGGAAAAATGGACGGAAGTCGATCTGGGGATCACGCCGTGGACCCACCGTCCGCTGGGCACGATGGTGCTGAATCTGGCCTACATCAACGACGCCCAGGGCAAGCCGGTGCCGTGGAACGAAACCAACTGGGCCGACCCCGAGTTCAGCCGGCTGCTGGAGCAGGCCAACGGCACCCTGGATGTGGACGAGCGGCGCCAGATTTTCTGCAAGCTGGAGCAAATCCAGTGGGACAAGGGCTCCATCGGTATCGCCTGGTGGCAGAACAACTGGCAGATCGTCACGAAGCGGGTGCAGAACTCCGACCCGCATCCCACCGGCTACATGCTGTTCAACGAGGTCTGGCTCTCCGCCTGATGATGTGACCGCCCGGGCTTGCCAACCCGGGCGGATCGAACCGCGAGGGGGCGGATACGGGCCCCTTCGCCGTTATACAGCGCGAGGCCCGCCCTCCCCCGACGGTCAAGCGCAAGGACCCAACCATGGCGAAATTTATCCTGCGGCGGTTCTTCCTGCTGCTGATTACCATGTTCCTGGTTTCGGTGGCGGTATTCATGATCACGGAAGCCTCCCCGGGCAACGTGGCCAAAAACGTGCTGGGAGCCTTCATCACCCCGGAACAGGAGCAGTCCTTTCTGGCCCAGATGGGGTTGGACCAGCCGGCCTACGTCCGCTATTTCTACTGGCTTTTCGGAAGCGACTGGTTGGCGGCACGCAAGGTCGGTCTGCCCCTCGAGCGCACGGTGACCGCGGATGGCTTCGTGGAGTGGTGGGCCGTGCGCCCCGACGGCGCCCTCGTGCGCTGGAAGCTCGAGGGCGACAACCTCATCGCCGTATCCAAACTGTCCAGCGTCGGCATCACCAGCGAATACAACAACAACAACCGCTGGCAGCCCGGAGCGGGTGACACCCAGACCTTCTGGGGCGTCGACACGGCCAATCACGTGGTGCGCTGGGAAAAGGGATCGGATGTCAAAGTCTGGTCCTTCGTGATCGGCACCGGCTGGATGGAAAGCTCCGGGGGGCCGATGGAATATATCCCTCTCAAAAAGGGATTCATCCGGGGCGACCCGGGCATTTCGCTGCGCACCGGCCGTCCCGTTTCCAAAACCATCTTCACCCGTCTGCGCAACTCCGTCGTTCTGGCCGGCATCGCCTTCGTGCTCGTCATGCCCCTGGCATTGCTGCTGGGGCTGATCGCCGGTTTGAAGGAAGGCTCCCTGCAGGATCGGTGTCTGTCCATCGGCGGTATGATGTTCTCGGTCATTCCCGAATTCGCCACCGGCATCTTCCTGATCCTGATCATGGCGGTCTGGCTGCAGCTGGTGCCCGGGGCCACCGTGTTCGGCGAGCAGGCGCCCTGGGAGCGCCCGGACATGCTGATCCTGCCGGTGCTGACCCTGACGCTCATCGAATTGGGCTACATCCTGCGCATCACCCGGGCCAGCATGGTGGAGGTGATGAAATCGCCTTATATCCGCACCGCCTTTCTCAAGGGCCTGCCCTACTGGCGGATCGTGTTCAAACACGCCGTCCGCAACGCCCTGATGGCGCCGATCACCGTGATCATGCTGCACGTCAACTGGCTGATGGGGGGCATCGTCATCGTCGAGGTGGTGTTCGGCTATCCGGGACTGGGGAAATACCTCCTCGACTCGGCCATGTTCAAGGACATCAATGCCCTCGAGGCCGGGGCCATGATCCTGGTCCTGCTGGCGGTGGGCACCCAGCTGGTGGCCGATATCATCTATACGTTTTTAAACCCGCGCATCCGCTACACCTGACGTCCCGGTGTCGCAACGGCGGCGCGCGCTTGGCTTGGGAGCTAGGATCCATGCCGGAAATCGAACGTACGATCGACGGGGCCGATCAGGACCCCATCGAGACCCCCGACGCCGCACCTGCCCGGCGCAGCGTTTGGCGACGCCTGGGCGGCGGGCTCGCGGTCCTGTTGGCCTCCAAGACGGCCACGGCCGGGCTGATTCTCGTGATGTTCTGGGTCGGCGTGGCGATCTTCGCCCCTTTCCTGACCCCCTACACCCCGCTGGAGCAGGACTGGAAGCATCCCAACAGCGGGCCCAGCGCCCAGCATCCGCTGGGTACGGACGAACTGGGCCGCGACCTGTGGTCGCGCCTGATCTACGGCGCCCGCGTGGTCCTGGTGATCCTGCCGATTTCCGACCGCTTCTGGATTCCCGGCGGAACCGCCATCTGGGGGGTTCTCGTGGCGCTGATCGTGGGCGTCACCCTGGGGCTGGTGAGCGGCTACTACGGGGGCTGGATCGACGAGGTCACCATGCGGCTTTTGGATGCCATGATGGCCGTGCCGATCATCCTGCTGTACCTGATCATCATGGCCGCGCTGGGGGCGTCGGCCATCAACGTCGTGCTCGCGATGACCATCGTGGGAACGCCCGGCATCGCCCGCCTGGTGCGCAGTCTGACCCTGGACATCCGCACGCGGGAGTATATCCGTGCGGCCGAGACGCGCGGCGAAAGCCCCTGGTACATCATGTTCGTCGAAATCCTGCCCAACGCCCGCGGCCCCATCATCGTGGATGCCATGCTGCGGGTGGGCTACGCCATCTTCGCCATGGGAACCCTGGGGTTTCTGGGGCTCGGCATTCCGCCGCCGTCGCCGGACTGGGGCAGCATGGTGGCCAAGGGGCGGGAATTCATCCTGGCCGGAAGCCCCTGGGCGGCCATGTGGCCCTCCATCGCCATCGCCTCCCTGGTGGTGGGGCTGAACCTGCTGGCGGACGGGTTGCGGGAGGAGTCCATGCGCTACCAGTAAAGACTTCACGGCCTACCATGACCGGCATCCAAGAAAAACACACGGGAGTTGCCATGCGGGACAACAGCAACGGTGGAAGAGCCGAGACCGTCATCGACGTCGAACACCTGAGCATCGCTTACGCGACACGCAAAGGGGATGTCGAAGCCGTGCGGGACGTGACCTTTACCGTGCGGGAAGGTGAGACCGTCGGGCTCGTGGGCGAATCGGGCTGCGGCAAGAGCACCATCGCCTTCGGCATCGTCAATCACCTGGGCCCCAACGGCAAGATCACCGAGGGACACATTCGCTTCCAGGGCACAGAACTGGTGGGCAAGACCGGCCGGGAACTCAAGAAGCTGCGCGGGGATCGCATCGCCATGGTCTTCCAGGATCCGATGCAGGCCCTCAATCCCTCGGTGCGCCTCGGGGAACAGCTGGCCGAGGTGCTCACCTGCCACCGGGAAATGTCCGCGGCCGAGGCCTGGAAACGCTCCATCGCCATGCTCAAGCGCGTCAACATGCCCGATCCGGAGGACATCATGAGGCGCTACACCCATCAGATTTCCGGCGGGCAGCAGCAGCGCGTGGTCATCGCCATGGCCATGCTCAACAATCCCGCGCTTCTGATCATGGACGAGCCCACCACGGCCCTGGACGTCACCGTCGAAGCGGCCGTTCTGGATCTCATCGAGGAACTCAAGCGCGATTTCAATGCGGCCAACATCTTCATTACGCACAACCTGGGCGTGGTGGCCCGCGTCAGCGATCAGCTTTGCGTCATGTACGCCGGCCAACTGGTGGAAAAGGGACCGGTGGTGGACATTTTCAAGCGCCCCAGCCACCCATACACCCGCGGACTCATGGCGGCGGTCCCCAAACTGGGGGACAGCAAACTCGATTCCATGCTCTACCCCATCCGGGGCCGGGTGCCGGCGCCCAAGGACCGTCCGCGCACCGCCTGTGTCTTCGCACCCCGCTGCGACTATGCCACCGACCAGTGTCGGGAGGCACGCCCCGGAATGGTGCAGCTCAGCCCGGAGCATGCAGCGCGCTGCTTTTACGCCGAACAGATCGACAAGCAACCCCGCACCAGCCGCAAGCGGGCGCAGGCGATCAGCCGCCCGGTCGAGGCGGCCGCGGAAACGTCCCGTGACGAGCTGCTGAAGTTCGACCACCTCAAGCTCTACTACACCCAGGAATCCGATTCGGTGGTGAGTCTTTTCGGCCTGGGGGAAAAGAAATACGTCAAGGCGGTGGACGATGTCAGTCTGCGTCTGGCCAAGGGCCGCACCTTGGGGGTGGTAGGGGAATCCGGCTGCGGCAAGTCTTCCCTCGTCAAGGGGCTTATCGGATTGGAGCCACTCACGGGCGGCGATCTGCAATTCCTGGACATCGACGTCAACGAGGAAGTCACCCAGCGCAGCGCCAACCTCATCAAGGAAATGCAGATGGTGTTTCAGAATCCGGACTCGACCCTGAACCCTTCCTATTCCGTCGGCAAACAGATCGCGCGGCCCATCCAGCATTTCGGCACGGTGCCCAAAGACCAGGTCAAGCCGGAGGTGCTGCGTCTGCTCAAGTCCGTTCGCTTGGGACCGGCCTACTACGACCGCCTGCCCCGGCAGCTCTCCGGGGGCGAGAAGCAGCGGGTCGGCATCGCCCGGGCACTGGCCAGCCGCCCGGATCTGATCATCTGCGACGAACCGGTCTCGGCCCTGGACGTCTCGGTTCAGGCCGCCGTCATCAATCTTTTGCTGGAAATCCAGCAGACCTTCGGCGCGTCCATGATCTTCATTGCCCATGATTTGAGCGTGGTGCGCTATTTCTCGGACGACATCGCGGTCATGTATCTGGGCAAGGTCGTGGAAATCGGTCCGGCGGAAAAAATTTACGATCCGCCCTACCATCCCTACACCGAGGCCCTGCTGGCGGCCGTGCCCATCGCGGATCCGGAGGCCGAGCAGAAAGAAATCCGCCTCAGCGGCAACGTTCCCAGTGCGCTCGATCCGCCCCGGGGTTGTCGCTTTCACACCCGCTGCCCCCGGCGTCAGGAGATGCTGCCCGACGGCGGCCGCATTTGCCAACAGGAGAACCCGCCCTGGCGGCAGAGCGCCGCCGGTCACCGGATTCTATGTCATATCCCGCTGCGTGATCTGGAAAAAATTGAGCCCGTGGTCCACACGGCCGCGTGAGCTGTGGCAGGGCCCGGCGTGACATGGCGGTGAGGCGGTCCTTTCAGCCGTCGGTGGCACGCCGCCTTGGAGATAGATCCCCGAGTCCCATGGCTTTCAATTTGGCGGGCGTCGGCAGGCCGCCGGCGCTCCAGCCCCGGAAAGCGTAATATTCGTCCCGCATGGCTTCCAGATCCGGGGCGCGTCCCCCGGCACCGCCCGTCTCAAGGGGGGTTAGCGCCCGGGGCGGCAGAACATCGTCCGACGATCCGATGCCGCAGCGGATGTTGTAGAGCCGCTTCAGGTTGAACAAGCACTCGCCGGTTTGAAGCAACCCGTCGACTGCCATGTCCCAGCCGGTGACCAAACGCAGACCATCCGCCAAATCAGAGACGGTTATGCCGGTATACAGCAGAAACTTGCATATCTTCAAAGCATCGAATAGCCCCATCAAGTTCTGCATTTTGGCCGCCATGATGCCTTTGCCCCGCACCGCGAAACGGTCGAGAGGGTGATCGTACCCCAGTTCCGGAATCGCGAGGGTGCCCTCCAGGGCATGCGTCAGACCGGCCAGATGACAGGCGCCGCGGTTGGCGGTGGCGTAGGCGACCGCGGTGCTGAAGAAAGCCCGGGGATCATGCGCGGGAAACTCCAGGCCCTTGACGTGCATGGCGAAATCGCGGGCTTTCGGCCCCAGTTCGTCCGCCGCCGCTCGAACCCCCCGCCCCAACAGCCGGCCGATGCCTTGGCCTTCGCCGATCAGCCGGATCACTTCGATCATGGCATCGGCGTCCCCCCATTCGAGGGCCATGCCGCCCAGATCGCCCGCGTTGATGAGGCCGCCTTCGAACGCCTCCATGGCGAAAGCGATGGTCGCGCCGACGGAGATCGTATCCAGGCCGTAACGGTTGCACAGATCGTTGGCCACGCAAACCGCCGCGAGGTTGTCGACGAGGCAGTAGGTACCCAAGGCGGCCACGCTCTCGTATTCGGGCCCGGCGCCTCGTTCAACGGCATAGCGGCCGCGGCGGAAGGCCACTTCCCGCCCGCAGCCGATGGGGCATGCGCCGCAGGCGAAACGCCCCCTGAGATAGGTTTCCGCCAGCACCTCACCGCTGAGTTTTTCGGCGTCGGCCCAACCGCCCCGGGAAAAATTCTTGACGGGCAAATCACCGGATGCTTCCAGACACATCAATCCCCCGGTGGTCCCATACTGGCGCAGGTAGGCGGATGAGGCCCTTATCTTTCCGCGCATGTGCCGTACGTGTTTCGCCAGCTCTTCCGGATCGGCTACCGGCGCCTTGCGGCGGCCGGAAACGACGACGGCCTTCAAGCGTTTGGCCCCCATCACGGCCCCCAAACCGCAGCGCCCGGCGGCGCGACCGTGCCGGCCATCGTGCATCAGCGCCGCCAGCGGCACAAGATGTTCGCCCGCCCTTCCGATGGCGCATATCTCGGCACGCGGACCGTGAATTTCTTTCAGGGTATCGCTGAGCGCGTAAGTATCCAGACCCCAAAGGGAGGCCGCGTCCTCAATGCCGACACGATCCGGCTCGATGGAAATCGTCACCGGCCGGTTCGCCGCCCCTTTGATCATCACGGCATCCAGGCCGGAGCCTTTCAAGCGCATGCCCCAGCGCCCACCAACGTCGCTTTCCCCCCAAATACCTGTCAGGGGCGATTTGGCAACCACGGCATGTCGCCCCGTGGAGGGAATTTGCGTACCGGTAAATGGTCCCGTGGCAAAGATCAGCACGTTTTCGGAAGAAAGGGGATCGGTCTCTCCGCCGGTGCAATCATAGAGCAAGCGCGCGCCCAACCCGCTGCCGCCGATATAGGTTTTCAGCAGGGATTCGCCCAACGATGCGATCGCGTGGCTTTCGTCATCGAGATCAACGACGAGCAATTTACCGAAGTAAGCGTTCACTTGGATTAGCCCTCCCGGCCAAGCTCGCTATCGCCATTGGTTTGATGTTCGAGGCGCTGCGGACTTCCCGTTGGCCGTTTCATTAGCCGACCCGTCCTGGGAGAATATTGGTTCGAAGTAAAGCACAAGCGCAGGAATGAAGGCAGACAGATGAGGCCGGGGGGAACTTCGTTTGCGATCTGGATCCGTGTTGTCCTATTCTGTCGTGTCGCTATCGGCAGAGCGAAAGCGGCCGCCGACCAACGCAACCTACATACCACATCCTGCTGTGTGAGGTAAACGGTCCGTATATCCCGCATACTTAGCTCGCGGGATGCTCGAGTGGCGTGGTTGATGGGGCGGTACCCGGGTGGAGGTGTGTGGGTCTGGACTTGCAGGTAAGTTTCGGCCCGCCAGGATGCGGTAGCAATAACTTGACAAAAAGGCCTGCGTTTGTATTATCTCAATGTTCTTTGGTCATGCCCCATAGAACAAAAGGTAATTATCAGCAATACCTTTTACCTTGCGTTGGGCGGGGCGAACAGCCCCGCCTTCACTTTTTGGGGATTATTTGGGATCTACCCTCTTGAGTTGTATCGCCCCGCCGATGTTGGCCATCACTTGCTTGAAGGCGGCGGCCTGCGCTTGTCGCCTATCGCGTCGGTGCCGACCTGGCCAACGCCGATTCAACAAGCCCTTAACGCTCGCCGATTGCTTTCAGTGGGGTGGCGCTGCGTTTATGGCCTTATCGCGCCCTTGAAACAAATGCCCCGAGCGGGGGCGCTTAATATTGAAATCGTTCGTGCAGGCGCCATTGATCGGCCGCAGGATCTGACGCAGGTGGACTGCGTGCGTTTCCCGCAGCAGATGATAAG
>CAYMAR010000141.1:0-5522 GCA_964388465.1 uncultured Desulfobacteraceae bacterium
GCCGGTCAGTTTGGGGTTGTTCCAGTGGCGTTCGGCGTCGCGGTCGGTTTTTTTGGCCAGGTTGCGCTCGACCGCGGTTGTGAGGTCGATGCCGGTCTGGTTGGCGATGCAGCCCACGACAAAGAGGACGTCGGCCAGTTCGTCGGCCAGATCGGCGCGGGGCCCGGCCTGTTTGAAGCTCTGATCACCGAAGGTGCGCGCCATGATGCGGGCCACTTCACCCACCTCTTCCATGAGAATGGCGGTATTGGTTAGTTCGGAAAAATAGCGGACCCCGTGGGTGCGCACCCACTCGTCGATTTTGCGCTGGTAGGCCTCGATGGTCAGCATGGATTCACTTTCGGCTGGTGGTCATGATGGCCGCATCGTCATTGGTGCAAGCAAACCTGTCCGGATCGGTACCGGCCGCAATCCTTTTGGGTATGGCCGCACGAGAAGCAGGCCGCGGCGAAGCGCCGCGGCGGTCGCGGTCTATTGCCAGTCGTCCAGCATGGGCATTGAGGCATCGGCCTCGGCGGGGCACACATCCGGGTTCTGGTTGATGATCCGCGCACAGGAGTTCCAGCGCAGAACCGCCTCTTCGTTGCCCGGCGAGCAGGTGGTCCAGGCTTCACGGTAGGCTTCCATGGCCTTGACGAACCAGTCGTAGGCGATGTGGCCCGAACGGGGATCGTTGCGTTCGAGGTGGACCTTGGCCCGCCGCTCGTAGATGACGCCGCTGTAATAGGCCTTGCAGAATTGGTCGCTGAGACGCGGCAGGATTTCGCGGGCCTCTTCAAAGGTCGGGTTGAGCGCCTTGGGAAACTTGTCGGTCCGCGCCAGCAGCAGGAGGATGAGGGCGTCTTGGTTGCCGGGGTCGGCCTCCAGGATGTCGAGACAGATGCTTTCGGCCTCGAGCGGTTCCTTGAGCAGGCGGTACTTCTCCGCCTTGGCCAGGGCTTTGGGGATGACTTCCTTGGAAATCGCTTTCAGTTTGATCATTGCTCCTCCTTGACGTTGATCCGATGGGCCGATGACTCACCTGTGGAATGCCACCGTTCGAACGGCTGGCCGCCTGGGCACGCAAACGGTCATTGCCTTTCCATTTTCGCAATATGCTATTGTGATAATCATGCGCACCGCAGCCCCTGAATGCAAGGGCCGCGGGCAATCGGCATCATTGGGATGACACCCTTGCGGTCGCTCGGCGACGGCCGTCCCGGCACGTTCACACGCCCGATCTCGCGGTCGCCTGGGTGCCGGGCGCCGTCGTGTCCGGATTGACAATTAAAGACCGGGGTGGTTAAAAACCTGTGCGGGTCAACCATCATGCCACCATTTATCATCCGCGACATTGCGAGGCCCTGAAATGCCCCGAACCCGAACGGTCATCGATCTTAATTCCGACGTGGGGGAGAGTTTCGGCAACTACACCATCGGGCTGGACGAGGAGGTGATCCCCCTGGTCAGCTCGGCCAACATCGCCTGCGGCTTCCATGCCGGCGACCCGACCGTGATGCGCCGCACCGTCCGGCTGGCCGTGGACAACGGCGTGGGCCCGGGCGCCCATCCCGGACTTCCGGACCTGATGGGGTTCGGCCGCCGGAGCATGGACGTCACGCTGGACGAAATCCGCGACTATGTCGCCTACCAGGTGGGCGCCCTGATGGCGTTTGCCCGGGCGGAAGGCGTACGCCTCCAGCACGTCAAACCCCATGGCGCCCTCTACAATATGGCCGCGACCAACCCCGCCATCTGGGAGGCCGTGGCCGAAGCCACGGCGTCGATCGACCCGGACCTGATTCTCTTTGTGCTGGGCGGATCCAACCGGGATGATCTCAAGGCCATGGGCCGCCGCATCGGCATTCGCGTCGCCTGTGAGTTCTTTGCCGACCGGGCCTACAACCCGGACGGCCGTCTGGTTTCGCGGCGCGAAGCCGGTGCGGTGATCAGGGATCACGACCTCGCCGCGGCACGCGTGCTCAAGATGGCCACCGAGGGCCGCGTGGTCTGCGCCGACGGACAGGCGATCGAGCTCGCCGGTGAGACCGTCTGCGTCCACGGAGACAACCCCCAGGCCCTGGCCCTGGTCCGCAAGATCCGTGAAATCCTCGCAAACGCGGGCGTCGCCATCCGTCCCGTGGGCACCTTTCTTGAAAGCTGACCCATGCCGCCGGTGATTCGACACCTGGGCGACCGCGGCCTGCTGGTCGAACTCGGCACCGGCATCGACCCGGCCGTCAACCAGAAGGTTCAGCAGCTGCAACAGCGCCTGCAGCGCGAACACATCGACGGCCTGGTGGAAACCGTACCGGCCTACAGTTCGCTTCTGGTGGTCTACGATCCCTTGAAGGCCGCCCCGGAGGCCCTGAAACGCTGGATCTTGGGATTGTGCCGTTTCGATGGCAGCGCACCATGCGAGAAAAAAAAGGTTCACGAAATCCCTGTGGTCTACGGAGGCGAAGGCGGTCCCGATATGGCCGCCGTCGCCAACTATCACGGCCTGTCGATCGAAGATGTCGTCCGGCTGCACAGCGGCCGCGTCTACCGGGTCTACATGATCGGCTTCACCCCCGGCTATCCCTACATGGGGGAACTCCCGGAGGCCCTGAACACCCCGCGACGGGAAACGCCCCGGACCCACATACCCAAGGGCTCGGTGGCCATTGCCCAGCGCCAGACCGGCATCTACCCGGTGGTCAGCCCCGGCGGCTGGCAGATCATCGGGCGTACGCCGGTGACGCTCTTCGACGCCCGGCGCGAAAACCCGTCGCTTCTGGCCATGGGGGACAGGGTCCGCTTCGTCCCCGTGCGCCCCGAGGAGGCTGAACCGTGGACCGGGTAGACCTGCTGGAAATCGTCGAACCCGGAATTTTGGCCTCGGTTCAGGACATCGGGCGGCCGGGCTACCGCCAGATCGGCGTGGCGCCCAGCGGGGCGGCGGACAGTTACGCCTGCCGAATCGGCAACCTCCTGGTGGGCAATCTCGAAAGCGCCGCGGTGGTCGAGATCACCCTCATGGGTTTTCAGGCCCGCTTCCGGCGTGAGGCCGTGGTGGCGGTGACCGGGGCCGACCTCGGGGCTTGCCTGAACGGCGCCCCCCTGCCCCTGTGGACGGCATCGCGGGTCGGCCCCGGCGATATTCTGGCGGTTAAGGCGCCCGTCTGCGGCTGCCGGGCCTATCTGGCCGTGGGCGGCGGCATCAGCGTGCCGGCGGTGATGGGCAGCCGTGCGACCAATACCGGCGCCCGTTTCGGGGGGCTTGACGGCCGCGCCCTGGTTGCCGGCGACGTCCTGCCGGGCACCCGGCCCCAGGCGCACTTGCATTGTACCGGCCGCACGATTCCCGCGGCCCTCAAACCGGCGTACACATCCGAATGGGTTCTGCGGGTCATCCCCGGCCCGCAGGCCGACCAGTTCACGCGTGCCGGCCGTGCGCTTTTTTATGAAGCCGTCTATACCGTCAGTCAAAAATCGGACCGCACCGGGGTGCGTCTCGATGGCCCCGCGCTCGAAAAGCGCCCGGGGGCGCCCGACTCGATTCTCTCGGAAGGCATCGTAGCGGGTGCCATCCAGGTGCCGGGCGACGGCCGGCCCATTATCCTGCTGAACGAAACCGTCACCGGCGGCTACCGCAAAATCGCCGTCGTCGCCGCCGCCGACCTGCCTTTGCTGGGACAGCTGGCGCCGGGGGATACGGTGCGGTTCCAGGAAATGGACATTCCGGCGGCCGTGGGCCTGCTGCGGCAGGTGGAAGCCGCGGTGGACTGGGTGCGGGCCCGCTGGGCGGATTGAAGGACCGGCCGCGGGCGGCGTTGCCCGCCGCTCGACGCCGGATGCCGATCGTGTCATTCCGGAACGGCGCGATTGATTGTATCGCCAATTCAAATAACGCCCGCACCTTTTGACGCGGCATGCATGACAGATCGCCAAGTGATGGGAGGAAGAAGATGGGATCCGGTCCCAAGCGGCGGCACCGCAGGCCCCTGATCGTTTTCTGCTCGCAAACGGGTAACACGCGCCGGGTGGCTGACGCCATGGCCGAACCGCTGAACGCCGAGGTGCTGTTAATTGATCAACTCAAGGACCACCAGCTTCGCGGCCGCCCCCTGATCGGTCTGGGCTCGGGGGTCTACTGGCTGCGCCTGGCGCGGCCGATAGTGGATTTGGCGGCCCGGCTCCCCGCCGCCAGCCGCGTGTTCATCTTCAGCACCAGCGCGTGGGGACCAGGTTGGGGGCCTTTCTATCAGGGCGATCTGGCCAAAAAGCTCGATCAGCGAGGGATCGAGATTGTCGATCGCTGGCATGGCCCGGGGCAAGACCGCAACCCGTTGTTTAAATGGATGGGCATCAGCAAGGGCCGCCCGAATGCCGAAGATATCCAAAAGGCACGGGCATTTGCCCGGGCGCTTAGGCGCACGCTTTAATCGCTCCGAAAACCACGGGGACAATGCATAAATCGACAACCCCAACCCCCACAAGGACGGATATGAAACTCTACCGTGACTTCACCTCCCAGGAAGAGATCGACAGCGAGTACGATATCGAGCATCTGGTGCCGGATCGGCTCGCCCTCGTGGCCCGCATGGCCGAGGAGAGCGCCCGAACGCGTGAGACCCTCGAGGCTTTCCTGGACGTCTCCTACGGCCCCACCCTGGATGAAACCGTGGATATCTTTCCGGCGGCCGCCCCCGGCGCCCCAATCCTGATCTTCATCCACGGCGGGTACTGGCGCAGTTTCAGCAACAAGGATTTCAGCCTGGTGGCCGCCGGGCCGGTGGCCCGGGGCATAACCGTGGCGGCCATGAACTATTCCCTTTGCCCCAAGGTCACCATTCCGGAAATCACGCGGCAAAGCCGGGCGGTGGTGGCCTGGTTCTACCGCGAGGGGCCGCGCTTCAACGGTGATCCGGGGCGGATCTTCGTCTGCGGGCATTCCGCCGGGGGCCAGCAGGTGGGCATGCTGGCCGCCACCGACTGGCGGGGCGACTACGGGCTGCCGGCGGACGTCGTCAGGGGCGGCATCCCCATCAGCGGCATCTACGACCTCGCTCCCCTGGCGCATTCCTGGCTGCAGCCCAAACTCGCGCTGAATCATGAGATCATCCGCCGGGAGAGCCCCCTTTACAATATCCCCCCGGGCGGCCCGCCGCTTCTGATTTCGCTCGGCGAAAACGAGTCCCTCGAATTCCACCGGCAGGCGGCCGTCTACCTGGATACCTGGAAGGCCAACGGACTGCGGGCCGAACTGCTGGTCCAGCCGGGCAAGAACCACATCACCGCGGTGGAGGACCTGGCACGTCCCGACAGCCCGCTGTGCACCGCGCTCTTCGATTTCGTCGCCGGATGCGAGGCCCAATGATCGGTCGCCCCGGCAGCGTAGCGCTCAAGCCGACCCCCGAACGAGGCTATTTGCCGGTTGTCGGCTTTCTCCTGGATCGGAGGAAACGGGCCTTGTGAGGCACGGAAGGTCTCGGCCGGTAGGCCAAACGACCGGCCGGGTGCGAGGTGGGCGAAGGGTTTGCGTGCGTTGGAGTGAAAAA
>CAYMAR010000141.1:5622-8989 GCA_964388465.1 uncultured Desulfobacteraceae bacterium
AGGAAGGCGGACTTGACCTGGTCGCTGGCCATGAGTTCGGCACCGGAGCCCTCGCCCACGATGCGGCCGGTTTGCAGGATGTAGCCGCGGCTGGCCAGTTCCAAGGCCTCGCGCACGTTCTGCTCGACGAGCAGGATGGTCATGCCCTCTTCCTTGAGCTTGCGCACCGTGTCCAGGACCTCGTCCACCAGCACCGGGGCCAGCCCCAGGGAGGGTTCGTCCAGCATCAGGATCTTGGGGTTGGACATCAGCCCGCGGCCGATGGCCACCATCTGCTGCTCGCCGCCCGAGAGGGTGGAGGCGGCCTGGCTCCGGCGCTCCTCGAGCTGCGGGAACAGACGGTAGACAAATGCGAGATTTTCACGGATACGCGCCTCGTCGTTCAGCACATAGGCGCCCAGCAGGAGATTCGCTTCCACCGTGATGGGGCTGAAGAGCATTTTCTCCTCGGGCACGTAGACGATGCCCAGACGCACGATGTCGGCCGTGCTCCGCTTCTGAATTTCCCGGCCCTCGAAAAGGATTCGCCCCGCAAAGGCCGGTTGGGCCCCCATGATCGCCCGCAGCAGGGTCGACTTGCCCGCCCCGTTGGCCCCCAGGACGCTCACGGTTTCGCCGGCATCCACGTGCAGCGAGATGCCCTGCAGCACCGGCAGGCCGGAGTAGCGCACCTTGAGATTTTCGACCGCGAGAATAACGGAACTCATGGGTGCGTCTCTCCCTTGCCGGTTTCCTGTACGTAGCGCTCGCCCAGGTAAGCCTTGATCACCTGCGGATCGCGGGCCACTTCGTCGGGCAGGCCCTCCGCAATTTTGCGCCCGGAATCGATCACGATCACGCGGTCGCTGGTGCGCATGACCAGTTCCATGACGTGTTCGATCAGGATCACGGTCACCCCCAGGTCGCGGTGGATATGCCGGATGCTGGCCATGATCTCCTCGATCTCACCGGGGTTGAGCCCGGCGGCCACCTCGTCGAGCAGAAGCAGTTTGGGCCGGGTGCCCAGCGCCGTGGCCATGGTCACCTTTTTTTGGGCGGCCACGGGCAGTTCGCTGACATGCTGGGTCGCTGCCGCGGTCAGGTTGAGATCCTTCAGGATGGCGTCGGCCCGCTCGCGGGCCTTGCGGCGGGAGGCGGTGCGCATGAAGCATCCCACCATGACGTTTTCACGCACGGTCAGGTCGCCGGCGGCGGCATACACCTGGAAGGTGCGGGCCAGGCCGCGGCGGGCCACCTCGGGCGCTTTCAGGGCCGTGATGTCTTCGTTGTCGAAGACGATGCGGCCGGCGGTCACCGGATGCTTGCCGGCAATGCAGTTGAAAAGTGTGGTTTTGCCGGCGCCGTTGGGGCCGATCAGCCCCAGCAGCTCGCCTTTTTCAAGCGTAAACGAGATATCGTCGTTGGCCCGCAGGCCGCCGAAATCCTTGACCAGGTTTTCTACCGCCAGGAGTGCCATCAGGTCCGTGTCCTTCGCCGCCAGCGTTCCACGATGCCCCACACGCCCCGCGGCTCCTTGGCCGAGATCAGCATGATGATCACGGCGTAGAGGATCAGGTCCATGCCCGCCAGGCCGGCCATTCCGCCCAGCCATTCCTTGAGGTAGCTTTTAAGGGGAATCAGAATCCCCGCGCCGATGATGGGCCCCCACAGGCTGCCGGCCCCGCCCAGCATCGCCATGAGCGCGATCAGGATGGAGATGTCCAGGCTCATGGTGTCTTCGGGTTCGATGGCCTTGATGTAGCAAGCGTGAAACGAGCCGACCACACTGACATAGCCCGTGGCGATGGCATAGGTCTTGATCTTGGCCCAGTGCACATTGATGCCCAGCGAGCGGGCCACGTCCTCGTTGTCCTTGATGGCCCGCAGCTGATAACCCAAACGCGATTTGCGAAACCAGTTGAGGTAGAGGATCCCGATCAGAAAGAAGGCGAACAGCACATAATAGTAGTAAATGTCCTCCTTGAAGATCAGCCGCAGGAAATCCGGGGGCTGGTAGGCGATGGGAGAAATCTCCAGCCCGCGGGCCGCGCCCACGAAGTCCCAGACCTCAAAGAGATCCTTGAGCACCAGCGAGGTGGCGATGGTGGCAATGGCGAAGTAGTGCCCGCTGAGACGGAAAAGCGGGTAGCCGATGATGAACGACCAGCTGACCGCGAGAAGGACCCCGATGGGCATCGAAAACCAGAAGGGGATGTCCCAGCGAATCAGGAGTACGGCCGTGGTGTAAGCCCCGATGCCGACGTACTGGGCCTTGCCGAGGTCCACCTGGCCGCCGTAGCCGCCGATGGTGTTCCAGCCCATGCCGTAGAGCGAAAAGATGAAAAACTGGATCATGGTGGCCAGGGCAAACGCGGAAACGGGCAGCAGCGGAAAGATCAGCAGGAAGAGCGCCAGCGTGCCGGCGATGGTCAGGTCCAGGCGTGGCTGATCGGAAAAATCGAAGGCGTTCTTCAGTGCTTCCATCCGAACAGCCCCCTGGGTCGCACCACCATGATGATGAAATAGGCCACGTAGATCCACATGTATTTAAAGGAGGTCATCGGGACGTCGTACATCCAGTCCAGCTCCAAGGTGTAGGTCAGAAAGTCCCAGAAGCCGGGGATTTCGGTAATCAGGCCCACGACCAGGGCGGCGAAAAAAGCCCCGGGCACACTGCCGAACCCCCCCAGGGCCACGATGGTAAAGGCAATCATGGTAAAAAGCAGCCCCACATAGGGGTTGACCGGCCAGAAGTTGACGATCAGGGCCCCGGCCACGGTCACCGAGGCGCCGCCGATGCCCCAGGCCAGGGCATTCATCTTCTCCGTGGAGATCCCCATGTAGCGGGCGCCCTGGGGGTTGAGGGCCGTGGCCGTGAGGGCCTTGCCCATCCGGGTCTTGTTCATGAGCAGCCAGACGGCGATGAAGGCCACCACCGAAAGGCCGGCCGCGGCCAGCTTGGTGGCCGGGACGATAATCCCCATTCCCATCTCAAAGCTCTTGTCGACCAGGAGGCCGTGGTGTACGGCGCGGTCCTCAGACCCGAAAACCAGAAGCGCGATGTTGCGCAGGAGCAGCATGAGCCCGAAGGTGCCCAGGAGCTGCGCGATCATGGGCCCCCGCAGGATATAGGTCACAAACCCCTTGTAGCAGGCGATGCCCAGGAGAAAACCCACCAGGGCGGCCAACGGCAGGGTCAGCAGCGGATCGATGCCCATAAACTGGGAGGCCAGGAGCGCCGTGTACATACCGAACATCAATAACTCGCCGTGGGCGAAATTGATGATGTCCATCACGCCGAAGATAATCGTGAGCCCCAGCGCCACGAGCGCCAGCACCATGCCGAAAAGCAGACCGGCCACGATCGAACTGGCCAGAATTTCCATGC
>CAYMAR010000142.1:0-6213 GCA_964388465.1 uncultured Desulfobacteraceae bacterium
CCTTGGTCTCCTGGGCGTTCATGCCGGCCGCCGGCTCGTCCAGCAGGAGGATGAACGGTTCGGTGGCCAGAGCCCGCGCGATCTCCAGCCGGCGCTGGGCGCCGTAGGGCAGGTTTTTGGCGAATTCGTTGACGTAGCGGGTCAGACCGATCTTCTCCAGCATGCGGTAGCTGTCTGCGACGATCTGCTTTTCTTCCCGCCGGTTGGCGGGTGGGTGGAAGATGGCCCCCGGAATGCCCGAATGCAGACGGCAATGGCGCCCGATCATGACGTTTTCCAACACCGTCATGTTCTGGAACAAACGAATATTCTGGAAGGTGCGCGCCATGCCGTTTTCAGTCACCCGGTTGGGTTTGAGCCCGTTCAACCGCACGGCGCCGCCCTGCGGCTGGTGTAGCTGCATCTCACCGCCGGTGGGGGTGTAAATCCCGGTGAGGCAGTTGAAAAACGTGGTCTTGCCGGCCCCGTTGGGACCGATCAAAGCCACGATTTCGCCCTCACGCACCTCGAGGTCGATATGGTCCAGGGCCCGCAGCCCGCCAAAGTCCATGGTCAATTGGTTGACGACTAAAACCGGTTTCATGCGTGTCAATTGTCCGCTTTGGTTTCCAGGCCTTCGAATTGGTAGATGCGCCGGACACCGCTGATAATGCCGCCTGGCCGGAAGACCATCATCATCACCAGCATGGCGCCGAAGATCAGCATACGATATTCGCCGAAGTCACGCAGGTATTCCGGCAGCAGGATCAAAATCAGCGCACCCACGATGACGCCGAGGATGGAGCCCATCCCTCCCAGGACCACCACGCAGAGAATGATCACCGATTCCCAGATGGTGAAGCTGGTGGGATTGATGAAGGTGGTCTTGGCCGCGAAGACCACCCCGCCCATACCGGCCCAGGTGGCCCCCAGCGCAAAGGCCGAGAGTTTGGTGCGTGTCTTGTCGATGCCCATGGCCTGACAGGCGACCTCGTCTTCGCGCAGGGCGATCCAGGCCCGTCCGATGCGCGAATCCTGCAGCCGGCGGACCACGAAAATGGTCATCAGGGCGAGGCCGATCATCAGAAAATAGATGAAGGTCGTGGACTGCTGCAGGTTGAGATCCAGCCCGAAAAGACCGGGTTTGGGAATGTTGGCGATACCACTGGGGCCGAAGGAGAATGCGTTCCAGTTTTCCAGCACCAGACGGATGATCTCCCCGAAACCGAGGGTGACGATGGCCAGGTAGTCGCCGCGCAGGCGCAGGACCGGAAACCCCAGCAGGATCCCGAAGAGAAAGGCCAGGGCCGCGCCGATGGGCAGGGCCATCCAGAAGGTGACCCCGTAGTGAACGTTGAGCAGCGCGTAGCTGTAGGCCCCCACCGCGTAGAAGGCCACATAGCCCAGGTCCAGAAGGCCCGCCAGGCCCACGACGATGTTCAGCCCCAGACCCACCACCACGTAGATCAGGGCGGTGATCATGATGTTGGTCTGGTACAAGGAGAAGACAAACGGAAAGGCCACCACCAGAACGACGCTCACGGCCAGTCCGGGCATATAGAACCGCGGGTTCTTCATCAGGCGCGCCGCCAGCGGCACCTTTTCCTCGCCGCCGACCTCGGCTTTTTTCTTGCCGGCCTCCTTGCGCCGGATCAGATAGCGCCACAGAAAGGACAAAAAGAAAATACCAAGGCCGACGCCCGCCATCCGCCACCAGCGCCACTCGATGGTCTTCTCGATGGTGTTCACCCGGATGACCATGACGGGAAAGGTGAGAAACATGAACCAGAGTGCCGTCAGGACCGATTTCTTGATCTCTTGGAGTGTCATCATAATGCGGTTTTCAACCTCGGGCCGATGCTACCATCGGCAGGAAAAATCGCCCGCCGGAACGGATCAGACCTTGTCGGTGTCCGAACGCCCCAGAATACCGGCCGGTCTGAAAATCAAAATCAGCACCAGGAAGACGAAGGCGAAGACGTCTTCGTAGTCGCTGGAGATATACCCGGTGAAGAAACTTTCGGTCCAGCCCAGCACGAGACTTCCCAGCACGGCCCCGGGCATGCTGCCGATCCCCCCCAGGACTGCGGCCACAAACGCCTTGATGCCGGCGATAAACCCGACGTAATAGTTCACCTGCCCGATGTGCGAAGAAACCAGCACACCCCCCAAGGCAGCGATGGACGATCCGATGATAAACGTAAAAGAAATAACGCGATTGACATCCACGCCCACCAGCATGGCCATGTCACGATCCTGGGCCACCGCCCGCATGGCCTTGCCCATGCGGGTGAATTTGATCAGAAACGTCAGCGCCACCATGACCAGCGCGGCCGCAAGATAGATGACGATCTCCGTGGATCGGACGATGTCTTCAATCGGTTTGACGAAGCCGAATTCGGGAATCAGGTTGGGGTAGGGCAGAAAATTGGAGGTCTGGGCCAGGAGGACATAGTTTTGCAGGAAGAGCGACATGCCGATGGCGCTGATCAGGGCCGAGAGGCGCTGGGAACCGCGTATGGGCTTATAGGCGATCTTTTCAATGGTGTACCCGTAGGCGGCCGAATAGATCATGGCCACGATGGCGGCGATGACAATAATCGCCACCGTGTTCCAGCCCAAAAGGGTCAGGACGCTGATCACGATCAGACCGGTGAACGCCCCGATCATGTAGATTTCGCCATGAGCGAAATTGATCAGTTCAATGATGCCGTAAACCATCGTGTATCCCAGAGCGATAAGCGCGTAGATGCTGCCGCGCGTCAATCCCCCCAGGAAAAGTTCCAGAAAATAATCCATCGGCTTGATTTCCTATCGCCGGTCCGGAGAGCTGTATTCCGGCGCCGGATACCGTCTCGCGCGCCGGCAGAGACGATGCGCCTCTCACAGATAGTGAGATATGCCTTAATAAATGCCCGGGCCCTAAACACATCAGGGGCCGGCACCCGAAGGTCCGACCCCTGACATTGGCAACGGTGGCGACTACATTTCGATGGTGGCGAAACTGCCGCCCTGGACCTGATAAACGGCAAACCCGACGCCGATGGCGTCGCCGCGTTCGTCGAACTTGATGATGCCCAGCGGTGTGGCCACCCATTCGCTCTGCAGGGTCTTCTTCAGGACGTCGAAGTCGGTCGATCCGGATTTTTCGATGGCATTCAGAAGCGCCTGCGTTGCGGCGTAAGCATTCAGATAGAAAGCGCCCGGATCTTCGCCGAATTCTTTCTTGTGCGCTTCGATGGCCTCCACGGCGATCGGGTTCTTGGACGTGTCCACCGGCCCGGTGGCGTAGACGCCCTCGGCAAATTCGCCGGCCACCTTGATGAAGGTCACGTCCTTGACCCCGTCATCGGAGATGAAGATGGTGTCCATGCCTTTTTTGCGCATCTGCGTGACAATCTTGGAGGCTTCCGGATGATAGCCGCCGAAAATCACGGCCTCGGCTTCGGAGCGCTTGATTTTCTGAACAACGGCGGAGTAGTCCACCGCGCCGGGGGTGATGCCTTCATACAGCACCACTTCGGCGCGGCCGTCGGCCTCGAGGAAGCCCTTGGCGAATTCGGCCAGGCCCTTGCCGTAGTCGCCCTTGTCGTGCAGGACGGCCAGCTTGGTGAGGCCGAGCTTGTCCAGCGCGAAATCAACCTGCAGGCGTGCCTGGGCATCGTCGGAGGCGATGGTACGGAAGAAATTGGGATAGTCGCCGCTCTGGGTCAGGGCGGGGTTGGTGGCCGAGGGGCTCATGGCGATGATGCCGGACTCCTTGTAGATCCCCAGCGCCGATTTGGTCGCGCCGGAACAGATGTGTCCCACCACCACGTCGGCCTTTTCGGTGACCAGTTTGGTGGCGGTGTTGGTGGCCACTTCCGGCTTGCAGACGTCGTCTTCGACCAGCACATCGATCTGGCGGCCGTTGACGCCGTTCATGGCATTGCGATGTTTGACGACCAGTTGGGCCGCGCGCACGCTGGGAATGCCGTAGGATGCCAGGTCACCGCTGTGGGCGCCGGCCACACCGAGCTTGACGGGTTCGGCAGGCTCGGGGGCGGGTGCCGCCGGAGCCGGGGCTTCAGCCTTTTGTTCTTCCTGCTGGGGGCAACCGTAGATCATCAAACCGGCGAGCGCCAGGGCAACCACGAGCACGAGGAATCTTCCAATCGGCTTTTTCATTATCCTCTCCTCCTTGAAAAAGTAACGAAAATCAGCGTTTACCTGTGATCAAACCTCACTCTTATAATCGCGGGCCAAGCTCCCGTCAAGATGGAATTTGGGAATGGCGCCAACCACCGCCGTCCTTCACCTCACGGTAGCGCCACGCGGGTTCCGTCGTTGCCAACGGCCGGGATTAGATGGAATCTTTATCTTCGTAAACATTACAAATGCAGCATAAAAAAGACGCCGGCGTCGTGTCGCTCAGGTTGCGCATGCCGTGGGGTTCCATACTGGGAACGTAGACGAAGTCGCCGGGCCCGACCTCCGCGCTCTGGGCAACGGTTTCGGATGCCGCGTCGAATTGCCAGCATTCGAAGCGCCCGCTGAGGATGTACATGGTCTGATGGTAAAAATGGTTGTGAATCGGGATCCGGCCGCCCGGCTGAATGGTAAAATAGCGCAGGCCATACTCGGGATAGCCGGTGCCGTCGTCGCCGCAACGCGACAGCCAGCGAATACTGGTGCCGACCACCTCGCGCGGGGTGCCCTTGAAAGGGAATTTATCGATGGCCTTCGCTTCGCAATCCTTATAGTTTTTGACTTCCATGGTGGTCTCTCCATATGTTTGGCATGGGCGGTTGGGGCGGCCCACCGGGCAACGTCCATCGACAAGTCCTGGCGCCGTATCTCCGTGACCGGAGCTGCGGCCCGGCGGATTGCGGCTTGACCCTCCGGGGGGAATACAGTAATGCAAGCCGGAAGACCTCGCCCTCAAACGTTTGCTTGTCTGCACATCGTTATGCTCCATGGGAGACACGACCTTGCACCCTATCGGCCTGATCGTGAAAACCGTTCCCGAAGCCCAGCGAACCGCCGATCGTCTGGAAAGTTGGCTTAAAAGCCGTGACCTCGCTTTCAAGCGCATCAACCCCGACGAGATCGAAAACGACAAACACACCTGCGCCCATCGCGCATCGCCTACGCGTTCGCTGGCCTGTGTCTTCGTACTAGGCGGTGACGGCACCTTTCTGAGCGCCGTGCGCTGGATCGGAGAGGCGCCGGTACCCATCCTGGGGGTCAAATTCGGGGAGGTCGGCTTCCTGGCGGAAATCGCGGCGGAAGACCTGTTTGCCGCGGCGGAAGCCGTTTTGCAGCGAAATTTCGATATCCAGCACCGCATGCGCCTAGCCGTCACCGTCAACCGTGAGGGTGTTGAACGCTGCCGCGAGAGTGTTCTCAACGACGTGGTGATCAACACCGACACGCTGGCCCGCCTGGCCCTTATTCCCACCTACATCAACGATCACTATCTGACCACCTTCCGGGCCGACGGCCTGATCGTGGCCTCACCCACGGGTTCCACGGCCTATTCCATGGCGGCCGGCGGCCCGGTGGTTCACCCGCAGGTGCCCGGCATCGTCATCACCCCCATTTGTCCTTTCACCCTCACGAATCGCCCGCTGGTGGTCCCGGACGTCACCCGCATCCTGATCAAGCCCGAGGAGCGCACCACGAACCTGATCCTGACCCTCGACGGCCAGGCCGGGGTCGACATCCAGCACGGCGATACCATCCTGATCGAAAAAAGCCCGCATCCGGTGCATATGATCCACATCCCCGGCAGCGAATATTTCGACGTGCTCAAGGGCAAGCTCAGCTGGAGCGGCGGCCGCGCTTAGATTCGTTGCCGGTTTCGTAAAAAACACGATCGCGGCTTTACGTGCAGCCCTCATCACTGCAGCTCAGGCCGCCGGCACGCTAACCGCGCCTGGCGAATGCCTGTGAAATTCAAATGCAAGGGCCGGACGAAACGGTGATCGGCCGGCCCTTGCATTTCTCCTACGCCTGGAACCCGATGGCGCTTTGTTCTTGGCTTACCGAATTAAGACCGCAATGTTCGTTCATAAGCCGTGGATTGGGGATCGGACCAGGGCCGCAGCGTCTTGGCAACCGCAGGCTCAGAAAAGCACCTCGTCGAGGGTTGCCCAAATGCGAGAACGCCGGTCTGGCCACCAAGATGCGGCTGAGGCGCGGGCATCTCAGTATCTGTAATGATCGGGTTTGAACGGCCCCTCCGCCTCCACC
>CAYMAR010000142.1:6313-8973 GCA_964388465.1 uncultured Desulfobacteraceae bacterium
GCGGGCATCTCAGTATCTGTAATGATCGGGTTTGAACGGCCCCTCCGCCTCCACCCCGATATAGCTTGCCTGCTCGGGGCTGAGCTTTGTCAGCTTGACGCCCAGCCGATCGAGGTGCAGGCGGGCCACCTCTTCATCGAGTTTTTTGGGCAGGGTGTAGACATCTTTTTCGTGCGGCTTGCGGGCCAGCTCGATCTGCGCCAGGCACTGGTTGGTGAAGCTGTTGCTCATCACGAAGCTGGGATGGCCGGTGGCGCAGCCCAGATTCACCAGGCGCCCCTCGGCCAGTACGATCACCGTGCGGCCGGAGGTCAAGGTCCACTTGTCCACCTGGGGTTTGATGTTCTCCCGCTTGCAGGCCGGCGTGGTCTCCAGGTAGGTCATGTCGATCTCGTTGTCGAAATGACCGATGTTGCAGATGATGGCCTCGTTTTTCATCTGCTCCATGTGGGCGCCGGTAATCACGTGGTAGTTGCCGGTGGCGGTGACAAAGATATCACCGAGGGCGGCGGCGTCTTCCATGGTCACCACTTCGAAGCCCTCCATGGCCGCCTGCAGGGCGCAAATGGGATCGATCTCGGTCACCAGCACGCGGGCCCCGTAGCCCCGCATCGAGCGGGCGCAGCCTTTGCCCACGTCGCCGTAACCGCAGACCACCACAATCTTGCCGGCTATCATGGCGTCGGTGGCCCGTTTGATGCCGTCGGCCAGGGATTCGCGGCAGCCGTAGAGGTTGTCAAACTTGGATTTGGTGACCGAATCATTGACGTTGATGGCCGGGAAGAGCAGTTCACCATCGCGGGCCAACTGGTAGAGACGATGCACGCCGGTGGTGGTTTCCTCGGACACCCCGCGGACCTTGGCGGCCACCCGCTGCCAACGCCCGGGGTCTTCAGCGTAGCCCGCTTTAAGACGTTTCATCAGGATTTTTACGTCCGGGTTGTCATAGGTCTTGTCCAGCAGCGTCGGGTCTTTTTCGATTTTGACCCCCTGGTGGATGAACATGGTGGCGTCCCCGCCGTCGTCGACGATCAGGTCCGGCCCGGACCCGTCCGGCCAGGTCAGGGCCATTTCGGTGCACCACCAGTATTCCTCCAGGGTCTCTTCCTTCCAGGCAAAGACCGCAGCGGAGCCATTCTTGGCGATGGCCGCCGCCGCGTGGTCCTGGGTGGAGAATATGTTGCAGCTGGCCCAGCGCACGTCGGCCCCCAGGGCCGCGAGGGTTTCGATCAGCATGGCGGTCTGGATGGTCATGTGGAGGCTGCCGGTCACCTTAAGCCCTTTGAGCGGCTTGTCCTGGCCGTATTTGGCCCTGACGGCCATCAGGCCCGGCATTTCGTTTTCGGCCAGCTTCATTTCCTTGTTGCCGAAATCGGCCAGCGCCATGTCGGCCACCTTGTACGGCAGGCTCAGATCTAGCGCGTCATTGTCGTGGGGTTGCTTTTGCATGGATACGATGGACATCTAAACTCCTTGGTTGCCTCGGGGTGCTGGCCCCTGTTCGTGGTTTACTTGTCAGCTGCGCGGGCCGCAAGCCTTCCATCGGGCCGCTGCCGACCTAAATCGGCGTTAATTGATCAACGGCGGCCTATCGATATCTATATTAAGCCCGCCGCCCGGGTTTGCAATGCACCGCGGTAACGGCCCCGCCTTTTGTGGCCGGCGAACGCCCTTATGGCGGCCTCGAGCGTTACCCCGCGCTTGGCTGCGGACGCGGGACTAGATCCCGGCCAGATCGCGCATCTGCTCCGCTTTGTTGGTTTGCTCCCAGCTAAAAGAGTCTTCGCTGCGGCCGAAATGGCCGTAAGCCGCCGTGGGCAGATAGATCGGGCGCAGCAGATCGAGATATTCGATGATCGCCGCCGGCCGCAGGTCGAATACCTCGCGGATGATCTCCTTGACGCGTTTTTTGGGGATGACGCCGGTGCCCATCAGGTCCACCATGACCGAAACCGGCTGGGCCACGCCGATGGCATAGGCGATCTGGACTTCGCATTTTTTGGCCAGGCCGGCGGCCACCACGTTTTTGGCGATATGCCGCCCCATGTAGGAGGCACTGCGGTCGACCTTGGACGGATCCTTGCCCGAGAAGCAGCCGCCGCCATGGCTGCCCTGACCCCCGTAGGTGTCGACGATGATCTTGCGCCCCGTGAGGCCGCAGTCGCCCATGGGCCGCCCACCACAAACTTGCCGGTGGGGTTGATATAGTATTTGGTGTCGCCGTCGATCATGTCGCGCGGAATCACCTTTTTGATCACTTCCTCGATGACCGCTTCGCGAATCTGCTCATGGGTCACATCCGGTTTGTGCTGGGTGGAAACCACCACCGTATCGACCCGGCGCGGGCTGCCGTTTTCGTACTCGATGGTCACCTGGGACTTGCCGTCCGGCCGCAGAAAATCCAGCGCGCCGTTCTTGCGCACCACGGAAAGACGTCGCGTAAGTTTGTGGGCGTACATCACCGGCATGGGCATCAGTTCAGGGGTTTCGTCCGTGGCGAACCCGAACATGAGGCCCTGATCGCCCGCCCCCTGATCCTTGTAGAGGCCCTCGCCCACATTGACGCCCTGGGCGATATCCGGCGACTGCTGGTCAATACTCGTGATCACCGAGCAGGTCTGGCAATCGAATCCCATCTGGGAGGAGCAATAGCCGATATC
>CAYMAR010000143.1:0-5347 GCA_964388465.1 uncultured Desulfobacteraceae bacterium
TGATCGTGATTCGAGAACATGCCCACTAAAATTAAATTCCGATGCATTTGTCAATCCATATAGCACAAAGTCCCATTGAGATTAATCGGTCGCACCTATCCATCCAGAAAAGGCTTCAGGATAGCCGGCGGCGAGGCCTTGGGCACGTCATCCGGGGGGGTTTCTCGCTTTCGATACCCATCCCCCACCGTACGGGATGAAGCACGCGCGACCCTTTTTTCTCATTCGCACGCGAGTTGTTCCGTTCGTGCCTGTCCAGAAATGGCAAATTTCGGTTCAGGCCCGGGCCGCAAGATGCCTTTTGCGGATGGGTACTGAGTTAGGGCCGTCCCGGCGGTCATCGTCAATTCATTCGCGATGCAACTTTATTGGCCCTGGGCGCCTGTTCCGCAGGCACGGTTTCATAGGCTTGCACCAGGGTTTCGAAGGCCGCTTTGTACTGGCTGACCGCTGCCGCCAGCCGGGGAATTCGTTCGGCCGCCAGACGACTGTGGCGGGCCAGGTGTTCGCCGCGCAGTTCTTTTCGGGTATAGGCTTCCAACAGCTTCAGGGTATCCAGGGCAAAGGCGATCCGTCGGGTCGTTTCCTCGTCCGGCGGATGGTAGCGGTAGGTTCGATTGATAAAGGCGACATGGTCAGCCGAAGGCGGCATGCGTTCCAGATAATCCCCCATCAGCGTAAAGAGGTGGGCCCTGGCCGCTAACGTGTTTTCAAGGGCGGACTCCAACGAAGGGTACCTGGTGGTCACCGCCTGGATGACGTGCTCAAACTCGGCGGGCAGCGGGGCTTCTTCGTATGAATCCGGGGTATGAAAAAACCGGTCCATCACCGGGTCCTTGTTCTTTTTCAAACCGCTTTTACAAAACATTTCCAAAACATCCACCATGTGCCGCGCATCGGTCTGAATAATGCTCTGCATCTTCTCGGCCAAGAGGTCGTTCAGGATGAGCGGGGGCGTCTTTTGCCGGTCGGCCAGCAGTTTTTCAATGCGGCCGCAGTCGCTGGCATAGCAGGACTGCATGAAAGCCCGCATGAACAGAGGATCTTTGACTCCGGTGCGGAAGCGCCGGAATTTGATGCGGCGCAACCCTTGGTATACGCCCGCCATTAGAAGCAAAATCAACAAGACGGCGAGGCTGATACCACCCGGCCCGATTCGCGCCAGGAGCCCGAACTGGGCCAGAACCGAAAAGAAGACCACCAGCATGCAAAGACCGGCGAAAACCGTAACACCCAGGACGGCAAAACCATCCTGGGCGTATAAGTGCAGCCCCCGGTCCGCGGGGGAGTATTTTTTTGGGCTTGGCGGCATGGGTCGAGTAGTCCATCCAACAACATCGGAAGATAGAGCGTGGCTATTGGGGAGGCGGCAGAATCTGGAACTTGTTATTGTCCTTTTTTTCCATTGCGATCAGGTTATCTTTGGTCGAGATGACGTCGCCCTCCTTGGTGATCACCCGCTCATCATCCGTAATCAGCAATCCCAACTGCTGCATCACATCATTTTTATAGCGGTATTGGTGCTCCATATGCCGACGCTTCAATTTGTAGTTGGCCACCAGCCAGGTTATGCTGAATACCATTGCGGCCACCAGGAGGATGCCCAGGGCGATCAACCCGTATCTGACCACCGATTCACCGGCGTTGAGCGCGAACAAAACAATGGCGTCCAGTTTATAGGCCACCAGAGAACCGATGAGCAGAACGAACATCAGAATAAGGAAGGGCACCTGGCGCATGTGATGAAGATAGATGTTCATTTTGAGCAGATGGGATTTTTTCTCCATTTCCGCCGCGCTCAGATTCTCGCCGTTCTCACTGCCGGCTTCTCGCCCGAAGAGGTAGTTGTTGAAGGCGAAAATGAACACCCCCAGCAGAAACGTGATGGCGATGGGGATGGTAAAGGCCGCAAAAAAATAAAACTTCCAGGGAAAAGGCCCCTTGTCCGGCCCCAGGGAGCCGAAGAAACTGATTAAGAAAATGAGAATCTCGACCCCGATGATAAAGTAAACATAGTTGACGAAATAGGTCTTGAGCTGCAATTCGTCGAATAAGGAGGCAATACCTTTGAAATTGGTGCTCTTTTTTTTGTCCATCCCGCAACCCTCTGCGTTTCAACGTTTAATCGGCATTTACACCTGCATGACCCTTTAAAATGGGCGATTCAGCATCCCCATGTCAATACGATTTTTGATTTCGTCTGCCGCCAAGCAAATGGGCCGCGTGGCGAAACGGATCCACGCACCGGGGTCTCTAAGCTGATATATCAATTGATATTAGATATTTAGATGCGATTAACGCGATGCCTTCGTGGCCCCTCCGGCATGCAGCCCCGTGGAAAGCGATTCGGTCAAACGCTCCGCCAGTGGCTCCCAATCTTCGGAAATGCCCTTTCATATAAAACGGCCGTCCGAAAAAAAAAGGGACCGGCCGTGTACGGTGCACCATGCAAAAAGAGCGGCGATGCGGTTATCCTTGGCCTTCAGCCGCACGGATTCCTGACAGCCGGCCGGACGGGCCTGAAGAAGGTCAAATGAACGGCGGCTGGCAGCCTCCAGGGATGGATCGGCCGGACGGTCGGCGCGCAAGGGGAGAAACATGGATTTGAGGCCGGCCGGATCAGAGGCGGCAAAAGCGAGATCGGCCATTCCCACGGTTTTGAAACGCTGACGGATCGATGCCCGGGTCTAGCGACAGGAACAATTCTCTTCGACACGCGCCTGAATGGTGCGACCGGTGAACACGCGGATGCGTCGATCTTTGGCCGGCATCTCCTTTGTAAGCGATGCCTGCATGTCCTCCCAGGGTTGAAGCGCTTTGAGGTCGTTGACGACGATAACCGGGCATTTCGAATGGTAGCTTACACGTTCCACAACACTGCCGGGATACCATTTACCCTCTGATTGGCGGGTGTGCGAACCGAGCACGATCAGATCCGCACTCATTTCATCGGCGCCGCGCAGCAGTTCTTTGTGCGGCAGCCCCCCCCCTCTGACATGGTGCGTCCAGTCCACGCCCTCCAGGTAGGAACGGCAAAAATACCTCAGCCGTTCGCTTGAACTGCTTTGATCCGCCTTGAAGTCCCGCCGGGTGTACTTCGGGTAGGGCGGAATGGGAATCATGTGAAATACGCCGACACGGGCGGGATAGAACTTGGCCAAGCGGCCTGCAAGGCAAAGCGCGCACTCGCAGGCCTCGGAGAAATCGATACCCACCAGGATGCGGGTGAACGGCACGTTCGGCACCGACAGCAGCGGATTGACAATCATCACCGGGCATTTTTCCCGCCGAATGACGCCTTCCGCCGTGCTTCCCACCCGACCGACCGATCGAATCACCCCTTTCCGGGATGCACGGCCGCTGTGAGGGCCCATGACAATCAGATCGGCATCGTCGCGGCGCGCCCGGCGCAGGATGGCTTCCCAGGGATAACCGGTCGCCACCCGAATTTTGGTCGCCGGTGCGGCATTGACGGCCGCCTGGTGTGCGGCCCGCAGCCGTCGACGGATCCGCTCCTCGTAATCCCGGTCGCAGGGCATGCCTTGGCCCGTGGCGTAGTGTTTGACCCAGCGGCGATTGCGGGTGGAAGCGGATTCAAGGACATGGAGAATGATGAGTTGGCCGTGGTTCGCGGCGGCCAGGCGTGCCGCCGTTTCCACCAAGGGATCCCGTTCGGTGACTTGATCGGTTGCTGCCAGAATGGTCTTGAACATGGTTACCTCCTGCCCCAACAGCGGGCATCGTGGATTTCGCCGGCGCGACCGACGCTACAGAGGCCTGATAGTCCCATGACAATATCGCCCGGAGGCAGTGATCGATCGGCTGGACCGTGTCGACCTGCAGCCGCAGCGTTGGATCGGGTTGCGCCATGGGAACATATCTTTGTTTGAGCAGCGCGAAGTGATGTCGACGGGCGTCGGAAACCGAGCGCGCGTCCTCACGCCGGCCGAGGCGCGCCTGCAGCACGCGGTCCGGGGCCGTACACTCGATAAACACCACCCGGGAGCGGGCGTCATCCGCCAGTTGAAGGAGCTGGCGACGATGATCCGGGTGGCTGAAAGTGGCATCCAGGATGATCGAATTTTTCTGCTGCAGGGCCTTTCGCGTCCGCCGCATGATTGCACCGTAGGTACGCCGATGGGCGACCGGGCCGTAGATGTCGTGCCCGAGGCCATCGGCGGTTTGGTCTCGGCCGGTTCGCCCGAACAGTTGCTTACGGATGACATCCGAGCGCAGAACCGTCAGGCCCAGCGCTTTCGATAGCCTGCGGGCAATCGTACTTTTGCCGGCGCCGGGAAGCCCGCAAAGCACCCACACGGTCGATCTCCCGAAGTGCTCCGCGTACCGGTAGGCCAAGGCCAGATAACGCGCGGCGCGGCGACGCCGAACCGCCAGGTGATCGCCATCGCCAAGGTCCGTATTCATCCGGATGCAGTTCACTTTGCACCGCACCATCGCCCGGTAGCACTTGTAGAAGGGCAGCAGCGCATAGACCTGCGAATCGCCCGTTTGCCGAACGTACACATCCAGCAGGGCCGCACCCAGGCCGGAGACCCCCCTGAAGTCCAGATCCATGGTCAAAAAAGCCAGATCCGAAGCGACGTCGATATGCCGCAAACGCGAATTGAATTCGATGCAGTCGATGATCTGAATGCGGTCCGGGCCGGTATAGTAGATGTGACCGGAACGCAGATCACCGTGACCCTGACAGATTTTGCCGCCGTCCCGGCGGCTCTCGAAAACGGTTTTGCGCCGGGTCAGGAATGACTGTGTTGCAGATTGCACGGCCCGGAAGCGTCGGGCGTCAAGCGGCTTGCCGACGGCTCCCCGTATGTGCCTGAAGTTCTCTTCGCAGTACGCTTTGACGTTTTCCCTGGATGCGGCGGCCTGCTCCCGGCTTGCGCTTCCCTGCCGCGCATAAAAATCCGTGAGGATCGAGGCGAGCGCCTGGATCTGTGCGACAGTGACCTGCCCCTTCGCAATCAGCGAGGCCAGAGAACAGGCTTCAGGCAATTGCCGCATGCGTACGGCAAACTCAGCCGCGCGGCCGGATCCGCCCAGAATGAAGCGATCATCCACGTTGGTGATGGGGACCACACCCAGATACACCCCACGGGTCAGGCGGCGATTGAGCGTCACCTCGCGTTTGCAGTACCGGTGCCGCTTGGCCAGGCTGGAAAAATCGAGAAATCCCAAGTCAACGGCCTTCTTTATTTTGTAGACATAGTCGCCCGTTAAGAAGACCTTCGAAATGTGGGTATCCTTCTGCACGACCTGCCGAACCGGATGCGGATAGAAGTCCGGACATGCCATGGCCGCGAAAAGCGACGCCTGCCGCTGACGGTCC
>CAYMAR010000143.1:5447-8954 GCA_964388465.1 uncultured Desulfobacteraceae bacterium
ATGCTTCGCGGGACCGCGATCATTCGGAGGCCTGGCGCAGGTGTTTGACCCGGGCCAGGGCGAAATCATACTCGATGCGATCGTCCATGTAGGAGCCTAATGCCTCGCGGTAATGGCGGATGGCGCCGGCAACGTCGTCATGCCCCTCGGCCCAGAGGCCCAGGGCGGCGTTTCCGGTCAGTAAATAAGCCGGGTGTTCTTCGGTCCGCTCGACGATGGCTTCCTGCCGACGGGGTTCAATAAGGCTTGCCGCGAGGCTGCGGTACCAGGGATCGGGGATCCGGTCGTGATAGGCGGCCAGGGCTTCGCGGGCCAGGGTCGCCTGCCCCTGCATCTTCAGGATCTCGGGTTCAAGCAGCCCCAGGCTCAGTTTGCCGGGACTGAGCCGACCGGGCAGGGCCAGGAACGCCCGGGTGTAGCCCAGGGCCTCCTCCCAGTGCCCGGCCATGGCGCTATGGTAGGCCAGGGCGATCAGCAAGTCGTGGTTGCGCGCATCCTGGGCCCGGATGGTTTCCAGTATCTGCAAGTTGGCCTCCGGGCCGGCCGTCGAATGCCGGAGCGCCGCCAGGGGAGCGGCCAGACGGCGCCGGCGGTCGTTCCACGTCGCGATGGCATCGTCCATGCGCCGGTAAAAGGCCGCAACCTGGCGACGGTAGGCACGGTTCAAGACCGGATCGGTGAGCTGGGCCTCGCGCGCCTGCTGGAGACGGTCCAGTCTCGCCAGGGCCAGGTAGAGGCCCCAATTGTCGGGATCGGCCGTAAGCACGGCGGTTTCCAGGAGGGTGCGGGCTGCAGCCCCCTGCCCCCGGCCTTCAGCGACCAGGCCGGCCGCCAAATGCAACCAGCTTTTTTCCGATGCCGTGTAGCCGCCCGCAAGAACGCCGTGCGCGTCGACCTCGCCGGTCAGGATCCGGGCCAGGTAGCCGATAAACTCGTCTTTTGAACGCCAGTCCAGTGCCGTCAGCCGCTGCCGTTGGGCGCTGGCCGCGATCCGTCCCTCGAAACGGTCGATCACCAGGAGCATGAGCCGCGCCAGGTTGCTGTTCGGGTCGATGGAGAGAAATTTCTCGAACAGCCGGCGGCCACCGTCATGATCACCGGCGCAGAGGTGCATCATGGCGGCGGCCATGATCAGGGGCGGGGTGGGCGCCGCGGCCAGCTCTTCAGCCGCAATGATCCTCGCCCGGCCCCATTCGCGCCCGCGCGCCAGCGACATGATGCGCTCGAGGCGGGCTCGCAGGGCCAGATCCAGCTCGCCGTTCCACTTGGTGGCGCCGGCTTTGAGTTCCGCCACGAAGGCCGCGGCCTCGGTGATCGGCAGCACCAGGCCGATGTCCGAAAGGGGGGTGGCGGCCGGTGCCGGCCCCTGGCTCCGGCCCTTGACCACACTGGTGGCGATCCCGATAACCCGGCCGCGCGCATCGATGAAGGGTCCGCCGCTGTTGCCGGGATGGATGGAAGTGTCCACCTGGATCATTTTCCCGAAGGTGCGCCGTACGTGACCGCTTGTAACGCTGACATTGACGGTGGCGGCCTGAATGCTGCTGCCCAAGGGAAAGCCCAGAGTGATCAGGGGCGCTAATTTGGGCATGTGGGTCGATTCGAAATCGACGGCCAGGGGCAGCGGTACCAATCCCGGCGGGACGGCGTCGATTTTGAGAACGGCAAAGTCGTCGCCCAGAGGGGAGTGCAGGCGCTCCGCGGTTTCAGCCGGTATGGGCGCCACGCCCGCAATACGTACCCGGCGCGCCCCCCGGGTGCTGAAGGCATCCTCGGTTCGGTAAATGTCTTCGACCGTGGCCTCTTCGGACAGGGCCGGCAGACGGTTGAATGCCCGCTGGCCTTCGAACCATAGAAATAGACGGTAGATCAGATCGAGTTTTCCAGGCTGTCTGCGCAGCATGGCGATCGCCGTCAACAGGCGGGCATCGGCCAGCCAGGGGCAGGCCACGTGGCGGTTGGTCAGGAGATAACCCTGGGCATCCGCGAGGAACGCCGTCCCTTCGGAGCGGTTGTGATACACTTCGCGCCCTTCCAGTTCGAGGCCGTAGTCAACGACCACGAAGGCCACTGATGCGGCGTACCGGTTGGCGTGGCCCTGAAGGACAACTTCGGTGTCCCGGTGGCGAAATCCCAAATAATACCATAGCAGGCCCCCCACCGCGATCAGGAGGGTCAGCAGGAAGATCAGCAGGCCCAGCCG
The DNA here is from genome assembly GCA_964388465.1 of uncultured Desulfobacteraceae bacterium. GTDB lineage: Bacteria > Desulfobacterota > Desulfobacteria > Desulfobacterales > UBA5852 > JABZFP01. The sequence goes on from CAYMAR010000143.1 coordinate 7,651, forward strand.
CAGATTCAGGCGACGCAAGGTGCGGACCGCAACGTCGCGGGCTTCCGGGGCGGTCCGCGCGCTCTTGGCAACGTCTTTTTCGCTGACACGCCCCAAAACGGTGGCCACCTCGGCCATGCTGCGCGGCCGAAGGTCCGGCGCTTCGCTGAGCATCAGCCGCACCAGGGTCCCGATTTCCTGGGGCAGCGGCAGGCTCTCGGCACGCGCTGCGAGATCGGCGGTATCCGGGTCGGCGGCCAGTATCTCGACAAACACCTTTCCCAGAGACCAGATGTCGCTGCGGTAATCGAGGGGGCGCTGGTGGACGATGTCCGGGTGAAGCGCCAGCAGCCGCGCCAGCATCGGGCCGGGACGATCCATGCGTGGATCGAGAAACCGCGAGAGCTTATAATCGATCTTGACCCTGAGCCCTTCGGAGGCGTCTTCGTAGACCAGAATGTCGTCCAGGATGAGGTGCGGAATGATGTGGCCGATGCGGTGCAGGCCCTCGAGAATCCGGGCAATGCGGGCCAACAGGTCCAGACCGGCCCGGTTCTTCTGCAATCGGCCCGAGGCCAGCAATGATCCCCAGCTCAGGGTCTCGACCCATTCGCTGATGCGGTACCAAAGGCCCTCCTCGGACTGACGGATGGCCAGGTGCCGCACGAAATAGCTTTCGGGCAGTTCCTGGAGCGCATCCAGCTCGCGTTTGAGTCGGTCGGCCAGCAAGGGGTCGACGCCGGCCGGCGGGGTGAAGATACGGATCGCCACCGGTTCCTGTTCGCCCTCGCGCCGGGCCTTGCACAGGATGCTGGCATAGCCCTCCCGTACCACCTCCAGAATCCGGTAGTCGTCAATGGCCGCACGCCCCGCCGCCACTTCGGCCCCGCAGGCGGGGCAGATATTGACGGTTTCGGCCACGACCTGGCCGCACTGGATGCAGATCTTCATGGACGGCCCCCCGGCGGGTCCCGGGCAAAGACGACGCGACCGCCGCCGCCCGGGACGCTGCAAACTTTTTATGCATTAATAATATAATGCACGCTGGCGGCGGCGGCCATCGACGGCCTACATTGCAATGGCGAATCCGGCGGTTCGATTGGATCTGGCCTCCGCACGCATCTTTCGGCGGGGGGGCCGAGATCGACACCACGAAGTGAATCTGCATCGATGTCGATGAATGCGATTTTCAATAGGTCCGCGAGCGCCGGCGGCAAGCGTCTCGGGTCCATTGGGCGCAGGCAAAGCGCCGGGACGAGCGGGACACATTCTGCAGGAACAAGCCGGGGGCCCTCGACGCGCCGGACTGCGCTGCACAGCCAATT
>CAYMAR010000144.1:0-4549 GCA_964388465.1 uncultured Desulfobacteraceae bacterium
TCGGCGTTGGCCATTTGCTGCAGGAAGGGTGAAATGATGTCCTTGAGGTGGGTTTCGACGATCTCGACCAGGGTGCGCTCCCGCGGCTTGAGACGGGCGGTCCGCAGTTTTTCCAGGTAGGGGAAGACCAGTCCCTTGACGTTGGCCAGTACTTTGCGCTCCAGTTCGGCCTTGTCTTGCTCGCGCTGTTTCAGGAGGACCTTCAGGGCGATATTGGCCTCTTCGAGGCTTTGCTCCCGCTCGACGATCTCCTGGCGGCTCTTGCGTAGCGCTTCTTCGGTCAATTTCAAGGCGGTGATGTCTTCGTGGCTGACCACCACCCGGATGGGGTCGTCTCCGATCATGCGTATCGCCCGCATATAGTACCAGTGTTTCCCGTCCGGGGCATGGCAGGGGTAGTCGTAGACGAATTCACGGACTCTCCCGGCAATCACGCGGCGAATACCGGCAGCGACCTGGATGGCATCGTCGGCGTCATCACCATCGGCATGGTCGCAAATGCCGAGATAGTTGGTGCCCACCGCGTCGATCCGTTCGCCGGGGTTGTTGGCGTTGGCATAACGACGCCAAGCCTCGTTGGTCTCCAGAATAACGCCCTCGGCATCCAGAATGGCGATGTGGGCGGAAAGCGAGTTGAGAACGGCACTGGCCAGGGGGTCGGATGACGGGTCAATTCCCATGAGGACTTCCTTTCAGAGACCCATGCGATGAGACGCAAATGATGTGACATGCCAGGATTCGTTGTTAATATATGACATCAATAATTCAATATGCAACCTCCCTGAAAAATCACGATTAAAACACGGTCAACATTAGATGGAAAGGAGACTCGGATGAAGAAGCTAATGGTGGGCTACGTCAGCCGTACGGGCAATACCAAGCAAATGGCCGAATACATCGCGGAAGGTATCCGATTCAGCGGCAACGATGTGGTTGTCAGGAAGATCGCGGAAATCAAGGACGAAAAAGAGATCGAAGGATTCGACGGCTATGTTTTCGGCGGCCCCACCTACCACCGTGACCTCGTTGGCAGCATGAAGACGTTCCTGTTCCTGGCCCAGAAAGTCAATATGGTCGGCAAAATGGGCGGCGCTTTCGGGTCCTATACCCACAGCGGCGAATCCGCCCAGATGATTTTCGACACCATGGAAAACGTCTATAAAATGGACATGGTCGACTTAGGCGCCCTCAACCTGAAAGAACAGGTCATCCAAACCCAGGAAGGCCAGCGGGCCTGCCAGGAATATGGTCAAGCCGTCGGACAGAAGCTGGCCTAAAAACGAATTGGCCCTAACCGCACCGGCCCGGGCGAACGGTCGGTGCGGTCCCATGCCCTCCCCCCTTCCAATCGACCTGCTCCCTTCCATTACGACGCGCGGGTTGATTTTAACAACCGTCTGCTTGCGGCCCGTCGCGTACCGGGGAAAAGGCCAAGTGCGCCTCCACCGCTTCACCGCCCGGTCTGAAGCGCTCAGGCGCCCGCCAGCGCCGCCGCTGAAACCCACCGCCGAATCGCATCAGAAACCTTGCGCGCCGGCCCGATGATCTAGTAGGGTCATCGGCGACTGGCGCACCGCCAGCGCTTTATGCGTCGTATCGGCGGCGCGTGCCTTTTCCGATCCACATCAGGCGACCCCATGCGCATCCGTTATAAATTCTTCCTGGTTCTGCTGGCCTTCAGCCTGATCCCCCTCATCGTCGTGACGACCATCAGCCGCCGCCATATCAATCGCCTGGGCAGCACCCTGGCCGACGGCGCCCGGGCGAATCTCACCCAGATCGTCATCCGCGATCTGGAACAGGCGGCCTGGATTTCGGCGGAGGCCATTAGTCACGATATCGACCGGCTGGTGCTTTCCCTGCATTTCCTGGCCGATGCCGCCGCCCATGCCCTGCAGCAACCCGAACCCCGGAAGGCGGAACAACTCTTTACCGTCGAAGATTTCAAGCAACCGGATACGGCCCCCCATGACCTGTCGTTTTCATGGCGCTATCGGCACCCGACTGACGATGGCGGCCAGGCGGCCACGGCCATCAGCAGGGAACACCCGGTCTTCGTGATTCCTCGGGGACAGAGGGCCGCCCCGGGGGCGCCATGGCGACGGCTGACCCAGATCGGCGATGTACTCAGGCAGATTTACAGCCACTCAGGATCGCTCGTATACCGTGTCTACCTTGGACTCGAAAACGGCGTCCATCTCTCCTATCCCGGCCACGGCCAATTCGACGCCGCGTTCGACCCCCGCAAACGTCCCTGGTATCGCCGGGCCGTAAAGCAGGCGGATACCAGCTGGCTCTCCTACGAAGACGCCTCCACCGGCCGGACCGTGTTCACCGCCGCCCGACCGGTCAAGGATCCCGGGGACCGTGTCATCGGGGCGGCCGCCATCGACTTCCTACCCGAAGAATTCTTCAGGCTTGACCGGATGCAAACCCAGTGGTCCGACCGGACCAAGACCTTCATTATTATTCCACCGTCACCCGAAGGCCGCCCGGGCGATCTCCGGGTCATCGCCCGGGGCAATCTCCATTCCGCCCATGGGGGCGAGATCGCCGACCTGCCGTTGGCGCGCGTCACCCGAACCGCCCCGGAACAGCTCCAGGCGCTGGCCCGTCAAATGCAGTCCGAAGACTTCGGCACGGTCGCGCTCCCGCTCGAGGGCATGGACGCTATCTGGGCCTTTGCCCGCATCCCCCAGCCCATCGAGGACCAAATTTATCTCCTGGTGATCGTACCGCAGACCATCGTCACCACCCAGGCCCAGCGCGTCAGCGAAAATGTTCTGGACCTGACCCGGCGCATCTATCGCATCACCGGCATCGCCGCCGCCCTGATCCTGCTGTTGGTCATCCTCGTCGGCTGGCTGGGGGCCCGAACGATCATCAAGCCCCTGGAGGTCATGCTCGCGGCCTGGCGACAGCTGGCCGAAGGCGACTTCAGTGTGCGGCTGCGCCTGCGCACCGGGGACGAGCGCGACACCCTGGCCGAAGGTTTCAACACCATCGTGCCCAAGCTCGAGGCCCATTTCAACCTGCGCCAGTCCATGACCCTCGCCCGCCAGATCCAGCAGGACCTCCTGCCCCGCACACCCCCCGAGATGCCGGGCGTCGACTTCGCCGGTGACAGCCGCTACTGCGACGAAACCGGCGGCGACTATTACGACGTGTTTCAACTCGGCGACGGCGAAAAACGTTACGCCGTGATTGTCGGGGACGTCTCCGGCCACGGTGTCCCCGCCGCCCTGCTGATGACCGGCGCCCGCAGCTTGATCCGCGGCCTGGCCACGCTTGAAGATGACCTGGCCGCCCGGATGACCCTGGTCAATCGTCTCCTCTATCCGGACACTTCGGATTCGGGCAGCTTCATCACGCTCTTTTATCTGGAAATCGATATGGGCCGCAGGGGCCTGCGCTGGGTCCGGGCCGGCCACGACCCGGCCATCGTCTACGATCCAAGCACGGATGCATTCGCAGAACTGGGTGGCAGCGGCATGGCACTTGGCATCCAGCCCGAATACAATTACGCGTCTGCGGAAACCTCACTGGGCGCGTCCGGACAGGTCATCGTGCTGGCCACGGACGGCATTTGGGAATCCCACAACGCCCGCCAGGAAATGTTCGGCAAGGAACGGGTGCAGGCCATGATCAGGCGGCATCACCGCGAGGCGTCGGTCGTCATTCGGGACCGGCTCTTCGAAGCGGTGGAAAGATTCACGGAGGGGCGCCAGGAGGACGATATCACCCTGGCCGTCATCAAGGTCCTTTGACCATCCGACAACACGGTTCGGGCGGACGGGGCCACCCGCCGGGTCGAAGCACGCGGGATCGAAACATGACCCCAGCGGCCTGGAAAGCAAGATTTAAGGAAGATTTGCGGCGGCCGGCAGCAATGAACGTTTGCCGGGTCATACCGGCAGGCACCTCGCCGCGGTGCGGTGGATGGGGCAATGGCGCGACAGCCCTATTGCCGGTCAGCTGTCCCGCCACCAGTCGAGGAGCGATCTGAGCGGCTTCCAACCCGGCCGGTCGATCCAGTCGGGAGACGGTTCCACGTCTCCTGCCGGGCGCCCCTGAGGCCACCACTCGAGCGGCTCAAAGCAACAATTCAGGATCCGTCCCAACTGCGGCAGGACATCCCGCTCCAGCAACGTCTTCTTCTGCTCGAGCGGCTTGCGGTAAGCCAGTCTCAGCTCTTGGATGAACCAGCGCTTTATCCCGCCGATGCAGTCCAGACACGACATATTCAGCCCCTCGTAGCCCGCCCCCATGCCCTTGGCGGGGAGGTTCGCCGCCAATTGATCAAAATGCCGCGCAAGCGTCTCCTTGTCCAACCGCCCGGGATCGGCGTCGATGATAAATGTCAGGATCAGTGTATCGCCGCGATAGGGGGCTCGGTAGGCCGAAATTTTGAGAATCCCCTCGGTCGCATCACGGGTGGATGTCGTCAGCTCGAAGCCGGTGAAGGCCAGCATGCCCTCCCGGGATTTAACGGCGTGATAGGCTTTGCGGGGATCAAACTCGGTGCTGGGGGGCAGATCCTTCAAGAAGC
>CAYMAR010000144.1:4649-8906 GCA_964388465.1 uncultured Desulfobacteraceae bacterium
TGATAGGCTTTGCGGGGATCAAACTCGGTGCTGGGGGGCAGATCCTTCAAGAAGCGCTCCTTGCTGTCCAACGGTTGAAATTCACTCCATCATGATGCGCATGCCGGTGATCGATAGCGACGCGGGCCCGGCAAGGGTTAAGCTCCGGCGGACGGCCGCCCGGATGCGCCGGCCGCCGTTCGGTCGAGGGTGTCCATATCAGCTAAACCTCGCGCGACCGGCTGAAAACCAAGGCGCCTACAAGCGATTGGCCGCGATGGGGCTGACGACGGCTCGGCAATGCCCAGCGGCCTACTAGGCCATGCGCGCCATCCAGGTTGGATCACCGCACCGGCATTTATGGAATTCACCTCTGAATTGGAGATCAACTGTGTCGGCCAACCATAGTCGCGATGCGCGGCCGTTTGCAAGTTAAAAACAGCTGCCACCGGACCACGGACCGCCCGCAGGGATGGGCATCGCACGCTGTGCGGGCGTGTGCGTCGTGTGCCACCGGGATCGCAGCCGTCCGGCGCTGGGCACGGCCGGTCCGCCGGCTTCCCCGGCTGAGCCCCTTGCGATCACGGCCGTTCGAAACCCTTGCCCCCCGAACCGGGGCGTGTTATGCGGCCCTGTATTTCAATCATGCGGGGCGGCCGATAAATCGTTGGCAAACAATGCTTACGAAGGCCGCGATCGGCAGATAACACTAAAACGATCCCGAATCGGCGGCATCATTTGCAAATTCATGACCCGACAACGGGTTCGAGGCTTATCGGTTTTACCGGGCGTTGCAGGCGTCCGGCGGTTCGGGCGGAAACGGATCGCATGGACCTGCACAGGACCACCGCGGCCGGCCCGCCAAGGCCGTCGACCGCCAACCGATCCGTTCCGTCAATCCCCGGGCCGGTCCATGGACCGGATAACTCGCCCGGCTTGAAAACGACAAATTCATCAATAGGTTTATTTTACTCAAAAAGTGTGTATATCATTTTTCAAACCGATTGAAAAAGAACACTGCAAGGAGGCGACATGAAAAATGGCCGGCAACAACGCCCCCTCGGACGGGCCCTGATGATCGCCGTGGCCCTGGTTTTCACACTGCCCCTCAGCGCTGCCGCCGAGCCCCCGGCGGACATGCAGGGGTGGGAGATCGACAGCCCCTACAACAAGCTCTACGACGCCCGTGAACTCGATTCTTTCAAGGGCTATGTCCGCAAAATATACACTTTGGTGCCCATGCCGGGTATGGCCCCGGCCACGGCCCTCGAGGTGGCGGAATCCGAAGAAGATTTCAACGTGGTCCATGTCTGCCCGGAGTGGTTCGCCGGCCCCGGCGATATCGGCATCCGCCGCGGTGATCGCGTCAAGGTCAAGGGCGTATGGGTGGAAATCGACGGGGAGTTCGTGTTCATGGCTTCCAAGGTGAAAAAGGGGGATTATTTCGACTTCAAAGTCCGCATTACCAAAGACGGCACCCCTTTCTGGACGCTCTCGCCCGAGGAGCAGGAAAAGCACCGCAACTGATATTCGGTTTCAACGGCCGCCGCCGCCCTCGCGACATCGTGTCATTTGTCCGACGGGGTGGTGGCGTGATGCAACCACCGCGCAGCCAATTGTTTGAGCCCGCACCCGCCGCCGGTCCTCACCGTTGGATCTCATCTGCCAAAATAGACCGCTCCAAAATGGCATACCCATTTCAACTAATTGCTTTCGTTAAGTTTTCAAATCCTGCCGTTCCAATTTGGAATATCCTCACAGCCGCCCGCCGATAACCGGGGGCACCCTGCCAAGTGTGATTTATAAATATAAGCATCTGTATTTAATACAATTTATATTGTCCATCGTGCCGGCCGCACACGCTGGCATAATGGTTGCTGAAATCAAACACCGGACGCGCTTCAGGCGCGCGTCGCCCGGTCGATGATCGCACGGCCCAGGAGCCGCCGGGTTTGACCGTCCGCCTGGCAGCCGTCAAACTGGACCACGCCCTTTTCGATTCACGCCACCGCCCATCGGGAGGAGCCGCCCATGAGTGAACCCGCCCTTGATTTCACCCCCGGCCCGTCGAGGTCATTTCTCAGCGAGGTCGTCGAACGTTCCGGACAGCCGCTGACGGCCTGCTACCAGTGCCGCCGCTGCGCCGCCGGTTGCAGCGTCGGCGACGAAACGGGAAACCTGACACCCAACATCCTGATTCGCATGGTGATGCTGGGCGACCGCGAACGGGCGCTCAACAACCCCCTGGTCTGGAAATGCGTGTCCTGCTTCACCTGCGGGACCCGCTGCCCCAACGACATCCAGACCGCGCGCATCACCGAAACCCTCAAAAAAATGGCCAAGACCGAACATCTCGAACCCCTCGAGCCCAACATCGCGGATTTTCACGACACGTTCGTCCAATCCGGCCTGCGCTGGGGCCGGGTAAACGAGATGGAATTCATGGGGGCCTACGAAATGAAGTTCGCCCTGCGCAAGATCAAGACCCGGGAGTTCGGGGCCATCGTGAACGAGCTCAAAAGCCAGGCGCGGCTCGGTATGGAAATGACCCGCCGCAGACGGATGCATTTCGGCTTCCAAATGGCCAAGGGACGCGGCGAGATCAAAGCCTTGCAACGCAAATCCAAGCAGCGGGCACAATAGGGCCCGGCAGACGAGGTCTGATATGCAATTAGCCTACTACCCCGGTTGTTCCCTGCAGCAGTCATCGGCGCTCTACGATGTCCAAAGCCGCCGCATTTTCGCCGAACTGGGTGCCGAGCTCAAAGAGGTCGAAGACTGGAACTGCTGCGGCGCCACCTCGGCCGGCAAGGTCGACGACTTCATGGCCGTGGCCCTGCCGGCCCGCAACATCGGCATCGCCGAGCAAGCCGGTTTCGATGAGATGGTGATCCCCTGTTCGGCCTGCTATTCGCGCACCCTGGTGGCCCAGCAGCGCATGACGGACGACCCCGGCCTCCAGCAGACGATCAATGCCGAACTGGGCCGCCCCGTGAACGGTACGCTGAAAGTCTCTTCCATCCTCGAGGCCCTCAAGGCCCGCATCGCCGACGGGGCGCTCAAGGACCGGGTGGTGCACAAGCTCACCGGCCTGCACCCGGTCTGCTACTACGGCTGCATGATGACGCGCTTTCCCTGCACGGTCCCCGTGCCCGACGACGTGGAAAACCCCCAGGGCATGGAGGAGATCCTCCAGACCGTGGGGATCCGGGCGACCGACTGGAACTACAAAACCGCCTGTTGCGGGGCCTCGGCAGCCGTCAACGACCCGGAAACGGCCCACAACCTGATCGCCAAAATCTTGAAGGACGCCGTGGCGCGCGGGGCGAACTGCTTCGTCACGACCTGCCCCATGTGCCAGATGAACCTGGACGTGCAGCAGGAGGCAATCTGCCGCACGCACGGCATCGAGGAACGCCTGCCGGTGTACTTTATTACCGAAATCATCGGGGCGGCCATGGACATATCGCCGGCGGAGCTGCAGACCGACCGGCATTTCGTGGACGGGACAACGCTTTTGAAGGAGCTGGAGCAACATGACGAACAAGGCAAATAAGACCAAACGCGGTTCGGTGGTGATTGCCGGCGGCGGCATCGGCGGGATGCAGGCCGCCCTCGATCTGGCCGACAGCGGTTTCAAGGTCCACATGATCCAGAAGGATTCCTCCATCGGCGGCACCATGTCCATGCTGGACAAGACCTTCCCCACCGGGGACTGCTCCATGTGCATGATCTCACCCAAGATGGTGGAAGTGGGCCGCCACCCCAACATCGAACTACACACCCTCGCCCAGGTCACGGCCGTCGACGGAGAGCCGGGCGATTTCAGCGTCATGGTCAAGGAGAAACCCCGTTTCGTGGACCCCGTAAAATGCACCGGCTGCGGGGCCTGCGAGAAGAAGTGTCCCAAGCTTGTGGTCAGCGAGTTCGAGCAGGGCTTGAGCAAACGCAAGGCCATCTATTCGCTCCTGCCCCAGGCCGTACCCAACACCCGCGTGATCGACCCGGAGACCTGCCTTTACATTCAGCGCGGCCGCTGCAAAGCCTGCATCAAGTTCTGCGACACCGACGCCATCAACTTCGACGACACGGGCAAGGAATACGAACTCAAGGTGGGCGCCATCATTCTGAGTCCCGGCCTGGAGCGCTACAACCCCCGCGTGCGCCAGGAACTGGGCTTCGGCCGCTGGCCCAACGTGGTCACCTCGATTCAGTTCGAGCGCATCCTCTCGGCCTCGGGCCCCTTTGCCGGCGAGATCAAGCGCCCCTCGGACGAAA
>CAYMAR010000145.1:0-8879 GCA_964388465.1 uncultured Desulfobacteraceae bacterium
TCGATGATCTTGAGAAAATCGAGCTTGCCCAGCCGGCCCATGGGCAGCATCTCGTCTTTTTCCAGACCCAGTTTCTCGACCCATTCATCCGGGGTCGGCATGTTTTTTTCCGCTTCTTCGGAAATCTGCCAGTCTGCCATGTTAACCGCGTCGTAAGCCATGAATCCTCTCCTCCTTGTTGTGGTTTTGGGTGGAATGGATAACGAAACCGAATTACAAGTGCCGGTTCCCTGTGGAACCGAGGTAGGGGTATTTATGAACGACTGCGGCGCGGCGATCGAACCTTCAGGCCCGCCGTTTCAAAGCTTGAGAGGAACGCAAAATTCTTAGCATTTGCATTTTTTTTTAGCAAGGGAAATCGGTGAAACCGGCGGGCGTTTCAGGCCTGGCAGCGGTGCAGGCGGTAATAGTAGCCCTCTTGCTGAAGCAGTTGATGGTGGGTGCCCGCCTCGCGGATGCGCCCGCGCTCCATCACGATGATGCGGTCGGCCCGGCGCACGGTGGACAGGCGGTGGGCCACCACGATCGCGGTGCGGTTGGCGGTCAGGCGGTTGAGGGCCTCCTGGATCCGGGTTTCGGTATTGGAGTCGATGTAGGAGGTGGCCTCGTCGAGAATGATCACTTCGGCCTCGCGGGCAAAGGCCCGGGCGATGGAGAACAGCTGCCGCTCGCCGCTGGAGAGCGCACCGCCGCCCTCGCCGATGGGGGTGTCCAGCCCCTGGGGCAGACGATCCACGATCGCGCGGCAGTTGGCGGCGGCGAGGACCGCCTGGATCTTGGCTTTCGGGAACTTGTCGGGGTCCGGAAAGATGTTGTGCCGCAACGATCCTGAGAACAGAAACGGCTCCTGGGTGACCAGCGCCATGCGGGCGCGCAGGGCCGCGGGATGTACGCCGGTCATGTCCCGCCCGTTGATCAAGATGCGGCCCTGCTCCGGCAGATAGAAGCGCAGCAGGAGCATGGTCAGGGTGGTTTTACCGGAGCCGGTGGCGCCCACCAGGGCGACCGTCTGGCCGGCCCTGACGTCGAAGGACACGTCCGCGAGAACCGGCTCGCCCGGGACATAGCTGAATCCCACCCGGCGGAACGCGATGCTTTCGATCGGCCCGATTGCTTCCTGGCCCGGCAGCTGCAGCGTCGCCGGCCGGGCGAGTCGCTCCGGACTGTCCATGATCAGGAAAATGCGTTCGGCCGATGCCAGCGCGTTCTGCAGGATGTTGTATTTCTCGGAGAGGTCGCGGATGGGCCGGAAGAACATGCGCAGATAGGAGATGAAGGCCACCAGGACCCCCAGGGTCATGTCCGCGTCGACGATGCGCCAACCCCCGTACCAGATGATGATGGCCACGGTGACGACCGCCAGGACCTCCACGAGCGGCATGAAGACGGCCAGGATGTGGATGTGGTCCATGCCGGCCTGGTAGTTTTCGTGGTTGAGCCGGCGAAAGCGCTCTTCATTCCGGGGCTCGCGGCGGAAGGCCTGCAGGATTTTGATCCCGCCGATGGTTTCGGCGAACTGGGTGTTGATTTCGGCGATTTTGACCCGCTGCCGGCGGAAGACTTCCCGCACCCGGCGTGAAAACCACAGGGAGGCGACGACCACCAGCGGCAGCACGGCAAAGGAGGCCAGGGCCAGACGCCAATCCATGACGAGCAGAACGACGCCGATGCCCACCAGCAGGAAGATGTCCTTGAAGAGCATGGAGAGCACCGAGGTGAAGAGTTCGTGCATGTTCTGGACATCGTTGGTGACCCGGGTGACCAGGCGGCCCAGGGGGTTGCGGGTGAAGAAGGTCAGCGAGAGGTCGAGGATGCGATCGAAGAGCTTCAGGCGCAGATCGTGCATGATCCGGTGGCCGGTGTACTCCATGACCAGACGCTGGGCGAAATTGAAACCGAAGTCCAGGGCGATCAGCAGCAGGAAGGCGGCCGTAATCCACAGCAGGCCGTCGAGGTCCTTCTGCCGCAGGGTCCGGATCGCTTCGGGCGGCAGGTGCTGCAGGTCGCGCCATTCAATCTGCGCAACGCGGTCCTCGATACGGAAGCGTTCGGGGTGGTCGGCCACCACGGCACGCACGGCCGGGTCGGCGACAGAAACCCGCAGGACCCGATCGGGGCCGGATTTTCCGTCGGCCGGCATGGCGTTCGCCGGGACGATATAGCGGTCGATGGCGGTTTTGGTCAGGTAGGGCAGGGCCAGGTCCATCAGGGTCAGGGTGACGACGATGCCCACGGAAAGCGCCAGCCAAAGCCGATGGGGCGTCAGGAACGGCAGCATGCGTTTGAGCAGACGCAGATCATAGGCCTTGTCCAGCTGGCCCTCCTCGAAGTAGCCCAGATCATGCTGCATGGCGTTCCTCCTCGAGGGCCTGCCGACGCCAGACCTCGGCATAATAGCCCGGTTGACGGACGAGTTCGTCGTGGCGGCCGGCGGCGGCGATCCGGCCCCGGTCGATCACCACGATGCGGTCGCAGTGGCGCAGGGCCGAGAGCCGCTGGGAAACGAGCATCAGGGTGCGCTGGCCCTGGAGGGCGCGGATGGCGGTCACGATATGCCCGGCCGTGGCCGTGTCGACCTGGCTGATGGGGTCGTCCAGCAGCAGAAAGGGGCTGGCCGACAGCAGGGCGCGGGCCAGCACGATGCGCTGTTTCTGCCCCCCCGAGAGGACGATGCCCTTTTCGCCCACCGGGGTCTCCAGCCCCCGGGGGAAATAATCCAGCGTCGTGGTCAGGGCGGCCTGTTCCACCACCCGGGTCAGCTGCGCTTCCGGGACGGAGCGGCCCAGGGTGATGTTTTCCCGCACGCTGGCGGCGAAGAGAAAGGGCTCTTGGGGGACGTAGGTCACCAGCGCACGCAGCGTGTCCAGTCGAATCGTGCGCAGGTCGTGTCCGTTGATGCGGACCGCGCCCCCCACCGGGTCGTAGAGCCGGGGCAGCAGCTGCAGCAAGGTCGATTTACCGCCGCCGGGCGGGCCGGTCAGACCGATGCTTTCCCCCGGTGCGGCCCGAAGGGAAACCCCGGCCAGGGCCGGGGCGGCATTTTCGGTTGCGGACCGCCCGGCGTAGTGAAAGTGCACGTCTTCGAACGCCAGTGTGTGGGGCGGCCTGATTTCCCGTCGACCGTCCGCGGGATCCTGGATCGCGGGTTCGGTTTCGAGAATCACCCGGAGGCGGTCGAGCGAAGCGCGCCCGCGCTGGATCAGATTGGTGACCCAGCCCATGGCCATCATGGGCCAGGTCAAAAGCCCCAGATAGCTGATGAAGGCCACCAAGTCCCCCGGCGTGATCGTCTGCAGGATCGTCAGGCGGCCTCCCACCAGCAGGACGATGGCCATGCTCAGATTGGTGAGAAAAAGCATCATGGGCAGGAAGGCCCCGGTGATGCGCACCAGTTCGATGTTGCGCGCGACATAGTCGCCGGAGGCCCCGCGTACGGCCCGGGAGGTCTGCCCCTGCCAGCTGTAGGCCTTGACGATGCGGATGCCGGCCAGGCGTTCGCGCACCACCTCGGTCAGCTCCGAGAAGGCCATCTGCACCTTCTGATAGCGACGGTGCATCTGGCGGCTGAAATAGCGGGTGCCGATAACGATCAGCGGGGCCGGGATCAGCACCAGGAGGGTCAGACGCAGGTCGATATAAGCCATGAAGCCCACGGCCGCGGCACCCAGGATGACCGCGTCGTTCAGGGCCACCATGCCCATGCCGGTGGCCATGCGCACCTGGTTGATGTCATTGGTGGCATGGGCCATGACGTCGCCCGTCGCGGTCCGGTCGAAATAGGCCGGCGACAGGGCCTGGACATGCGTGAAGAGCCGGTTGCGCAGCGCCTCCTCCACCCGGCGCGAGGTGCCCAGCAGGTTCCGGCGCCAGACATAGCGAAAGGCGCCGATCAGAAAACCGATACCGATAATCGTGACTGCCGGGCGCCAGAGGTCCGCGGCCGCCGCGTTGTTCAGGGTGAGATCGTCCACGGCGCCTTTGATGATGCGCGGCACAATCAGCTGAAGAATATCGACGATGATCAGGCTGATCAGCCCGACAATGATCCGGGCGCGGTTGGCGGCAAGGGTGGGGGTGATCAGGTACAGGGATTTCAATTGCATGGAAAACGATAATCCCCTTCCCCGGACGGGTCAAATCGCGCGGCGCGATCCGGGCCGCGGTCAACGATTCCGCCCCCTGTGCGGGTTCGCCGCCGCCGGGGGGAATCGTGTGGCGCTGATTTCGAAAACATCATGAAATCAATACGATTTCTTTCGGTCACCGGTCCGGGTCGAATTGACTAATCCACTTCGGATTGATAATTTAGGCCGCTATGGAATCGGGAAGTGTGATTGAATATATCGACAAGCAGCGCATCCTGTGTGCCGTCGTTCTGGAAGTCAAGAATCAGAAACTTCAACTGTTGACCGAGAACAACCGCGAGGTCAGCCTTTCCCCGGGGCGCATCGCACATCGCAGCCGCACCAGCCTCGACATGACGCAGGGGCGCGACCGCATGGTGGACACGCTCAAGTCCCTGGCCCTGCGACGCAACGATCTGCGGCGCGAGATCGACCTGCGCGAGTTGTGGGAGGTGCTCAACAGCGAGCGGGAGTGGATCGACGTGCCCACCATGACCGCCTTTTGTTTTCCCGGCGATCCCACCAGTGATCACGAGTCCGCCGTGGTCCGCGCCTTTTTCGAAAACCGCCGTTATTTCAAATTCAACCACGACGGTTTTTTCCCCCACTCCGAGGCCGAGGTCGAGCGCCTGATCGCCCGCGAACGGGAAGAAGCCCGCCGCAAGCACCTCGTCGAAACCGGCGGCGCCTGGCTGCAGCAGATACTGGCAGGCGGCTCGCCCGCGGCGGACGCGATCCGTCCGGCCGACCGCGAGACGCTCGGACGGATTCTGCGCAATTACCACATCTTCGGCAAGGAAAGTCCCGACCACGCCCTGGGCAAGGCCATCTGCGCCCGGGCCGGGGCGGACACGCCCGACAAACGCTTCGACGGCCTGGTGCGCGCCGGGATCATCGCGAAAGATGAAAACACGGAGCTAATCCGCGAGGGCATTGCCGTGACCTTTCCGCAAGCCGTGACCGCGGCGGCCGCCGCGGTCACGGCTTGCCGGCCCGCGACTCCCGGAACATTGCAGGGGCGCCGGGACCTGACCCACCTGGCGCTGATGACGATCGACGGCCAGTCGACCCTGGATTTCGACGACGCCGTGAGCATACAGGATTTTGGCGATCACTACCTGATCGGGGTGCACATCGTGGACGTGGCCCACCACGTGGCCAAGGGGGATCCCGTCGACGAGGAGGCGCTGCGCCGCGGCAGTTCGATCTATATGCCTGACCAGAAAATCCCGATGCTGCCGCCCGTCATGGCGGAAGGATTGTGCAGCCTGAAGGCCGGCGAGCTGCGGCCGGCCATTTCGACCCTGATCAAGGTCAACCCGGTCGGCGATATCCTCGCCTACGACGTTCTGGCCAGTGTCGTGCGGATTCGTCACCAGCGCACCTACTACGATGTCAACCTGATGAGCGAAACGGATGCAGATATCATCCGTTTGAAAGAGGTGGCGACCCGTTTCCGGGAGCGTCGCCTGGATCAGGGGGCGGTCCAGATTTCACTGCCCGACGTCAATATCTGGCTGAATGGAAACGGGCAGGTCGGTGTCAGCAAGATCAACCGGGAGAGTCCGGCGCGCATGCTGGTGACCGAATTGATGATCATGGCCAACTGGCTCACGGCCCGATTCCTGCGGGACAACGGCATGCCGGCCATCTTCCGGTCCCAACCCGATCCCAAAAGCCGCCTCTACCAGCGCAACGAAGGCACCCTGTTTCAGAACTGGATGCAGCGGCGCCTGCTGAGCCGTTTCATTCTCGATACGCGAAGCGGCCGGCATTCGGGGCTGGGTCTCGATGCCTACGTGACCGCCACCAGCCCGATTCGGAAATACTTCGACCTGGTCACCCAACGCCAGGTGCGGGCTGCGTTGGGGCTGGAGACGCCCTACAGTGAAGAGGATGTCGCCCGGATCATGCAGCGGCTGGGGCCCTCCATGAGCGCGGTTTCCCGCGTGCAGCAGGGCCGCCACCATTACTGGCTGCTGCGCTATCTCGAGGGGCGTATCGGGGAACGCGAAGAGGCCATCGTCCTGATGCGCCGGAAGAAAAACTACCAGGTGCTGCTGATGAATTATCTGGTCGAATGCGATCTGCCGTTCACCAGCGGTCTCAACCTCAAGCCGGAGGACGTGATCGAGGTGACGATCCAGCACGTGAATGCGCGTCAGGGAACACTTGCGGTGTTTTATGCCTGATCGGGGTCAAGGGATGGCACGGACGCACGTGCTTAGCCGATGCGACCGCGACGGGTGCTGTAGCAGCGCTTCTCCACATAGTCCCCGGAAAGCGGGTCGCGGACGGCCTCGTGGGCATGGATCATTTTGGGCCCGCCCTCCCAGGCCCCGCAGGCCATGACCACCGGATCCCCCAGGTTGAACTTGTGGCCGCATGCGGGACAGCCTTCCTTGTTGAGGCGGTTGAGGCGCTCCAGGTCGATTATCATGGGCGATGATGTTGCCGTCGTCTTCATGGTGACCTCCTTTACGAACGATCGCAAACGGCGGTAATGCGCCTGGGATTTGCGTGTCAGGCGCTACGTGACGCCGCCGGTTACTAAAAGCTTATGGCCGGCCCGGAGCCTGTCAAGCGATGCCGTGCGGCCCGCTGTCGGGGCGGCGGCCGACATTGGGCAATCGATGGCGATTCTAAGAGGGTATCTCTACATCATCGCGGCCGCCGTGCTCTGGGGCCTGATCGGCCCGCTGGCCAAGCTGGCCTTTCAGGAGGGTGTTGCGCCCCTCGAGGTGGCCTTCTGGCGCGCCTTCTTTGCCTGGATCTGTTTCGGGGGTCAGGCCATCTGGCTGCGCAAAGTGCGTGTGCGTCCGTCCGACCTTCCGCTGCTGGCCCTGTTCGGGTTTGCGGGCGTTTTTCTTTTCTACGGGTCTTATCAGATTGCTGTCCAGAAAGGCGGGGCCGCGCTGGCCTCGGTCCTGCTCTACACGGCGCCGGCCTGGGTGGCGCTGATGGCCGCCATCTTCTTCAAGGAGCGCATGACGCCGCCCAAGTGGACGGCGCTCGCCCTGACCCTGACGGGTGTGACCCTGGTGTCCCGCGGATCCGCCACGGCTGTTGCGAGCGGTGACGGGGTTTCCCTGCTCGGCATCGGGTGCGGTCTGCTGGCTGGATTCTGCTATGCGCTTTACTACATCTTCGGGAAGGTGTTCGCCGACCGCTACTCCGCCGAGACGGTTTTTCTGTTCATCCTGCCCATGGGAGGCGTGTTCCTGACGCCCTGGGTGAGCTTCGGGGCCAAATCCCCGGCTGCCTGGGCGGCCCTCTTGTCCCTGGCCTTTTTCTGCACCTACGGCGCCTACCATTTCTACTACGCCGGCCTCAAGCATCTGGAGGCCGGCCGGGCCGCCATCACGGCCACGCTGGAGCCCGTGGTGGCCGCTGTCGTGGCCTACTTCTGGTGGGGGGAGTTTTTCACGCCCCTGGGTTATGTCGGCGCCGCCATGATCCTGGCGGCCGTGGCCCTCATGATCCGCGACAACCTCAGACCGCAGGCTTCGGACGCGGCTTCCCGCCCATGAACCGCGTATGCCTTTACGCCCTCATGGCGCTGCACGTGGTCTGCTCCTCGGGGTCGTACATCTTCGGCAAGGCCGCGGCCGTAGGGTTTGGCGACCCGGCCGCGCTCACCCTGGCCCGGGCCCTGGGAGCCGCCCTCATCTTTCTTCTGGGCACCGGTACGCTGATCCCGCGGCCGCGGTTTACCCCCCGCGAATGGATGCAGCTTCTGGGCTTCGCCTTCCTTTTGGTGCCCTTCAACCAATACTGTTTTCTGCGGGGGCTGCAGTGGACCGTTCCCAGCCACCCGGCCCTTTTCTATGCCCTGACACCGCTGGGCGTGCTGACGCTGGAAAGCCTGTTGTCCGCCCGGCGGCCGCCGGGTTTCAAGCTCGCCGGCGTCGGTCTGGCGCTCGCCGGCGTCATCCTGATCCTGCGGCCCTGGGAGGAAGGCGAGACCTTCAGCCAGATCCGGGCGGGCGATTTCTGGATCATGGGGGCGGTGTTGAGCTGGATGATCTATACGGTGGTCGTGCAGCCGATCTGCCGGCGCCACGACCCGCGGACCGTCACCGCCTGGAGCCTGATCATCGGTGCGGCCCTGATGCTGCCGGTGGCCGGAAAAGACCTGGCCGCCCTGCCGCTGGACACGATTCCCGTGACCGTCTGGCTCTCCCTGGCCTGGCTGACCGTCGTCACCAGCGTCATCATGATGCAGCTCTGGAACCTGCTGCTGCGCAACCTGACCCCGGTGGAGGTGGCCATCTGCACCAACGCCCAGCCGCCCGTGACGGTGCTGCTCGCGGCGGCAATGGCCGCCGTCGGGTTTCTGGACCGGCAGCCCGACCTGGGAACCCTGTTCTTCGCGGGTATGCTGCTGGTGCTGGGGGGTGTCCTGCTGGTCCAGCTACGCCCGTGACGGTGGCGTCAAACGTCCGATAGCGGCGTTACGCTTCGGCTTTCGTCACTGCGGCTTACGGATGTACGCCTCGATTCTCAACCCTCGCAGGCCTTGCTCGCGGACGTTTTACGAAACCGTCAGGTTGATTCAGTGTTCCGGTCTAAGGTGCCTGAAACAATCGCCCGGGCAGGCCGTACGGCCTAAAACCTGACACCTGACACCCGACGCCTGAAACCTACTGTCCCCGTTGCCCGAAACCCCGAATCCAGAACCTATAACCCCCGAACCTGCGTCACGCCGCGGCGCCGGCCGGTCAGCCCGTCTTTCGAGGGATGTTCTCCAGGACC
>CAYMAR010000146.1:0-2659 GCA_964388465.1 uncultured Desulfobacteraceae bacterium
CGGGTTTTTGTGTTTTTCGGATTGGACTGTTCCTTTTCTTTCGCGTGAAAGAAAACGAACCAAAAGAAAACGCCCATGCCCCGCTTTTTCCTGCGCGTCGGCGATGCAGGCGGCGCGCATCGGAACTCGCTTCGCTCAAACAGGCCAATGCGCTTTAACCGCCCGCCTGCACCGATGCTCGGCGCGGGACAAAGGGGTAAAAACCTGAACTAAATAACAGCGTGAAGATATCTCCCTTCGAGGGCGACGCGAGGCATCTCTCACCACAGATGAAGCGTTAATTGTTTTCTTTCCCCAGAATATAGTCCCGGTGGTTGTATTCTTCGCGGGAAAGGGCTTCCAGCTGGTCGGCCAGGTCCGTATAGGCGCCGGCCCGCTTGCGGTAGTGCGTGGCCATGGACTGGTAGAGCCGGCCGACGACTTCCTCGGTGTGGGCCAGCTGGCGCAAGGCCTCGTTCTCGTCGTCTTCCCCCGTAATGTTCGCATGCAGCGACGTCTTCAGCCGTTCGTGCAGTTCCTTGACCGGTTCGACGTTCAGGGCGGGGAATTCGACACCGGCGGCCATGGTTTCGATTTGGCGGGCGTGGCGCTGGGAATGGTCCGTCATATAAGAAAAGACATCGGCGAAGGGCTTGAGATGCTCGACCCGGCCGAGTTCCTGGTAGAAATCGGCCAGATCGTTTTCAAGCTGCGCGATCAGTTGGAAAAGCTCCCGGGGGGTCATGGCGGATCCTCCATTGCCGGGCGATCAGCCGTCCAGCGGCAGGTGGATCGCCCGTCCGGTTTTAAGGCTGCGGATGACGGCCTCGGTGAATTCCATGTAGCGCACCCCGTCTTCGAAGGTGGTCAGACGCACCGGGGCCCGGCCCCGGATGGCGTCGACGAACTCCTCCTCCACGCGCCAGGCGCCGGCCTCTTCGTCCGGGACGGTGATGGCTTCGAGCCGCTTGGCGCCGCGGCGTGCACCCGTCAGGCGCCCGCCTTCGAACCGCAGCGTGCCTTCGCTGCCGTAGAGCACGGCATGGCTCGGCGCGCTCCATCCGGTCACCCGCGAGGAGCGAAAATGGGCCTGGGCGCCGCAGGCCATGCGGGCGATGACGTCGAGGTGGTCGGGCACCTGGACCGCGGTCAGCTGGCCGGTATCATCGGATCGCAGCGGATTGGCGAAGACCTGTCCCATGGCCACGACGCGGTCGGCCGTTCCCACCCAGCGCATCAGGGCTTCGTACCAGATGCCGAGCATCATGGTGTTCACGCCGGAATATCGGATTTCCTGTCGCCAGGACACGGGGGCCTCGGTGTCGATGAAGCCGCCGTTGTCGCGGATGTCGATGGCCAGAAGCCGCCCCAGCCAGCCTTCGGCGAGCAGGCGTTGAATCGTACGGTCCACGCCCAGGCTGAACGGCGACGGTACCACCTGGGCCACGAGCTGCGGCCGGGCGCGGGAAGCCGCCAGCATGGCGTGGGCTTCCCGGGCGTTCATGGCCATGCGGGCCTCGCAGAGCACGTGTTTGCCCGCCTCTAAGGCGGCCAGTGTCACCGGGGCGTGCATATAAGGCCAGGTGCCGATCATGACGGCGTCGATCGCGGGGTCCTCGACGATCTGCTGCCAGTCATCACAGACCTTGGCAATGCCAAAGTCCCGGGCCACCGCCTCGGAGGAGGTGCGGCTGCGGTTGCAGACGGCGGTGAGGATGACGTTCTCAAGCGCCTGAAACCCGGGAATATGCTTGGCCCGGGTGTTGCCCCCGGCGCCAACGATGCCGATGCGGATGGTTTCCAAGGCCATGGTCTCTCGCTCCTGCTGGAATTCGGATCGTCTGCGCCGGCCGCGCGGTAGCGAGGCGTGGCGGCCGGTGGCCCCTCGCGGCCAGTTGCCGGGAAGGGTCCGCGGGCGATCGCTGCGACGTTAAATAATTAAGCGGCCAATGTCAATTCAACCGGGTCGAATGGACCCTGCGGGCGATGCACCGGTCGATCGCGCCGGCCTCATCGCGGGGTGCCGGCGATGAGGCCGGCCGTCAAGCGGATGATGTCGTCCGGTTTTTTAATCAGGGATGCCCGCAGGCCGACCGCGGCCGCTCCCTGGACGTTCGCGGGGTCGTCGTCCATGAAGACGATCTGGTCGGCAGGTATGCCGATGGCGGCAATAACGGCCTGGTAGACGGCGGCGTCGGGTTTGCGGCAGCCCATCTCGGAGGACACGAACACGTGCTCGAAATGCTGCAGCAGGCCCGCGTGGCGCGATCGCCATTCGGCGGCGTGGACCGCATTGGTATTGGTCAGGACGTAGAGGGGCAAATGCGGTTTGAGCCGAAGGATGCACGAACGGACGCCGGGTATTTCGTCCATGATGATGCGGTTCCACCCGGCCGTGAAGTCGGCGTCGTCGAGGTCGATTTCCAGCTGCCGGCGCAGCACATCGAAATAGGCCTCCGGCGACAACCGCCCCCGCTCGAAGGCTTCGTAATGCCGGTCGACGCGATAGCGGGCAGCGATCTGCTCGGCGGGAACACGCGTGCAACGGCTCCAGTGACGCATGCAGCGCATGAAGTCGATGTCGATCAAAACATTGCCGAGATCGAAGACGACCGCCCGGGCGGCCGGCGGCCGGGAACCTTTCGGCTGGTAGGGCGTCAAATGACCCCCTCCTCGCGTA
>CAYMAR010000146.1:2759-4788 GCA_964388465.1 uncultured Desulfobacteraceae bacterium
CGGACGGCTTCGTCGAAGGTGCGCACCGCCTCGCAACAGATGTCGCGGCCCGCCATGGCGGATTCCCATGCGGCCAGCGTTCGTGTTTTGAACACGCGACGCAGGCGGCCGATGACGTCCTCCCGCTGATCCTCGTCATACTGCAGCGGGATCAGGTCCGGCAGATCGAGAAACCGGCAGAGTTCTTCCCAGAAGCGCGCTTCGACGCAGCCCACCGCAAGATGACGGCCGTCGAGGGTTTCGTAGGTGTTGTAACATGCGTAGCGATGGGCCAGCATGCCGTCGCCGCGCTGAGGCGATTGTCCCAGCAGCTGGCGCATCAGCAGCACGACCGGCATCATCGCCAGCAGGCTGTCCGTGATGGAAACGTCGACATACTGCCCTTCACCGCTTCTGTTGCGGGCCAGGAGGGCCAAAAGGATGCCGATGGCCGCATTCAGCCCGCCGGCCATGTCGGCCAGTTGGATGCCCGGTATGGCCGGGGGCCGGTCTTTGTAGCCCATCAGGTCGAGGACCCCGGCACAGGCCAGGTAATTGACGTCGTGGCCGGCGCGTTCGCGATAGGGGCCGTTTTGCCCGTAGCCGGTCAGCGAGCAGTAGACGATATCCGGCGTGACCGCACGGACCGCCTCGTAGTCGACGCCCAGGCGTTGGACGACCCCGGGCCGGAAGCTCTCGAGGACGATATCCGCCTGGGCCGCCAGTTCGAAAAAGATCTGCCGCCCCCGCGGATGCTTCAAATCGAGCGCGACGTGCTCCTTGTTGCGGCTGATGGTCGTGACCATCAGGCCTTCGGCCGCATAGCGCGGATCTTCGATGTTGATGACGCGGGCGCCATGGTCGGCCAGCACCATAGAGGCGTAGGGGCCCGGCAGGAGACGCGACAGGTCGATGATGGTGATGCCTTCTAACGCGCCGAGATCGGTCATGCGATGCTCCTTGAATCGCGGTTGCGTGGGTCGAGCGGCCCTGTGCGGCTGCCGGTCGAATCATTTTGACAACGGCAAACGATTTATCTACAGTCCGCTCTCCACAGGCGGTTTGTCAATACTTTAGGCGAACAGCCGGGTGGTTGGTCATTTACTCCCCCAATCGATCGTGACGGTGGCGGATGCCTGACGCGAACGTGGACATCAAGGCGTTTTCTCAGCCCCTGGCGGGTGTGGCCTACGCCGGATCGGCCTTTCTGATCTGGGGGCTCAGCCCGATCTACTGGAAAACGCTGGCGGCCGTTCCGGCATTTGAAATCCTGATGCACCGCATGATCTGGTCGTTTCTCTTCCTGACCCCCCTGGTGCTTCTCCAGGGGCAGCGGCAGGCATTCGCCCGGGCGGTCTCCACCCGATCGACGTTTTTTATCCTGCTGGTGACGACGTCTCTCGTGGGCTGCAACTGGTTTCTGTTCATCTGGGCCATCAACGGGGGGCACATTCTCCAGACCAGCCTGGGGTACTACATCAACCCCCTCGTGAATGTCCTGCTGGGGGTGATTTTTCTGCGCGAACGCCTGCGCCGGCTTCAGTCGGCGGCATTGGTGCTGGCCTTTAGCGGGGTTTGCTACCTCACGGTCAGCTATGGGCAGTTTCCCTGGGTATCGCTGGCGCTGGCCTTCAGCTTCGGATTTTACGCCTTGATCCGCAAGGTGACCCCGGTGAGCCCGCTGGTCGGTCTCACGGTGGAAACCCTGCTGCTCTCGGTGCCGGCCCTGGCCTATCTGGTGTATCTGGACCACATGGGCGCAGGCGCCTTCCTGCGGGCGGGCGGTGCGACGAGCCTCCTCCTGGCGGGAGCGGCCCTGGTCACCGGTCTGCCGCTGCTGCTTTTCACCCACGGCGCCAAACGCCTGCATCTTACCACCATCGGTTTTCTGCAGTACATCGCGCCCAGCTGCACGTTCCTGCTGGCGATCCTGGTCTATGGCGAACCACTGCACGCCGCCCAGCTATGGACCTTCATCCTGATCTGGTCGGCCCTGGCCCTCTATTCCTGGGATGCCGTCCGGCACTACCGGAATCATTAGCCGCAGATT
>CAYMAR010000146.1:4888-8868 GCA_964388465.1 uncultured Desulfobacteraceae bacterium
ACGTGGACGCCGAAGATCAGCATCTTGAAGCGTTCGTCCCGGGTCTGGCCGTGATAGTAGCGGTAGTAGATCTGCTGGGCGATAACGGCCAGGCGGAAGAGACCGAAACAGAAATAGTAGGCGAAGTTTGTCGTGTCGGCGCCGGTGCTTTCAGTATAGGCGGCCACGATGTCACGCCGGGTGAGCATGCCGTCCAGATGGGTCGGCATGAGCCGCAGCAGTTGCCGCTCCTCCGGATCGTCGGCCTGAATCCAGTAGGCCAGACTGTTGCCCAGATCCATGAGCGGATCGCCGACGGTGGCCAGCTCCCAGTCCAGCACCCCGATGATGCGCAGGGGGTCCTGCGGGGCGAGCACCAGGTTGTCGAAGCGGAAATCGTTGTGCACGATGGCGGGGTGCGGGGTGTCCGCCGGCATGCGGGCCGCGAGCCCGTCCATGACGGCTTCGAAATCGGGGGCGTCGTCGGTGCGGGCGTTGCGGTAGCGCTGCGACCAGCCGCGCACCTGCCGTTCGACGTACCCCTGTGGCTTGCCGATATCGTCGAGCCCGGCGGACGGTTCGATCCGGTGCAGGCGGCTGAACGCTTCGACGAAGCGCCCGCACAGTGTGCGGCAGTCCCGGGGCGGCAGGGCCAACCCTTCCGGCAGGTTTTTGCGCAGGATGATCCCCCGGATGCGCTCCATGACAAAGAAGGGGCTGCCGATGATCGTATCGTCGGCTGTGTAGAGCAGTGGTGCGGGGCACAGATCGTAGTGGGGCCGCAGCGCATGGAGGATTTTGTATTCGCGCTGCATGTCGTGCGCCGATTGGGCCTTGGTGCCGATCGGCGGCCGCCGCAGGACGAGATCGCGGTTGGCAAAGCGCAGCCGATAGGTCAGGTTCGAGAAGCCGCTGGGAAACTGTTTGATTTCCAGCGGGCCTCGCAGCTCGGGCATCGCTTCGCGGAGAAAGGCCG
Organism: uncultured Desulfobacteraceae bacterium; assembly: GCA_964388465.1. Taxonomy (GTDB): domain Bacteria; phylum Desulfobacterota; class Desulfobacteria; order Desulfobacterales; family UBA5852; genus JABZFP01. The sequence goes on from CAYMAR010000146.1 coordinate 5,844, forward strand.
CCAGTCGCCCGGCGGGCAGCGCCTCCCCCTCGCGGGCCTCCTTGGCGCGGTCGATCAACGGCATGTCGCGGGCGCCTCCCGCCTGTCCTTCACATGGTAGGACATGACGCAATCCAGGATAAACTCGGCGTAGCGGTCCACCGAGATGCCGCGCCGCGAAAATTTCCAGCGTTTGACATACCAGTCCTGCAGCAGCGCCTTGATCGCGCCGGCGCCGAGGGCGACGTCGTGCGGCCGAAAAAGGCCGCAGGCCTGACCCTCCTGCAGGATGGCGGCAAACAGCCCGTCGGTCGCCATCTCGCTGTCGATGGTCTTTTCCTTCTCCCGCGGATTCATGTTTTTGGCTTCCATGAAGGAAAAGTAAAACCAGGGTTGGAGGGCCTCCGTCAGGTAGAGATGCAGGCGAATGGCGGTTTCCAGCCGGTCGACCGGACCGCGGGCGGCCCGCAGGTGCTCGCCGAGCACGCGGCCCACCATTTCGCGCCCCTGCCCGAGGATCATCGCCAGCAGTTCGTCCTTGCTGGCGAAGTAGGCGTAGAGGGCCCCCAGACTCAGGCCGGTCTCGCGGCTGAAATCGCGCATGGTCATGGCCTGAAAGCCCTTTTCGTTGCTGAGTTTGAGGGTCGCCTCGAAAATGCGATTCAGGTTGCGGACAACTGTGGCCTCCTTCTTGATCTGGATTTTATCGCGGTTGGCCCGGTAGATTTCGCGGCAGAGACGATCAGTTGATATATTGGCGTTTGCGATGAATTCCTGGTAATTCATGGGCGTCTGATCGTATCGATATTTATGGACCTCTATGCGCTGCCTTGGTGGAGGACTCCAAGGGACGCCATCGATCCGAGGTGTTTTCCTAACTGTTTTCTTCATTTTCTGTCCCGTGACAGAAAACGAAGCAAAAGAGCACGCCCGCGCCCCGCTTCACCCTGCGCGTCAAAGTACCGAACGGGTCTCGCGGGAACTCGCTTTGCTCAGACAGGCCCGCGAGCCTAATCCGTTCGATACTTCAATGCTCGGCGCGGGACAAAGGGAATAAAAACCATAAATTCAAAAAGAAAGATAGGCCTCCTTCGCTTGGCACCATAATCTCCACCGTTTAGGAGGTGATTTTGATTGGTGCGGTAGATTGTGGTGAATGGCAAGGCATCGCGCCGGCACGAAAGCGGAGCATACAAGGGCGTATGTGAGCATTGCGTGCCGGTGCGTAACACCGCCATACGCCGCAAGATGCCGCACCAATCAAAATCATCCGCCGAAGGCGGCCTCGTCCATGGCCACGGCGGCATCGCACCCGTCTGCGATGGCGTCCATTCGCCCCAGGGCCCCCGGCAGGAGGGTGCGGATGAAGAATTCTGCCGTCTTGATCTGGCCGGCATAGAAATGCCGGTCCTTCTTCTTGGCGTCGGGTATTTTTTCGGCGGCCACCGTGGCACGCCACAGAAGCATCCAGCCCAAGACCACGTCGCCCATGACATCCAGAAAGGGCAGCGAGTGGGCGAAGGCCGCGCGGAATTGGTCCGACATGGCGCTCTGGCCCATGTGCAGGGCGACGGCGCCCAGCCGATCGATGGCCCCATCCATGCGCCGGGCCAGATCGGCCGTGGCCGCCTGTGCCCCGGCCCGCTCGGCGTCGGCCTTCATGCGGGCGAGAAGATCCATGCAGACGGCGCCCTTTTTCAGTCCCAGCTTGCGGCCCAGAAGATCGGCGGCCTGGATGCCGGTGCAGCCCTCGAAGATGGTGGTGATCTTGCAGTCCCGGGCGATGGCCTCCACCGGGTAGTCCCGGGTGTAGCCGGCGCCGCCGAACACCTGGATACCGTGGACGCAGACGTCGTAGCCGCGTTCGCTGCCGTAGCCCTTGATGACCGGGGTCAGCAGCTCCAGGAGGTTGAGGCAGCTTTCCTTCTCCTCCTCGTCGACGGCGGCCTCGTAGCGGTCGACCAGGTGCCAGCCGAAATAGACGAGGGCCCGCAGCCCCTCGACATGGGCTTTCATCCACATGAGCATGCGGCGGACATCCGGGTGGCGGATGATGGGAACCGCGGGGGCGCTGCGGTCCCTGAAATCGGCGATGTCGCGGCCCTGAATGCGCTGGCGGGCGTAGTCGAGGGCGTAGAGATAGGACGTCGATGCGTGGGCCAGGGCCTGCAATCCGGTGCCCAGGCGGGCCCCGTTCATCATGTGGAACATGATCTTCATGCCCTGGCGCTCCTCGCCTAGCAGGAAGCCGGTGCACCGCCCCCGTGAGCCCAGGGCCATGCTGCAGGTGGCGCTGCCGTGGATCCCGTGCTTTTCCTCCACGCCGGTGCAGACGATGTCGTTGCGCGCTCCCAGGCTTCCGTCGGGGTTGACGAGGTGCTTGGGGACGATGAAGATCGAAATGCCCTTGGTTCCCGGCGGGTCGCCTTCGATGCGGGCCAGGACGGGGTGGATGATGTTTTCGACCAGGTCGTGCTCGCCGTTGGTGATGAAGATCTTGTTGCCGGTCAGGTTGAAGCTGCCGTCGGGGTTGCGCACGGCCGTGGTGGTCAGGCTGCCCACGTCGGTGCCGGCCTCCGGCTCGGTGAGCAGCATGGTGCCGCCCCAGCGGCCGGTGTTGATTTTTTCGAGATAGGTCCGCTTCTGCTCCGGCGTGCCGTAGAGCTGGATCATGTGGGCCGTGCCGGCCCCCATCGAGCCGTAGGCGCAGAGCGCCCAGTTGGCCCCCATGAAGTATTCTTCCACGGCGGCGCGGATCACGTGCGGCAGGCCCTGACCGCCGTATTCCGGCGGGGCCGAAGGGGCGGTCCACTCGCTTTCGAGGTAGAGCTGGTGCACGCGGTGAAAGCTTTCCGGCACTTTGACGCGGCCGTCGCTTTCGTAACACACGCCGATGCGGTCGCCGTCCGCGTAGGTCGGCAGCATCTCCTTGAGGGCGAAACGCCGGGCTTCGCTAACGATCAGGTCGAAGGTTCGGCGGTTGAAGGCCTTGAACTTATCCGAGGCGGTCAGCGTTTCCACTTCGAGCAGTTCATGCAGAACGAAA
>CAYMAR010000147.1:0-8849 GCA_964388465.1 uncultured Desulfobacteraceae bacterium
CAGGAGATCCAGCCGGCCGGAATCAGGGGCAGGACCTGGACGGCGTGATTGACCCGCGTGAAGCCGGCGACCGGCTCCCGGTGATGCCGAAAGGGTAAAGCGCGAAAACACCGGCGGCCTCCCACAGTCCTCAGTAGCCGGGAACCGAGGGCCGCGCGATAAAAAGACAGATCACAACCATCATCACGGGCGTGTCGGCGCCATCGCGCCCATGCGTCCCGAGCATGCAGTTGATTATCAACTGATCATGAAAGTGTGATCGGCCAAGGCAAGGGTTTCCGGCCGATGGGGCGCAGCAGAAGCTGCCAGCGAAATAATCTCAAAAAATAAGGACCAGGGCCTTGAATGTCAGCACGACCCAGAATGGGTCGACGCCGCGGACGTAGGCGGCAAGGTTGGCGAGCAGTGCATACCGCACCGCCAGATAGAAAAGGATACTGATCTATAGTATTAATAATGGTTTGTGATATATTTCTTTTAATAAAGGTTTAACTGCCGCTGGTGACGGATATGGTGGCGTCGCGAATTAAAAATCAGGCGTTGAACAAATCCCGGGCAATCTCGATGTCTTTTCGAATCTGGTCCGAAAGCGCTTCAAGGCTTTCGAATTTGATTTCATCCCGGATGCGCTGCAGAAAATTGATTTTGATTTTGCGGCCGTAGATGTCGGCATTGAAGTCCAGGATATGAACTTCAACGGTGAACAGGTGGTCATCGAAGGTGGGGCTGTAGCCGATGTTGGCGACGCCTTGATGAAATTGGCCTTCCAGATCGACCGTGACGGCGTAGATGCCCGCTTGGGGGCAGAGCTCGTCGTAAAGTTGAACGTTGGCGGTCGGAAACCCCAGGAGTTTGCCGCCCCGATTGCGCCCGGCGATCACCGTTCCCCTGATCTGGTAGTGCCGCCCGAGCAATTGACGGGCTTCGGCGAGATGGCCTGCCATGACCAGTTCACGAATGCGGGTGCTGCTGATACGATTCTTGCCGCCATGGGCCGCCGTGATCCAGTCCGCCACAACGACGTCGTAGCCCAGATCTGCCCCAAGCGCCTGAAGCAGCTCAATATTCCCCTCGCGGCGGCGTCCAAAGGAGTAGTCCCGCCCCACGATGATCGCCCGCATCCCGATGCGGTCCACGAGCAGATCCTTGATGAACGCCTGGGCGGGCATGTCGGCAAAGGCCCGGTTGAAGGGCAGGCAGACGAGCGCATCCAGACCGGTGGCGGCGATAAGCTCCTTTTTCTGTTCGTAGAGGGTGATCAGCGGCGGGTGCTGATCCTGGGTCAAGACCCGCAATGGGTGCGGTTCGAAGGTGATGGCCACGGACGTGCCCTCGATGGCCTCCGCTTTTTGAATCACCTGGTGAAATAGGCTCTGGTGGCCGATGTGAACACCGTCGAAATTGCCGATGGTGATCACCGCCTTATGGAACGGTTTCTCAATATCCTCGGTATGTTCGATGATGATCATATATTCGCTTAGGGCTCACAATAATTGCTTGACATGAAAGTTAAGCCGGTATAGATAATCCATCTTGCGTGATTAATCAACGTTTTAAATCACGCGATGCCGCGTGCCGAAGTGGCGGAACTGGTAGACGCGCTAGGTTCAGGGTCTAGTGGATGTATATCCGTGGAGGTTCGAGTCCTCTCTTCGGCACCACCGATTGTACGAAGGGTTTTCCGATGACCGCACTGTACCGGAAAGCCCTTTTGCATTTCGCGGCTTACCCTATCATTTCAATAAATTCCGCTTTGCCTCCATAGGGGGACCGTTCGACATCTCCCGTTTTCGCCGGTCTTCAACCATGGGCGTCCGGCCGGATTGCCATTTATCGCCGTTCTATAAGCCGCTTGGCGCAAGTGCAAATTGTGACCCAGCGACAATTGTGCTAAATGCCGGAATGGCTGCATAAACGGGTGGTGGCCAGCCATATAGGAGAGACGCATGGTCGTGCGCAAAATCATCAGCGGGGGCCAGAGCGGTGTCGAGCGGGCGGCACTCGATCTGGCGATTCAACTGGGCATTGCCCACGGCGGCTGGGTCGCGCCGGGTCGCCTGGTGGACGATGGACGGCTGCCCGAGCATTACCGTCTGAAGGAAATGGCTTTTGCCGACGGTCTTGTCAGCGCCCATCCCAATATCGAGATGGCGGACGGCGTACTGCTGATCGCCCGGGGCTCGCTCACCGGTGCGGCCGCAGCGGTGCACGCCCGTGCGCGGGCCCGACAGCGTCCCTGTCTGGCGCTCGACCTGGATCGCTACACCCGTTTCCAATCCTCCCTGCTGATCAATTCCTGGCTTAAATCGCGACGGGTGGAAATCCTGTTCATCACCGGTCCTCGGGAGAAGGATCAGCCCACGATCTACCGGGATACCATGGAGTGCTTCCGCGCGGCCTGGTGGACGCTCATGATGGTCGAACCGGGGGAGACCCCTTCAGCGTCAGGCACGGTTGGCGCCCGGCCCCGGTCGCTGGACGAGGCGGTGGAGCGCCTGCAGCGGGAACTGCCGCTCAAGGACAAGGTCACCATCGCCAACATGCGCGCTGATGAGATCACCGGTCTGATGCCAACGCTGGGTCGTTATATCCAGAAGCATTTCGGCATCTGGGAGGGCAATCCCGATCTCACCCAATCGTGCAGCATGGCGGCCGACCGCCGCCACTTGGCCGACGAAGACATCGCGGCCCTGATCATCGATCACCTGGTCCGGGAACTCAGACGCACGCACACATTGCGGTTGATCTAACCAACGCGTTTCCGGATTTCATCAAAGAAGAGGGGAATTCATGGGCTGGTTCGGAAAAATTATCGGCGGCACCATTGGCATGGCACTGGGCGGACCGTTGGGGGCGATTGCCGGCGCGGCGTTCGGTCATTTTTTTGACAAGGCCAACCAGTTGGTTCTGGAAGACGGCGGTCAACCCAGACCGACTTTGTCCCCGGCCGAAGGCGCGCAGATGACGTTTTTCGTGGCCACGTTTTCCATGCTTGCCAAGATCGCCCGTGCAGACGGCCAGGTGAGCCGCGACGAAATTGCCGCCATCGAAAAATTTATGCAAAACGAACTGCGCCTGGGTTTTCAGAGCCGCCAGGTCGCCATCCGCATTTTCGAGGCGGCCCTCGAAGCACCGGATGCCTTTGAAGACTACGCGCGGCAGTTCTACGGCGCGTTCCACGCCAATCCCCAGTTGCTGGAGTTCATGCTGGATATCCTGATGCGGGTGGCCCTGGCCGACGGGCGCTTCAGCCCCGAGGAGGACAAACTCATCCAGAGCGCCGCCCGGATTTTCGGATTCAGCGACCAGCATTACCACAACCTGCGTGCACGCTATCGCGGCACCGACGAGAACGCCTACCATATTCTGGGTATCAGACCGGACGCATCCAACGAAGAGATCAAGCACCGTTACCGGACCCTCGTCAAGGAATACCATCCCGACCGGATTGCCGCCAAAGGGCTGCCGGAAGAATTTACCCGTTTCGCCCAGGACAAATTCCGCGAAATTCAGACGGCCTACGAGTCGATCCAGAAGGAGCGCGAACGGCGCTGACGACGGGGGCCGGCCGGGCAGGCGAATGTATCGCCCCCGGCTCCGGTGAGTGCGCCGCGTGGTTTGCGGTCGCCCGCGAAGGCGCTTACGAAATGCGCTGCACGCGTGGCCGGCAATGCAAAACAATGTCCGGCATACGCACCCTTCAGACGTTGAAAAAGGCGATACGGATGGAGAGAATCGCCGGATAGCAGAGCAGCAAAAAGGCGCCCATAACCCGTCCGACCGTCTGGTGGAAAAGGGCGTGGGCGGCAAAAAGGATGGATAAAATGGCCACGGTGGCATAGTCGAAATAGTTGCTCGTGCTGAATACGATGGGTTGGCCGTAAACCATGATCGTGGAAGCCAGCACCAGGAAGATGTTGAAGATATTGCTGCCCAGGATGTTGCCGACGGCGATGTCCTTTTGATTTTTGGCCGTGGCAATGATGCTGGCGGCGCAATCCGGGATCGAGGTGCCCACGGCGATGACGGTCAACCCCACGATCGATTCCGAAAGACCGAAATAGCTGACGATTTTAAGCGCATTGCGATAGATGACCTCACCCCCCACATAAAGCATGATACCCCCCAGCGTGAAGATGATCCATTCGCGGCGGCATGAATCGTTCGCGCTGGTTTGCGCGGCGGCCGCAGGCAGCGTCTGGTTGTGTGCGGCCATTTTTTTTCCGGTCAGGTAGATATAGAGTCCAAACCCGGTAAAAAGCAGCAGGCCGTGACCGATATCCAGGGCGGTGGCGGACGAGAAGAATACGCACACCGCCGCCGTGATCGGCCCCGCACACAGGAAGGTGAGATCCTTGCTGAATTTCTGGCGGGTCACCGCCAGTGGGGAAACCAGGGCGCTGACGCCGATTCCTATGGCGATATTGATCAGGTTGCTTCCGGATACATTGCTGAGCGCGAATTCGGTATTGCCGTGCAGCGCCGAGATGACGTTGAAGAACAGCTCCGGCGCGCTGGTGCCGAAGGCCACGAGGGTAATGCCCACGATAAAGGCGGGGATGTTTTTCTTTTGAGCGATGCCGGCGGCCCCGGTGACCAGAAAGTCACCACCTTTGTACAGCAGGAAGAAGCCGATGGTGATGAATGCGATGGTCAGAATCACGTCGTATCTCTATCGCTGGCCGTGGGTTTTCCTCGTCACGTGCTATCGTCGGAATCCGATGGCCATTTTCCGGTTGGTGGTTGCGAAAAGGCAGGTTCGCTCTGTCGGCATCGCCTTCTCATTTGAAAGGCCAGAACAGCGGCAGCACGGCCATGACGGTAATCATCACCACCAGGGTGAGGGGGATCCCCAGTTTGAGATAGTCGCTGAAACGATATCCTCCCGGGCCCATGACCATCACATTGGCCGGGTGCGATATGGGGGTCATGAAACTCGCCGATGCCGCCATGGCCATGGCCATCATCATCGGGTAGGGGGCCACGCCCATGTCGGCGGCGGTACTCAGGATGATCGGCACCATCAAGACCACCAGGGCCGCCGTCGGTATGACGCATGTCGCCGCGAAGGTCAACACCATCAGTCCGGCCATGACCGCCGTCGGCCCCAGCGAACCCACCGCTTCGACCACACCGGTGGCCAGAAAGCGGGCAGCGCCCGTGTGGTTGAGTGCATCGCCCAGCGGGAGCATCCCGGCAATCAGAAAAATGCCTTTCCACTCGATCGCCCGGTAGGCTTCCTCCATGGTCAGGCAGCGGGTCAGCACCATGACGGCTGCGCCGATGACGGCCGAAAGATAGATCGGCATCCAACCCATCATCACCGGCAGGAGCACGGCCGCCATGATGGGAACCGAGATCTTGGCTTTGGAAAGGTTGGGGCGTTCCTGAGCGGATTCGGTCAACACCAGGAAATCGGGCTCGCGACCGAGGATTTCAAAATTGCGCCGCGCGCCGTAGAGCAGCAGCGCATCGCCGAAGCGTAGCGCCATGTCGCGCAGATAATCCGCGCGGTGGATGTGCCCCTCCCGCCAGATGGCCAGGACATTCAGACCGTATTTCCTGCGGAAGTTCAATTCCCGCAGGGTTTTGCCCGCCAGGGTCGTGTGGGGCGAGAGCATGGCCTCCACCAGTCCAAAATCTTCGGACTCCAGCGCTTTGAGTTCAGACGCCACGGCCGGTTCCACCTCAAAATCCGTGAGGGCCGAAAACAAATCCACATATTCGGGCCGCCCGATCACCATGAGCAGATCATCCGCCTGCAGGCGGGTGGACGGTTCGGGCATGGGAAGCGGCTGGTCTTCCCTGAGGATGGCCAATACACCGATTCTCAAGGCCGCACCGAGGCGGCTGTCTGCCAGCGAGCGTCCGATCAGGTTGGAACCGCCATGGACCCGCATGATGAGGATACGGCTTAAAAAGTTGGAGTGATTTATTAAGGAATCATAATAAACATCCTTAAATAATATGAAGTTTTTAGATTGTTGCAGCGCGGGCCACTCGGAAGGCGAGCCCTGCACAAGCAGGGTGTCGCCCGCCTTTAGGCGCCGGTCGGGCAGACCGGCACGATGAATGCGGCCTTCCCGACTGATCTCCAGCACGTTGAGCCCGTAGCTTTTGCGAAAGTCGAGATCACGCAGGGTGCGGCCGATAATGCCGGCGTCTGCGGCCACTGTCATTTCCGCCAGGGTGATGCTTTCTTCCAGCAGTTGGGTCAGCCGGGCGGAGGGCGGTTCGACGCGCAGCTGTCCTAAGCTGTTGAGGGCATCGCGCAATTTGGCGATACCGCCGACACCGCTTTCGACGATGAGCCGATCCTCCGCCTGGAGCGTCTCCGCGGGGGAAGGGGCGGCCAAGACGCGTCCCTGCCGGCTGATGCCCACCACGTTCACACCCAGAATCGTGCCGATGCGGCTTTCCGCCAATGTTTTCCCCGTTAGGATCGAACCGTGGGGCACGACCAGGCGCAGCATGCGCTCCCTCAGCCGGTACTGTTCATTCAGCGGCGTTCCATCCGCCTGCTGGGGATCATGCTGCATGTTGCGGCTGGGCAGGAAACGCCGCCCGAGCAAGGCGGTGAAAGCGACGCCGACGACAAAAACGGCCATGCCGACCGGGGTGAAATCGAAAAGCGCAAAAGGCACCAGGCCGTTGTCGCTCAGCGCGCCGCTGACCAGGATGTTGGGTGGCGTGCCGATCTTGGTCGTCAGCCCACCCAAAAGGGAGCCATACGCCAATGGCAGAAGCAGACGCGAAGCCGGTATGCCCTTGCTTCGGGCAATGTCCATGACGACCGGCATCATCAGGGCGGCGACGGCCACATTGTTCATGATGGCCGACATGATGCCGGCGCAGGTCATGATGACCGCCACGAGCATCGTTTCGCTGCGGCCGGAAAGCCGCAGCACCAGTTGTCCAATCATGGTGGCCACGCCGGTGCGGGTGAGGCCGCCGCTGAGGATAAATACGGCCCACACCGTTATCACGGCCGGATTGCTGAAGCCCGCCAGAGCCTCTTCGGGCGACACGAGTCCCGCCAGCGCGGTCGCCCCAAGCGTTAACAGGGCGGTGACCTCCATCGGAATCCATTCGGTTACGAGCAGAACGACGGATATGCCGAGAATGGTGAAAACGGTGATGATTTCCGCAGTCAAAAACGATTCCTTCCGCAGGGCCGGTTGCCTGAAGTCCACGGGGTTCGCCGCCGATGCTAACAATACCCATGGCAAGAATCAAGGTCGGAGCGGAGCTCCAAATTGACAGGCCGCCCCATCTTCATTAAAACCAACTCACTCGCAAACACCCGCCCGCATTGCCGGAATGCGGGCTGCCCGCGGAGCGATCCCGCGTTCGGTCGCGAACGCCGACACCGCCCAGGCGCCCATGCGAGATCCCGGCCAATGGTTGCGGGTGGCCGCACGGGGTGCGCCGGAGCAGATGCGAATGGAACCAAGCCGATGACCGATAACGCCGATGCCTCCCGTGTGGATAAAAACACGGCGGGAGAAGCCGCCCTATCCATCCTGATGGTGGATGACGATGCCTTGAACCTCAAGGTACTGACCGAAAGCATCAGGGACCTGGGGCATACATTGCTTGCGGCCCGCTCCGGCCTCGATGCCATCCGCATCGCGGCCAAGGCGCATCCGACGCTGATTCTGCTCGATATCCAGATGCCGGGAATCGACGGTTACGAAACCTGCCGTCGGCTCAAAGCCGATCCGGCCACACGGGATATCGCCGTCATTTTTCTAACGGCGCTGCAAAGTACGGCCGACAAGGTCAAGGGATTGTCCCTGGGGGCCGTTGATTTTATCACCAAGCCGTTCGATCCGGATGAAATAGCGGCACGGGTCACACGCCAGTTGGCCGTTCAGCAGCGGCAGAAGGATCTGCTTCGCGAAAACCGGATGCTTACCTCGCAGCTGCGTGACGCCGGTTTGGCCCAAGATGACGGCCGGGAGGGCGCCGAACAATCCCTGGCCGACATCATCGCCAAGGGGGAAAATGATCGGGTGGAATTCAAATCCACGCTTCGCTGGAATTTGAAGACCGATCGGAATGAGCGTGTCATCGAAAAGGCCTGGTTGAAAACGGTGGTGGCCTTCCTGAACAGCAACGGCGGAACGCTGGTCGTCGGTGTGGATGATGCCGGCACGATAGTGGGCATCGAGCCGGATCGCTTCGAAAACGAAGACAAGTATCTGCTGCATGTCAACAACCGCCTGCAGCAGCACGTCGGTCTGGCGCACTGTGCCTGCATCCGCTATTATCTGGCGGCCGCCGAGGGGCGCAAGGCGCTGGTGGTCCACTGCCGCCCTTCCTCGCAACCGGTCTTTCTGAAAATGGGCAAGGAAGAGGAATTTTTCATCCGGGTCGGCCCGGGAAGTCGCAAGCTTTCCACCAGCGAGGTCGTGGCGTATGTCGCGCAGCGCCAAATCGATGGATGAGCGGGTTCGCACAAACGTGTATCGTCACCTTGGCAATTAAGGCGCATGCTGTTTCAGTTCTTCGATGGTGCGTTCGATATCTTCGGTAGCCGTCCCCTTCAACTGCTGCATCACCACCAGCACGGCCCATTTGAGTTCCAGCGCGCGGTTGGATGGTATCGCGTAAAATGCATCCAGGGCACCGATAAAGAGGTGCCGGTCCATTTGGGTCATTTCGGTTTCCAGCCGATTGGCGTTTTTGGAAACGGCTTGGTGACACTCCGGGCGGAATTCCCCCGTGCGGGCCTTTAGCAGCAATTGCCGCGCCACGCGATCCTGGCCCTGAACGACCCCGCGCATGAAGCCGTAGACGAAAAGACGTCGTGTGGTCGCGTCGCTTTGTCGCCAGAACTGGCCGTC
>CAYMAR010000148.1:0-1493 GCA_964388465.1 uncultured Desulfobacteraceae bacterium
TCGAGCCGGTTCAGACCGTTGAGGTAGGCTTTGGCGCTGGCCGTGATGATGTCGGGGTCGGCGCCCTTGCCCAGGGCCACCAGCCCGTTTTCGCGCAGGCGCACGGTCACCTCGCCCTGGGCGTCGGTACCCCCGCTCAGGGCGCTGACGGTGAAGCGCAGCAGTTCGGACCGGGTGCCGGTCAGCTTGGCGATGGTGTTGAAGGCCGCATCGATGGGTCCGTTGCCGTAGCCGGCCGCCCGCACCGGGCGATCGTTGATCTTGAGTTCCAGGCTGGCCATGGGCAGGACCGTGGTGCCGGCCGTCACGTGCAGGTACTGCAGCTGGAAAACATCGGCGGTGCGCAGAAATTCCTCGGTCACCAGGACCTCCAGGTCCTCGTCCAAAATGTGTTTCTTTTTGTCGGCCAGATCCTTGAACTGCTTGAAAACGGTGTTCAGCTCTTCTTCACTCAGTTCGTAGCCCAGCTCCTTGAGATGATCGTGCAGGGCGTGCCGGCCCGAATGCTTGCCGAGCACGAGCTTGTTGTGGCTCAAGCCGATGGTCTCCGGGCGCATGATCTCGTAGGTCATCGGGTTTTTCAGAATCCCGTCCTGATGGATGCCGGCCTCGTGGGCAAAAGCGTTGGCGCCCACGATGGCTTTGTTGGGCTGGACCATGATACCGGTGATCATGCTGACGAGACGGCTGCTGGCATGGATATGCTCGGTCCTCACGCCGCAGCTGAGTTGCATGTGGTTCTTGCGGGTGTGCAGGGCCATGACAAGTTCTTCCATCGAGGTGTTCCCGGCCCGCTCGCCGATGCCGTTGATGGTCACCTCGGCCTGGCGGGCGCCGGCCTGGATGGCGGCGATCGTGTTGGCCGTGGCCAGCCCCAGGTCGTTGTGGCAGTGCACGCTGAAGACCGCCTGGTCGATATTGGGGGTCTTCTCGCGGATGTGGCGCACCATGTCGCCGAATTCGTCCGGCACGGCATAGCCCACCGTGTCCGGCAGGTTGATCGTGGTGGCACCGGCCGCGATGGCGGCCTCGAAGACCTGGCAGAGAAAATCGCGGTCGCTGCGGGAGCCGTCTTCGGCCGAGAATTCGACGTTGTCGGTATAGCTTTTGGCGTGGCGCACCGCCGCCACGGCCGCCGCGACGACTTCTTCGCGGCTCATCTTGAGCTTGTACTTCAGATGGATGTCGGAAGTGGCGATAAACGTGTGGATGCGGGGGTGCGCGGCATGCTTGACGGCCTCCCAGGCCCGGTCGATATCCCCGCGGGAAGCGCGGGCCAGGCCGGTGACCTGGACATGGCGCAGGGCCTTGGCAATGGCGGTGACGGCTTCGAAATCCCCGTCCGAAGCCGCCGGAAATCCGGCTTCGATGACATCGACGCCCAGTTTTTCGAGCTGCTTGGCCAGGCGCAGTTTTTCGGCCGTATTCATGCTGGCGCCCGGCGACTGCTCGCCGTCGCGCAGGGTGGTGTCAAATATGATGACGCGATTCGG
>CAYMAR010000148.1:1593-8805 GCA_964388465.1 uncultured Desulfobacteraceae bacterium
CCGGCGACTGCTCGCCGTCGCGCAGGGTGGTGTCAAATATGATGACGCGATTCGGGTCGTTGGCGTTCATGCGATGCTCCTGTGGACTCAGCCGGCCGGCACGGTTTCAACGGCCGGCTGTGGTTGGGTTAACGATTCGTTCGGCGCTCGCGATGCTCGAACCGGCCCGGAGCATGGGCCGCAGGGCGCGATGATCCGCATACCCTGCGGCGTTGAACCTTCCTGCTTTTCGTGGTGACATTTGGCTTCCCCTGTAGATCACCGGGCGTTCGCGGCGCTGAAAGCGGCCGGCCGGCCCAAAGTTGTCGTTTAGCCGGCGGCGGCCGACTGGCGGTCGGTTGCGCGCGACTTCTGCGCCTTGGCCAGCTTGTACTGAAAACTGTCGGCCAGGGCCTGCCAGCTGGCCTCGATTATGTCTTCCGAAACGCCGATGGTGCTCCAGACTTCGTCCTGGTCGCGGGACTCGATCAGCACGCGTACGCGGGCCTCGGTGCCTTCGCGGCCGTCGATGACGCGCACCTTGAAGTCCACCAGGCGCATGCTGTCCAGGTCGGGGAAAAAGCGTCCCAGCGCCTTGCGCAGGGCGTTGTCCAGCGCGCTCACCGGGCCTTGGCCTTCGGCGGCCGTGATCTCTTCGCTGTCGCCGACGCCGATCTTGATGGTGGCGTGGGCCGTGCAGGGGCGATCCTTGTTCTTCTCGATCGATACGCGAAAGGATTCGAGGTCGAAAAGCGGGCGGAACTGTTCGGTGAATTTTTCCACCAGGATCTTGAACGATCCGTCGGCCACGTCGAATTGATAGCCCTGCTCCTCCAGCGCCTTGATGCGGTCCACGATGACGCGACTGTCGTGGCCGTTGCCGCCCAGGGCCACGCCCAGCTCCTGGGCCTTGTACTCCACATTGCTCTTGCCGGCCAGATCCGAAATCAGCACGCGGCGGCGATTGCCCACCATGTCTGGTGTCGTGTGCTCATAGGCCCGCGGATTTTTCATGATGGCGCTGACGTGGATCCCGCCCTTGTGCGCAAACGCGCTGCGGCCCACGAAAGGGCGGTTGCCGCTGGGCACCTGGTTGGCGGTTTCACTCACGAAGCGCGAGAGATTTTTGAGCCGTGCCAGATTTGCATCGGAAATGCAGTCGTATCCCATCTTGAGTTTGAGGATCGGGATGAGGGACGTCAGGTCGGCGTTGCCGCAGCGCTCTCCGTAGCCGTTGATCGTGCCGTGCACCATACGGGCGCCGGCCCTGACCGCCACGATGGCATTGGCCACGGCCATGGCGCTGTCGTTGTGGGTGTGGATGCCGATGCCCGGGGGGCGGGAAATGGCCAACCGGTCGATGAAGGCTTTAACCCGGCCGGTGGCCGCTTCCACGTCATAGATCATGGAGCCCCCGTTGGTGTCGCACAGAACGATCCAGTCGGCGCCGGCCGTCGTCGCCGCTTCGAGGGTTTTCAGGGCATAGGCCTCGTCCGCGCGGAAGCCGTCGAAGAAATGCTCGGCATCATAGATCACCTCGCGCCCGTGGGATTTCAGGAAGCCCACGGTGTCGCCGATCATGGCCAGGTTTTCTTCCAGAGTGTTGTTCATGATCTGGGTGACGTGCAGGTCCCAGCTCTTGCCGAAAATGGCCACGGCCGGTGCGCCGCTGGCGATCAGGGCCTGTACGTTGGCGTCGTCCGCCACGGCGAGGCCGGGCCGCCGGGTGGCCCCAAAGGCCGCCAGGCGGGTGGTTTCGAAGGTCTCCCTCCGGGCCAGATCGAAGAAATGCATGTCCCGCGGGTTGGAGCCGGGCCATCCGCCTTCCACGTAGTGCACCCCCATCTCGTCCAGACGTCGGGCGATGGCCAGTTTTTCGTCGGCTGAAAAGCTGATGTTCTCGCCTTGGGTGCCGTCCCGCAGGGTGGTGTCGTATATCCGCATGGTCTCCATAGGGGCTTCCATTCCTGCCTTGTGCATGCGCGGTTTACGGTTGATTGCGCCGGTTTTCGGGGCGCAGCGCGCGCACCGCTGCACCGGCGCGCCACATCTCGGAATCGCCGAGCGTGTTCAGTTCGGTTTCGAGCTTTTCGCGGTAGTCGGGTGTGCTGCAGGCTTCCATGACCCGCTGGGTCTCCTGGCCCGAGACCACCGCCGCATAGAGCTGGTCGAACACCGGGACGACGGCGTCGCGAAAGCGGGGGGCCCAGTCCAGCGCGCCGCGCTGGGCCGTGGTGCTGCAGTTGGCGAACATCCAATCCATGCCGTTTTCGGCCACCAGGCGGATCAGGCTCTGCGTGAGTTCTTCCACCGTCTCGTTGAACGCCTCGCTGGGGCTGTGCCCGTGTTTGCGCAGGAGGTTGTACTGGGCTTCCATGACGCCGGCCAGGCAGCCCATGAGCACGCCGCGTTCGCCGGTCAGGTCGCTGTGAACCTCTTTTTCGAACGTGGTCGGGAAGAGGTATCCGGAGCCGATGGCGATGCCCGTGGCCAGGGCGCGCTTGCGGGCGCGCCCGGTGTGGTCCTGGAAGACGGCGAAGCTCGAGTTGATGCCGCTGCCGTCCAGGAAGTTGCGGCGCACGGTGGTGCCCGACCCCTTGGGGGCCACCAGGATGACGTCCACGTCTTCCGGCGGGACGACCCCGGTCTGCTCGTTGAAGACCACCGAAAAGCCGTGGGAGAAGTAAAGCGCATCCCCCGGGTTGAGGCATGCCTTGATCTGGGGCCACATGGCGGCTTGGCCGGCGTCGGAGAGCAGATATTGGATAATCGTGCCGCGCCGTGCCGCCTCCTCGACCGGGAAGAGCGTCTCGCCCGGCACGAAGCCGTCGGCCACGGCCCGCTCCCAGGAGGCGCCGCCTTCGCGCTGGCCGACGATGACGCTGACACCGTTGTCGCGCATGTTGAGGGCCTGGCCGGGTCCCTGGACGCCGTAGCCCAGCACGGCCACCGTCTCTTGGCCCAGCAGCGCCCGGGCTTCGTCCAGGGTGAATTCTTCCGCGGTGATGACTTCCTCTACGACTCCTCCAAAATCAATCTGCGCCATCGGTCTTTCCTCCAAATGGGTTGAACATCTTTAGCGATGCTTCAAATTAATCTCCAAACGCTGATGCGCGTCGCCCGGGAAGGCTCATTTGGGCTCGCGCAGCAGGGCGATCGTTCCGGTGCGGGCAATCTTTTTGATGCCCATGGGCCGCAGCAGGTTGAGCAGGGCGGTCATCTTGCCCTCGTCGCCGGTGACCTCGATGATGTAGTGCTCCAGGCCGACGTCGATCACCTTGCAGCGGAAAATGTCGACGATGCGCAGGATCTCGGCGCGATATTCGGGCGCGGCGCGGACACAGATCAGGGCCATCTCCCGCATGACCGACGCCTGGTGGGTCAGGTCCCGCACCTTGATCACGTTGATCAGTTTGTTGAGTTGTTTTTCGATCTGCTCAACCACCGGCGGGTTGGCCTTGGTGACGATGGTAATGCGTGAAATGCCCGGGGTCACGGTTTCGGCCACGCACAGGCTTTCGATGTTGAAACCCCGCCCGCTGAAAAGGCCCACCACCCGCGAGAGGACGCCGGGTTCGTTGTCCACCAGCATGGTTATGACGTGTTTGTCTTCTTGCATGAGGCCTTCCGCTAAACCAGCAGCATTTCGGTGATATTGGCGCCCGCCGGCACCATGGGGTAGACGCTCTCTTCCTTCTCGACCACGAAATCCATGATCACAGGCACCTCGCAGGCCAGGCCCTCCTTGAGCACCGGGATGACTTCCTCCGGCCGGGTGGCGCGCAGGCCCACCGCGCCGAAGGCTTCGGCCAGCTTGACGAAATCGGGCTGGTGGTCCATGGTCGTGCAGGCGTAGCGTTTTTCATAGAACAGCTCCTGCCATTGCCGCACCATGCCGAGATAGCCGTTGTTCAGGATCAGGACCTTGACCGGCAGGCAGGACTGCATGGCGGTGGCCATCTCCTGGATATTCATTTGGATGCTGCCGTCGCCGGCGATGTCGATCACGGTGCTTTCGGGCTGGGCGGCCTTGGCCCCGATCGCCGCCGGCAGACCGAATCCCATGGTGCCCAATCCCCCCGAGGTAATGAACTGGCGCGGGCCGTCGAAATGATAGAACTGGGCGGCCCACATCTGGTTCTGTCCCACTTCGGTGGTGATGATGGCCTTGCCCTGGGTGAGCTCGAAGAGTTTGTCGATTACGAACTGGGGCTTGATGGTTTCGCTCCCCTGGTCGTAGGCCATGCGGTGCTGTTTTTTCCAGGCATCGATCTGCTCCAGCCATTCCCGATGATTTTCTTCGAAGGCATTCTGATTGTCTTCGGTAATCATGCGGTTGAGCTCGTTCAGCGCTTCCCGGCAGTCGCCCACCACCGGGATGGCGACACCCACGTTCTTGCGGATGGAGGTGGGGTCGATATCGATGTGCACGATCTGGGCGCTGCCGGCAAAGGTCTCGATCTTGCCGGTCACGCGGTCGTCGAAGCGCACGCCGATAGCGATCAGCAGATCACAGGCCCCGGTGGACATGTTGGCCCGGTAGGTGCCGTGCATGCCGATCATGCCCAGCCAGAGGGGATCCGAGCCGGGGAAGGCGCCCAGGCCCATCAGGGTGGTGGTGACCGGTGTATGCGTCTGGCGGGCGAAGGTCGTGAAGGCTTCGGCCGCGCTGGACAGGATGACGCCCCCGCCGCCAAAGAGCAGCGGACGCCGGGCCTTCTTGACCAGCCCCACGATCTTTTTAAGCTGTTTCATGTTGGGGCGATAGGTGGGCTGGTAGGACTTGATTTTGATCTCTTCTTGGGGCTTGAACACGGCCGTCTGGTTGGCCACGTCCTTGGGGATGTCCACCAGTACAGGTCCGGGGCGTCCCGAGCGCGCCAGGTAGAAGGCTTCGCGCATGGTCCGGGCCAGGTCTTCCACGGATTTGACCAGATAGTTGTGTTTCGTGCAGGGACGCGTGATGCCGACGATGTCGACCTCCTGGAAGGCGTCGTTGCCGATCAGGTGCGTCGGCACCTGCCCGGTGATGATAACCATCGGGATCGAATCCATGTAGGCCGTGGCGATGCCGGTCACCGTATTCGTGGCGCCAGGACCCGAGGTGACCAGGCAGACGCCGGCTTTCCCGCTGGCCCGGGCGTAGCCGTCGGCGGCATGGACGGCGCCTTGCTCGTGGCGCACCAGAATATGGCGGATATCGGTTTTGACCAGCTCGTCGTAGATGTCGATGACGGCGCCCCCCGGAAAGCCGAAAACGGTGTCGACCGCTTCTTCTTTCAGGACGGCCATCAGGATCTGGGCTCCGGTCATTTCCATGGTTGTGCACTCCTCGATAAGGTTGACATTAGGACACGATCGCCCCCTGCGCCGCCGAGGCGACCTGGCGGGCGTAGCGGGCCATGTAGCCGTTGGTGATTTTGGGTGCGGGTGGCTGCCAGGCCTGCAGGCGGCTTTCGATTTCCGCCTCCGGCAGGTCCAGGGTGATCGTTTGGGCCGGGATGTCGACGGCGATCGTCTCGCCTTCGCGAACAATCGCCAGGGGTCCGCCCTGCATGGCCTCGGGCGAGATGTGCCCGATGGCGGCCCCGCGGGTTCCACCGGAAAACCGGCCGTCGGTGATCAGCGCTACATGGGCGTCCAGCCCCATGCCGGCGATGGCCGATGTCGGGGTCAGCATCTCGCGCATTCCGGGACCGCCCCTGGGCCCCTCGTAGCGGATGACGACGACATCGCCCTTGCGGATGTCGCCCGCCATGATGGCCCGGCTGGCGTCCTCCTCGGCGTCGAAAACGCGGGCGGGGCCCTTGTGGCGCAGCATTTCCTCGCGCACAGCGGTCTGTTTGACGACGCAGCCCTCCGGCGCCAGGTTGCCGAACAGGACGGCCAGACCGCCTGTGGCGTGATGGGGGCGTGTGAGCGGGCGGATCACCTCGTCGTCGCGCACCACCGCCGCGGCAATCGTGTCGGCCACGTGCGTACCGCCCACGGTGATGCAAGTCGTGTCGATCAGACCGCCGGCGTCCAGCTGCTTGAGCACGGCGGCGATCCCCCCGGCCCGGTGCAGGTTTTCAATGTGGTGCTCCCCGCCGGGGCTCAGCGAGCACAGGTGCGGGGTCTTTCCGCTGACCGTATTGATCATATCGAGATCCATGCGCACGCCGGCTTCGTGGGCCAGGGCTGTCAGGTGCAGCACGGTGTTGGTGGAACAGCCCAGGGCCATGTCCACCGTGAGGGCGTTGCGAAAGGCGGCTGGCGTCATGATCTGCCGCGGCGTGATCCCCTCCCGGGCCAGTTCGACGGCGCGCATGCCGGCCTGTTTGGCCAGGCGTGTGCGGGCGGCGTACACCGCCGGGATGGTGCCATTGCCGGGCAGGGCCATGCCGATGGCTTCGCTCAGGCAGTTCATCGAATTGGCCGTGAACATGCCGGAACAGGAGCCGCAGGTGGGACAGGCGGCCTCTTCGATGGCCGCCAGTTCGGCCTCGCTCATGCGGCCGGCCTTGACGGCGCCCACGGCTTCGAACACGCTGATCAGGTCGACCTTCTCGCCGGCGCAGGTGGGGTGTTCACCGGCCAGCATGGGGCCGCCGCTCACCACGATGGCCGGCAGGTCGAGACGGGCGGCGGCCATCAGCATGCCCGGGACGATCTTGTCACAGTTGGGCACGAGCACCAGGGCGTCGAACGCATGGGCGATGGCCATGATCTCGATGGAGTCGGCGATCAACTCGCGGCTGCCCAGGGAATACTTCATGCCGGTGTGATTCATGGCAATGCCGTCGCAAACCCCGATGGTACCGAAATCGATGGGCGTGCCCCCGGCCATGTAAATGCCGGTCTTGACGGCCGCGGCCACCGTGTCCAGGTGGGCGTGCCCGGGAATAACCTGGTTGGCGGCGTTGGCGATGCCGATCAGGGGGCGCCCGATCTCCTGGTCGGTATAGCCGATCGCCTTGAACAGGGCGCGATGCGGGGCTCTCTCGATGCCGGCTTTGACCTGATCACTTTTCATCGACGGTTCTCCTCAAAAAAAAACCGTTACCAGCTTGGGGCTGATAACGGATTTGGTGTTTGCGGATTTTCTGCTTTAAGCCGGTATCAACCCCTTGCCCCGTGGTAGAATAAGAAGATCTACCCCGAGGATGAGAATAAGGCCTACAAGGATGTCGATGCGGGCAATAAGTTTCATGGGCGTCTGAAATTTCTAAATTTTGGAAACAGTTAACAGCC
>CAYMAR010000149.1:0-8787 GCA_964388465.1 uncultured Desulfobacteraceae bacterium
CCGATTTTTTTCATGTGGGCCAGGCTTTCCTCGGCGCTGCGCCCGGGGTATTTGCGGAAAGCGATCAGGATCCCGCTCAGCGCGGCAAACAGGGCGTGGGAAAATAGCCGTTGCCGGTCGGGGTCGGTTTCATCCCCAAAAACCCGATCGAGCATGTCCATGAAGCGGCGGGCCACGACATCCAGCTTGCGGGCCGAGGCGCTGCTGATCTCGCCGGAGAGCGAAAAGCGGGTGATCATTTTCCAGTAGATCGCGTTGACGGTGCAGTAGTCGATGAATTCGTCGACCAGCGTACCGAAGGCGGCGCGTTCCGGGGCCGCTTCGATTTTACGCTCCAGCTCGCTGACGAAGCGACCGGTATCCCGATAGGCCGCCTCGACGAAGAGGTCCTCCTGGTTCTGGAAATAGGTATAGATCGACGATTTGGCGATGCCGGCTTCATTGGCGATTTCCTGCATGCTCACCTTGTCGTAGGTTTTCGTGCCGAAAACCTTGCGCGCCGCATCGATGATGAGGTCACGGCGGACCTCGCGCTCCCTGACCTTGAGTTCACGCAACGTGCTGTTCTTTTTCATGGCACCTTTTTTTCCACGAGGGGTTTGAAAAGCGTCGGTTGGATCGCTTTCGCCATGGGTAGCATGAACCGGACGTGAAAACAACTTTAAGTTGATTTAACGACCAGCGTTCGATATAAAGAATGCCGAACGCCAACTATGCGATCACGTCGTCGCGTTCCTTTCAATCACGCTCCGGGAGATCGATGCGACCATGGATGCCAAGCCCTTCTATCACGACGCCGTCAGTGACCCCTACGCCTACGCCGCCCACTGGAAGGAGCGGCAACGCCAACCGGTCGTGGCGCATTTCTGCTCCTATACGCCTGAGGAAGTGGTCTGGGCCGCCGGGGCCCTGCCGCTGCGGATTTTCGGGCAGTCCACGCGGATCATGGCGGCGGACACCCATCTTCAAAGCTACGCCTGCAGCCTGGTGCGCGGTGCCTTGGAAGACGCGCTGGCGGGCCGACTCGATTTTACCGACGGGGTCGTTTTTCCGCACACCTGCGACGCCATTCAGCGCCTTTCGGATATTTGGCGTCTGAACGTCCCGCACGGCTTTCACCTGGATGCCGTGCTGCCGGTCAAACTCGATACCCCCAGCGCTCAAGCCTACATGCGCGACATCGTAACGCGGTTCGCGCGCGATCTGGAAGCCAGGCTGGCGGTCAGCATCTCCGATGCATCGCTCCGGGCGGCCATCCGGCTCTACAATCGACTGCGCCAGGGGCTGCGCGACCTCTACCGCCTGCGCAGCGAAAACCCGGCGGCCCTCACCGGCAGCGTGCTTCAGGCCATAGCGCGTGCGGCCATGATCATGGACCGGGAAGCTTTCGTCAACGGGCTCGAGCAACTGGTCGCGGATCTGGACGGGCGCGGCGCCGCCCCGTCGGGTCGCAAGCGGCTGATCCTCTCCGGCGGGCTGTGTTCCATGCCGGATATCTACAGCCTGATCGAAACCGCGGGGGGGGATGTGGTCGGGGACGATTTGTGCACCGGTTCGCGGTCCTTCGACGGCGTTATCGGCGACGAACCGACCCCCCTGGCGGCAATCGCCGACCGCTACCGCGAACGCATGGTCTGCCCGGCCAAACACATGGACCTGACGCGGCGCGGCGACCATTTGGTGGCGCTCGTGAAAAAGCACCGGGCGCAGGGTGTCGTTTTCGTCCTTCTCAAGTTTTGCGACCCGCACGCCTTCGACTATCCCTACATGAAAAAGATGCTGGACGCAGCCGGCATCCCCAGCCTGCTGTTTGAAATCGAGGATCAGCAAGTGGGCGCCGGTCAGGTGCGCACCCGCTGCGAGGCCTTTATCGAGATGCTATGATCCCCGGCGGAGAGACGATGGCCTCCCCACCGGCACGTCAATCTTTGCAGGAGAAGCCAATGACCACGGCCGACATGGGCCCGGACGCAGCTCGCGAAAGACGCAAGATCAAGTGCGTCCAGAAGATGAAAGCGATCATGACGAATTACTACATCGATGCCAAGACCGCCGCCGACCAGGGCAAGCAGGTGGCCTGGATCACCAGCGGCGGCCCGGTGGAGCCGCTGATCGCCATGGATGTGATCCCGGTCTATCCGGAAAATCACGCCGCCATGATCGGGGCTTCCAAAATGGGGGCCGACCTGTGCCGCAAATCCGAGGAGATGGGCTACGCGCCGGATCTCTGCTCCTACGCCCGGGCCGACATCGCCTGCGCGCCGGTGGACGGCGGGCCCATCGGGGGGCTGCCGCGGCCCGACATGCTCGTCTGCTGCAACAATATCTGCGGGACGGTCCTGAAGTGGTACGAGGCCCAGGCCCGGTTTTTCGAGGTGCCGCTCTTTATTCTGGACACCCCGTTCTGCCACACCGAGTTCTCCGCGGAGGCCCGCCGCTACGTGCGCCGCCAGATCGACGAGTACATCCATTTTCTGGAGGAACATTGCGGCCGGTCATTCGACCGTGAGCGCATGCGCGAGGTGGGGCGGCTTTCGATCGAGGGCCAGCGCCTCTGGCAGGCCGTCCTGGACACCACGACCCACAAACCGGCCCCCATGAGCGCCTTCGACGCCTTTTTTCACCTGGCCTTGATCGTGACCCTGCGCGGCACCCAGACCGTGGTGGACTACTACACCGAACTGCTCCGGGAGATGCGTGCGCGCATCGCCGCGGGCATCGGTGCGGTGGCGCAGGAGGATTACCGGCTCCTGTGGGACAACCTGCCCATCTGGTTCCGCACGCGCTGGCTATCGGAGCGATTCGCGGCCCACAACGCCTGCCTGGTGGCAGACACCTACACCTCGGCCTGGTGCCGTTCGCTGCAATATCTCCAGGAAGACGATTTTATCGACAGCATGGCCGCGGGCTACAGCCGCATCTATCTCAATATCGGTGTGGATGCCATGGCGGACAGCGTGCTGGGGATGATCGCGAAATACAACGTGGATGGCCTGGTGATGCACTCCAACCGCAGCTGCAAGCCCTATTCGCTGGGGCAGTACGACATTCAGCGGATCGTGCGGGAGAAAACGGGCCTGCCGACCCTGATGATCGAAGCCGACATGGTGGACGAGCGCCTGTTTGCCGAGGGCCCGACGGCGACCCGCATCGACGCCTTCATGGAGATGCTCAAGGCTGGGTAGGCCGGGGCCCGTTTTGTTCCTGCGGTAAGCGGGGCGGGGGCTTTGGCGGGTGGCGCCGGTCTTTTGGGGGGCTGTTGTCCGTGCCCGGACCCATCGAAGGAACGGACCCAAAGAAGACGCGCGCCTATCGACCTTGTGCGCCGGGACCAAGGGTCTGTACCTTTAAGCGTCGGCACTTGCTCGAAGCCCCCTCCAGGGGTCCCCAAAGCCTCCGGCACTGCGGGAGGAGACCTACTCCAGCGCGATGATCTCGAAATAGGGTTCCGCCAGGTCGAAGATCAGCAGGCGGTTGCGCAGCAGGCCGCTGCGGCCCATGAGAACTTTGACGGCTTCGGCGGCCTCCATGCTGGCCAGGGCGCTGACGGCAAAAGACAGGTTGCCGAGGTGCGTCTCGGCGCCACGGGCTTCGGCGTTGCCGATGTCGCCGATGTCGCCGAGGAGGCGCTCTAATCCGGCGTCTTCGGGGAAGACGACCGTCAGTTGACCGGCCATGCCGGCCACGGCCGCCGATACCAGCGGCACTTGCCGGATGCGGCAGGCCGCCTGAAGCACCAGACGCGAATCCAGGCGGTCCAGACAGTCGATCACGACATCCGCGTCCCCGATCAGCGCTTGCGCATTCTCGGCAGACAAAAAGACGGCGCTGGCGGTAACACTCACGGTGGGGTTGATCCGGGTGATCGCTTCGCGGGCTTCCTTTACCTTGGGCCGTCCGAGGTTCCCGGTGTGGGCGAATCGCTGTCGATTGAGGTTGTGGGCCTCGAACCGGTCGCCGTCGATGAGGTGCAGCCGTCCCACACCGATGCGCGCGAGCACTTCCGCCACGGTCCCCCCGAGACCGCCTGCGCCGACGATGCAGCATTCACGCGTCAGCAACAGGCGCTGGTCTTCCGACGACAGCGAATGCGCATTGCGGGCATAGCGTTCCGGCAGGATGTGATGTTCCAGGGCGGCAATGTCGATTTCGCGGGGGGGCAGGCCGGTTTCACGCGCCAGATGGCGCGCATCCTCGACCGACAGAGCCTGGTAGCTCGAGCCGTCCGGATGGATCCGCCGGATGGCGCGGGCCCTGATCCGGGCGTGGGCATCCGGGGGCGCCATCAGCCTCCCCCCACCGGTGGGAAAATGCCCACCCGGTCGCCGTCGGCCAGCGGTGTGTCGAAGTCCCGGCGGGTGCTGTTGACAAACACCAGTTTGGCCTCCTCGACGGGGATCCCAAGCGTTTCGATGATCTGCCTTACGGTTGTCCCCGGCGCGATCGGGTAGCTCTCGGCATTTTCCGGGGCGTAGGCCCGCAGGGTGGCAAAAAGCTTCAGCGCGATGTGCATGGCGCTTTTCTCTCCGATTTTTCATCAGACCGCATTTTGTTCTCGAACGTCATATGAGGTTTTGAATCCGTTCCGCGTGACGGCTCACTAGTACTGTAGAAATGCCCTCTGCCTAAGTCAAGATCGTACGCGGTGGCCGCGGGAGAGCCAATGGGCGCCACAAGCGCTCCAAGGCCGCTTAGGCGGGTATCCCACCGATGCGGGTCTTAACGCTGTTCCTGAAGGCCATTCTGTGGTAACGCTCCCATTTCAGTGCCAAGGCGTCGCCACAGATTGTGCCGACGGTCTTCAAGCGTGCTGGAAATCATCCTCAGGCCGCCGCCGGCCTGCGGGACTTCAACCCCACAAGCGACAGGATACACAAGATGACCTTTGAATTCAAAACCGCCCTCGTGACCGGTGCGGCGGGATTTATCGGCTACAGCCTTTCCAAGCGCCTCCTGGCGGACGGTGTCCGCGTGGTCGGGTTGGACAACCTGAACGACTATTACGATGTCAATCTGAAAAAGGATCGCCTGGCGCAGCTGGAAGCGCTGCCGGGTTTTCGTTTCGCCCGGCAGGACCTGGCCGACCTCGAGGGCCTGGAAGCGCTCTTCAAGACGCAGTCATTCGACGTCGTCGTCAATCTGGCGGCCCAGGCTGGGGTGCGTTATTCGCTGGTCAACCCCCACGCCTACGTGAATGCCAACATCGTCGGGTTTGTCAACATCCTGGAGTGCTGCCGCCACAACGATGTCCGCCACCTGGTGTTCGCTTCTTCCAGCTCGGTCTACGGGGCCAACACCCGCATGCCCTTTTCGGTGCACGACAACGTCGACCATCCGGTCTCGCTCTACGCCGCCTCCAAGAAATCCAACGAACTCATGGCCCACACCTACAGCCATCTTTATCAACTGCCCTGCACGGGGCTCAGGTTTTTCACGGTCTACGGGCCCTGGGGCCGTCCGGACATGGCCCTGTTCCTCTTCACCAAGGCCATCCTCGAAGGTCGGCCCATCCAGGTCTTCAACCACGGCCGCATGCGGCGCGACTTCACCTATATCGACGACATCGTCGAGGGGGTTGTCCGGGTCATGCACCGGCTGCCGGCGCCCGACCCGGACTGGCGGGGCGACGCGCCCGACCCGGGAACCTCTTACGCCCCCTACCGCAACTACAATATCGGCAACAACAACCCGGTGGAACTGATGGACTTCATCGGGGCCATCGAGAAGGCGCTGGGCATGGAGGCGCAGAAGGAAATGCTGCCCCTGCAGCTCGGCGACGTACCGGCGACTTACGCCGATATCGACGACCTCATGCGCGATGTGGATTTCAGACCGTCCACGCCCATCGAGACCGGGATCGAGAAGTTCATCGCCTGGTACCGCGATTACTTCAAGGTTTGAAATGATGGCGTGATAACTTAGGTAATCCGGATGTCCGCTGAAAAAATACCGACGTGTGGGCCTGGTGACAAAGATTGTGATTAAGGGCTGTTTTTAAAGTAGGATTTGGGTTCAAGGCCAAGGCGGCCCTGAGGTCTTCCCGCTGCGCGGGACTTCTTGTCTTTATATTTTATGTCTGTGGGTCGCAAACCGGAAGAATATATCCGCATTTCTAATATTCCGACCGATCGCCCAACGCCGGGGTCGGGTCACAAGCCAGTTTGGAAACCGTCCTTAGTCCATCGAGGCCAGAACGTGGTACCCGCCGTTTTCCAAGGCGGCGCGGATGCCGGACGTGTCGCAGGCCGTCAGGCGGAAGTAATAGGTGCGATGGCCGGCGTTCTGGCCGGCGATGGCCACGTTGATGATGTCGCCGCCGGCCTCGTTGATGATGTCGATGGCTTTTTTGAGCTTGCCCGCCTGGTTGTCCACCACCACGTCCACCCGGGAGCTGGCCGAGAGCAGCCCCATCATGTTGATGAAGGCGCCCAGCAGGTCGGTGACCGTGATGATGCCCACCAGCCGCCCGTCCTCAACCACCGGCAGCCCCCCGATCTTGTGCTTGTAGATCAGCTGGGCGGCGATTTCGATATCGCGCTCCGGCGCCACCGTGATGGGCTTCTTGATCATCAGGTCGCTCAGGGTCAGATCGCTCACCATGGAAGGGATCAGGCCCTGCTTGAGATCGGACAGGGTGACGAAGCCGAGCAGCTTGCGATCGGCATCCACCACCGGCAGGTGCCGGATCGAGTTGGTTTTCATGCAGGCGATGGCTTCTTCGACGGTGGTCGCGTCCGTGATCGTGATGGGCTCACTGATCATCAGGTCTTCGATTTTCATGGCCGGGCCTCGGAATCAACTTTTCTTCTGGGCGTGGGGGCGGTAGCTGCACAGCGGCTCTGCGTCCATCATGTCCCCGGTGGCTTCGAACGCCCGGGCACGGCAGCCGCCGCATACACGCTTGTATTCGCATTCGCCGCATTTCCCTTTTAGATCATCATAATTCCGTAGTGCAAGAAAAACCTTGGAGCCCCGCCAGATGTCGGCAAAGGATTCCCGGGTGACGTTGCCGCTGTCCACCTGCAGAAAACCGCAGGGTTGGACAACGCCGCGGTGGGAGATGAAGCAGAAGCCGCAGCCGCCCAGACAGCCGCGGGTGACCGCATCCAGCCCGTGGGATTCGAAGGTGACTTTCTTGCCCTCCTCCCGGGCCCGTTGGCGCAGGATGCGGTAGTAGTGGGGCGCGCAGGTGGCCTTGAGCTGCAGCGGGGTCTTGTCGCGCTGGTCATAGAACCAGTTCAGGGTCTCCTCGTATTCGCGGGCATCGATCTCCTGGCCGATCATGTATTTGCCCCGGCCGGTGGGCACCAGGAGAAAGATGTGATGGGCCACGGCGCCGAGTTTGACGGCCAGCGCCTGGATTTTGGGGATCTGGTCGAGGTTGAGTTTGGAGATCGTGGTGTTGATCTGGAATTCGATCCCGGCTTTCTTGGCCAGCTCGATGCCCCGCAGGGCCCCCTCGAAGGCGCCCGGCACTCCGCGGAAATCGTCGTGCTTTTCCCTGGTGGCGCCGTCCAGGCTGACGCTGATGCGCTTGATGCCGGATGCGGCCATGTTGCGGGCATGCTCCGGGGTGATCAGGGTGCCGTTGGGGGCCATGACCATGCGCAGCCCCTTGTCGGTGCCGTAGCGGGCGATGTCGAAGATGTCGTCGCGCAGCAGCGGTTCGCCGCCGGTCAGAATGACGATGGGGCGGCCCAGTTCGGCGATCTGGTCCAGCAGGCGGAAGGCGGCCGCCGTGTCCAGTTCACCGTCGAAGGGCCCCAGGTCGGCCGAGGCCCGGCAGTGCTTGCAGGCCAGGTTGCAGTTGCGGGTGGTCTCCCAGGCCACGAGCCGCAAGGGGGTGTCTTTAGGGTCGGCTTTGGCGGCGCCGTCTCCGTGGGGCTGGCCCCCGGGATGAGCGGCGGTGTGCGGGTGTTCACTCATGGGTCCTTATCCTTTCAGCCGACGGGCGGCATCGATGGCGAAATAGGTTAGAATCATGTCGGCCCCGGCCCGTTTGATGGCGGTCAGGGTCTCCATCATCACGCGTTGCTCGTCGATCCAGCCGTTCGCGGCCGCGGCCTTGATCATGGCGAATTCGCCGCTCACGTTGTAGGCCGCCACCGGCAGGTCGATCTCCTCGCGGATACGGTAAATGATATCGAGGTAGGGCAGGGCCGGTTTGACCATGATGATGTCCGCGCCCTCCTCCACGTCCATGGTGGCTTCGCGCAGGGCTTCCTGGGCATTGGCCGGGTCCATCTGGTAGGTGCGTCGGTCGCCGAACTGGGGCGCCGAATCGGCCGCCTCCCGGAAGGGACCATAAAACGACGAGCAGTATTTGGCCGAGTAGGCCATGATGGGCACGTGGGAATAGCCCTTGTCATCCAGCAGGGCGCGGATTTCGGCCACACGGCCGTCCATCATGTCCGAGGGCGCCACCATGTCGGCGCCGGCTTGGGCATGGGACAGGGCGGTCTTGGCCAGCAGGTCCAGGGAGGCGTCGTTGTCGATGACGCCCTTTTCGACCATGCCGCAGTGGCCGTGGTCGGTGTACTGGCAGAGGCAGACGTCCGTGATCACGGCCATGTCGGCAACGGCCTTCTTGACGGCCCGCACGGCTTTGGGGACGATGCCGTCGGCCGCGTAAGCCCTTGTGCCCAGGGGGTCCTTCTTGTCCGGCAGACCGAAAAGGATCACGGCCGGCACGCCCGCGTCAGCCGCCTCGCGCACCTTGTCCGTGAGCCGATCGACCGACATCTGGGCATGGCCGGGCATGGACGGAATCGGGTTCTGGACGTTTTT
>CAYMAR010000150.1:0-1555 GCA_964388465.1 uncultured Desulfobacteraceae bacterium
GATGGGGTTGATCTCGACCAGCGCCACCACTTCGGCATCCAGCATGGCCAGGCCCTGCACCTGCCGGGCGATGCGCTCGTCCGGGATGCCGTGAAATCCTTCCAGGTTCCAGGCGGCGATATTGGCGGTCGATCGTTGATAGCTGTTCATGGCTTGGTCTCCACAGGCAAGGTCCGCAGGTGTCGTCCGATTTAAGTCGCGGCCGCTCTTTCGGAAGGCCTGAAATCGATGACCAGCTTTCCGCGCACCCGTCCCGACTGGCTGTAGTCGTGGGCGGCGCGAATCGCCTCCGGCGCGTAGGTGCGATCGATGACGGTCCGAAGCCGGCCCGCATCGATCATTTGACGAATCGTCTCCAGATCCTCTCCCGCCGGTTTTACCCAGGCAAAATCATTCTGTGGGCGCCCGCCGAGGAAGCGGACAAGCGGCGCGGTCATTTTCGAAAGCATGCCGGAAGCGCTGGGCAGGTTGGAGATGAACACGCCCGAGGTCTTCAATCGCGGGCGGCACTGCGCAAACGACGCCGCCGCGGCGGCGTCGTAGATGATATCGAACCTGTGGCCGAGGTCGGTGATGGCCTGCCGGCGATAGTCGACGAGCCGGTCGGCCCCGAGGCCGGCCACCCGTTCATGGTTGCCGGCGCTGCAGACCGCCGTGACCACGCCGCCCAGGGCCTTGGCGATCTGGACGGCGAAAATCCCGGTGCCGCCCGAGGCGCCGTTGATCAGAACCTCATGGCCGGGTCGCATTGCGGCCTTGCGGCACAGCACCTGATAGGCGGTCAGGGCGGCCAGGGGCACCGAAGCGGCTTGCGCATGGGACAGGGATTGCGGTTTGCGCGCCAGGGTGTCCTCGCGCGTGACCGCCATTTCGGCATACCCACCGCCGCGGGCCAATCCCGTCCGGGATGGTTCGGGGGCGTCATCCAGCATGCCGAAGACCTCGTCGCCCGGTTCAAAACGGGTCACTTCATGACCGACCGCGGTGACCACACCCGAGACGTCATGTCCTAAAACAATTGGGAAACGCGCTCCCAACAGGAGCCTTAGTTGGCCTTCGCGGATTTTCCAATCCAGGGGATTGATGCCGGCGGCCTGGATGGCGATGAGGACCTGACGAGGGCCGGGGCTAGGTGCGGGGTGGCCCGAAACGACTTCAAGGACCTCCGATCCCCCGAATTGGTTGATGACGATGGCTTTCATCGATCGAATCGTATCCGCCGCTTAAATGCTCGCAAGGGGCATTGAAGGCCATTGCGCGATGACGATCGCGCGCGTGCCGCTGCGCACCGGGTACGGGTTCACACGCTCGATTTTGAAATCGCGCCCGCTCGGGTCCAAAATCGAAATGTCATTCAGGCCTGGCCGAAGGTGAATTCCGGATCGACCGGGAACGCCGCGCGCGGCGGTTTGGGCCCGTGCCTGTCCGGACGGATCGGCGTCAGGGTTGCGGAACGGGCGGCACTTCCGCCTGCCAGGGTTTCCAAATCGGCGGCGTGGTCGGGTCCAGTTCCTGAAAGCCGTTTTCGCGAACCTGCAGCAGGGGCAGGGCCTGG
>CAYMAR010000150.1:1655-8760 GCA_964388465.1 uncultured Desulfobacteraceae bacterium
CGGGTCCAGTTCCTGAAAGCCGTTTTCGCGAACCTGCAGCAGGGGCAGGGCCTGGATCGAATCACCGTTGCCCTCGAAACGCATGGCGCCGGTGACGGCGTCTTGGTTCTCCAGGCTCAGCAATTGATGACGGATGCCGGCCCGCAACCAGGCATCGGGGTGCAGGACGGTGGTGAACATCACCCGGGCGGCATCGTAGGCGGTGGCCTCGATGAATCCGGGCTTGCGTCCGTAGATCGATTCGAAACGGGTCACGAAGGACCGGACGGCCGGGTCCTGGCTGTCCGGGAAAAAACCGGTGGTCAGAATGGCTCCCTGGACATACTCTCCGGCCGTATCGAGGAGTTTGGTCGAAAACCAGAGATTGGTGCCCAGCAGCGTGGTGTTGATCACGTCGTGATAGGCCAGCTGGGGAACGACCAGGCCGAGCATCTGGGGCGCATCGGGAATGAAGATGGCTTCGAAATCCACCACCGGTTTGAATTCATCCTCTTCGGGATCTTTCCTTCGACGGGTGCGCACCGTTTCCGGGACTTCTTCCTCCGGGTCCGGTGGGGCGTAACCCGGGATGGCTTCCAGCGGACCCAGCAGGTCGAGCCCCCGGCGCATCGGCTTGAGATCCTCGGGTATTTCGTAGTGGCGTCCCACGAGCTTCTTGACGGCCGCCGCAAAATCCGTCTGCTGGGGGTCATAGGCCTCCAGCGCCACCACCCGTCCCCCCTCGCGGTAGACGGCGTCCCAGAAAAGATCCCGGAATTCCCGCCCGTACTTCTCCTCTGGATAGAGAATCGCAAAACGCCGGAAATTGAGGGTTTGCGCCGCGTAAGCCGCCAGGGCGTTGGCCTGCATACGGGATGTGATGAAATAGCGAAACACATAATCCCCGATGTCGGTCAGGCCTTCGCGCTGCGAGAGGACCATGATGGGAATCCGGGACTGCTGGGCGACTTCGGCCGCGGTTTCGGCCGAGGCAATGGGACCGATCACCCCGGCCACCCGGGCCTCGGCAAGCGCCGTCATGGCCGCGGCGGCCTCCTGGGGATCCGAGGCCGTGTCCCGCACGACCAGCCGTACGGGCAGCCCGGCCTGAATGGCCTGCAGATCATGAAAGGCCATCTGAATCCCGTCCAGGGCCCGCGTGCCGAAGGGCGCGTAAGCGCCTGAGAGCGGCAGCAGACAGCCAAGGGTGTAGCGGTCGAAGGCGATCTTGTCGGCCAGCTGTTCGACCAGTTCTTCGGCCAGGGGCGCGTTGGGATGCGTCCCGAAGCGCTCCTGAAAACGGATCAGGAGCCAAACGGCGTCGTCGTAAGCCCCCTCGCCGGCCTTGTTCAGGGCCAACTGGAAAAAGAGGTATCCGGCCGCGGGGCTCTCCGTGATCTGCCCCAGCAGCAGCTCGATTTCTTCGTCTTGCAGAAACGAGGCCGCATTGGCCATTTTGTCCCTCAGGGCGGGGCGTTCCGACGCGGACGCCAAGGGATAGGCCAGGGCATGGAAAAAAAAGCTCTCCGACCAGGACTGCAGGGCGGCCTGGGCATCGGCCACGATCGTGTAAAGCCGGTAAAGCTGCCGGGGGTCCGTGACCTTCGCCGCCAGTTCCGGATAGCGGTTCCGAATCTCCTGATACCGCTCCAGGCGATAGAGCACCGCCATCATCTCCACCCCGGCTTCACCGGCGGCATCGGTCTCCGGGTGGGCCGTGAGCAACTGCGCGAAATTCTCCAGGGCGGCTTCGTCATCCCCGAGGAGGATATGGATGCGGCCGATGTTGAGCATGGCCTGAGGCACACGGGGGCTGTCCGGGAAATTCTGAATCAACACCTGGTAATAGTTCAGGGCCGTGTGCAGAGCGCCTTGCATGTAGGCCTGCTGGGCCGTGGCGTAGACGCTTTCAGCCGAGGTGGCTTCGACCGCTTCCGGCACGCGCGCCGGTCGCGGCGCACAGGCGCTGAGCAACAGGGCCAAAATCAGTCCCGCCGCCGGCAGACGGCCGGGGCGTCTTGAGCAACTTGTCAGGGTCGGCAGAATGGGCATCGCTGGTCTTTGATTGGGTTCCCCGCCATTGGGCGGTGTTGGCCGGCCACGTGAGACGATCGCCCCCGGGGCCAAGCGCTGGTCTGCGGTGTTCATATCACGAAGGCGCCCCGGGGCCAAACCGGCCCTTGGACCCGCGGACATTCCCCGTCGGCGCGGCCGGGTCCTCAGGGCATCCGAAAACCGCGGAAGGGGTCGGGTTCCTCCAACTTGTCGGGAGCGGCGTATTGGGTCTCGAAATCCACCGCGCGAACATCCTCGCAGATCTCACGGACGTGCGCGATCACCTTCTGGTGCTCGGGATGCACCTGATAACGCTGCATGGCAGCCAGGTTGGCAAACCCCGATACCAGGGCAAAGTCATACGAACGGTCCGAACGCACCACGTCCCGCCCGAATTCGTAAAGTTGAATTTCAATGATCTGCTCCGGCAGGGCCTCGAGCATCGTCTCGAGCGCGGCAACCTGCGCGTCGTCGGTATCGGGTTTGAACTTGAACAGGACAATGTGATGCAGCATGCGTGCGCCTCCCTTTCCGGACGCGCTTCAGACGTCCGGTGCTGAAAATTTTTGGTGCCAGCGGCGGCCGGCCATGATCGCCGCCGCCAGGGCCAGGCCCCAGATGAGGCTGTTGGC
This sequence comes from uncultured Desulfobacteraceae bacterium, assembly GCA_964388465.1. Taxonomy (GTDB): domain Bacteria; phylum Desulfobacterota; class Desulfobacteria; order Desulfobacterales; family UBA5852; genus JABZFP01. The sequence continues at coordinate 4,322 of CAYMAR010000150.1, forward strand.
GGCGATGGGCGCATAGATCCACTGGCCTGGAAACCAGTACCGGGGATAAAGGGCCAGTCCCAGGACGGGAAAATACAGGACCTTGGTCAGAAAAGCCAGAACCCCGGCCACAACGCCGATGCCGGCCTCCCCGGCCTTGAGCGTGGCAGGGACGATCAAAAGGGAGGCCAGAAAGTGCACGGCGGCCCATTTCACCGCCGAGGCCAAAAACCGGGAGGTTTTCACCGCAACTCCCCCGGTGGCGCCGGCGTCCGGCGGCGATCGCACTGAAAGACGTGAAGTCGTCCCGTCGAACACCATCCCCAAGGGTTCCGGCAGGGCGGATCCTCTTCACAGCCGCCGTCGTCATTTAGGCTCCACTTGATCACCATCGACATCTCCGATCGAAATCGCAACAGGCATCGCCCGGGAGCGACGCGTTAAGCTGAGGAGTTTTAATCGGGCCTCAACGCCATGTCAAATGAATCCTGCCGCTCGCGGCTGTTGGCGTTGCCCGCCACCAGTCGGATCTTGACGATGACCGCCGGCGGCAGTAAGTTGATGTCAATATTTCGCATTCAAGTCCAACGCGGTTATTCTGTCGTAACCAGCGCGTCTTTGATTTCCGGTGGTGTGCCGAAGCATACCCAACATCGTTCCGTATGCCGTATTCGCCCGGATACGAAGTCCATTTTGGTGCCATGTTCACCTGGAAATAAAAATCCAATTCTGCTTGTGAGAGTGAGCTATCGACCGTCAGCCCTGCCACTGAAGCGTTGTTAAAACCGGATCATTGCAATGGACATTGATATGACTGACACGAATCTGGATATCGCCGTTGTCGGTGGCGGTGTCGCCGGCATCACGGCCGCCTATCTGCTGCAGCAACGCCACCGGGTGAGCCTTTACGAACGCAATGACTACGTCGGCGGCCACACCCACACGGTGGTCATCCCCGACGGGCCCGATGCGGGTACCCCCGTGGATACGGGTTTCATCGTCCTCAACGACCGCACCTACCCGCTTTTGAACCGGCTGCTGAGCCGACTCGAGGTGGCCATTCGCCCCAGCGATATGTCATTCAGCTACCACAACGCCGTCAGCGGCTTCCAGTATGCCAGCCGCAACCTGAACACCCTGTTTGCCCAGCGCCGCAACCTGGCCAGCCCGATGCACCTCTATATGCTGACCGAGATTCTGCGGTTCAACCACGCCGCCCGCCGCAGCCTGCAACGGCAGCAATTGGAAGGCCTGACCCTCGGCGACTTCCTCCGGCAGATGCGAATGAGCCGGGCTTTTCGCAACCGCTACATTCTGCCCATGGCCGCCGCGATCTGGTCTTCCCCCGACGAGGACGTCATGGATTTTCCCATGGCGACGTTTGCGCGCTTTTTTGAAAACCACGGATTACTGAGCGTCACGAACATGCCCCAGTGGTATTACGTGCGCGGCGGCAGCCACACCTACGTCCAGGCCTTTCGCCGGACCTTTGGCGGCCGGATCTTCACGCAAACGCCCGTTCGCGGCCTGAAGCGCGACGATGCCGGCGTCGACCTCCGTTTGGCGGACGGCGCCACCCGCCGCCACGACATGGCCGTCGTCGCCCTCCACGCCGACGAGGCGTACCATCTGCTGGAAGATCCAACCCCGGACGAAAAGCGCCTGCTCGGCCCCTGGCGCTACAGCCGCAACCGGGTGATCCTGCACACCAACCGCGACTGGATGCCGCCCCTGCGGCGCGCCTGGGCGTCCTGGAATTACTACCGCGCTTCGGGGGACAACCGCCGCGCGCCGATCACGCTGACCTATCACATGAACCGCCTGCAGAACCTGCGCACCCGGCGATCCTATTTCGTGACCCTCAATCCGCCCCGTCCGATCGCCGCGCGCGACACGGTGGCCGCGTTCACCTACCATCACCCCATGTACACCTTCGCCAGCCTCGAGACCCAGGCCGAGCTGCACCGCCTGAACGGCCGCCGCCGGACTTACTACTGCGGCAGCTACCACGGCTACGGGTTTCACGAAGACGCCGTGCGCGCCGCCGTGCAGGCGGTCGCGCCGCTGGGAGGTGAACTGTGAACGCATCGGTTCTCTACAACGGGTTCGTCGAGCACGAGCGTTTTTTTCCGACCCCGCATCGACTCCTCTACCGCCTGTATGTCTATGCTTTCGACCTGGACGAACTTGCCGGCCTGGATCGCCGCCTGCCCTTGTTCGGCTACAATCGCCTGCGCCCGGTCAGCATTTTCGATCGCGACTACCTTTCGGCTGGCTCGCAGACCATCCGCGAGAAACTGCTGCAGCAACTGGGCACCCGGATCGACACCCGCCGCGTGGCCCGCATCGTGGTGGTGACTTCGCCGCGTTATTTCAACTATATCTTCAATCCGGTAAGCTTCTACTACTGCTTTGACGCGGCGGATGCCCTGGTCGGGGCCGCGGCCGAAGTCAACAACACATTCGGCGAAAAACACGTCTACGTCCTGCCGGTGCCAAACGGGGCCGCCGCCTATTTTCCGGCCCGGTTCCGGGCCGACAAACATTTCCACGTCTCGCCCTTCAACACGATGGGGGGCACCTATCATTTTCACCTGGCCGACATCCGACGGGAGTTGGACGTGCGCATCGCCCTGCATCGCGAGGGCCGCAAAATCCTGCAGGCCCGCCTGTGGGGGCGTCCGATTCCGCTGACCCCCTGGCAGCACCTGCGAACCGTTCTGGCGCACCCGCTCATGCCCCATCTGACCATCCCCCGGATTTACTGGGAGGCATTAAAATTGCGCTTCGGCCGCCATCTGGCCTACCACGACAAGCCCGTCCCCGTCAGCCCCATGACCCTGCGGCGCAACGCGGCCACCCCGCTGCAGCGCCGCTGCCGGCGCTTCGTGGAAACGGCCCTGGCGGACACGCACCACGGCCGGCTGTCGCTCGAAGCGCCCACGGGTGAAGAAAAGGTCTATGCCGGCCGCCGGGAGGGCCCGGCCGCCGTCATCGCGGTCCGCGACGACCGCTTCTTTGCGCGTGTGGTGCTCGGCGGCGACATCGGCTTCGGCGAAGCCTACATGCACGGCGAATGGGACAGCCCGGACCCGGTAGCCGTGGTCCGTTTTTTTCTTCGCAATCGCCAGGCCTTTGCCGACGGCCGTCTGCGGACCAACTGGTTGGCGCGCGCCCTGGCCCGCGGTCTGGAACTGTCGCGGCGCAACACCATCTGGGGCAGCCGGCGCAACATCCGCCGGCACTACGATCTTTCCAACGACTTCTTCCGCCTGTTTCTGGACGAGAGCATGTCGTATTCGAGCGCCATTTACCAAAGCGGCGGCGAAAGCCTCGAAACGGCCCAGCAGCGCAAATACGACACCATTATCGGCAAGGCCCGCCTCGGGCCCGACGATCACCTGCTCGAAATCGGCTGCGGCTGGGGGGGATTTGCCATTGCGGCCGCCCGCCAAACGGGCTGCCGGGTGACCGGCATCACGGTGTCCCGCGAACAGGGGCGGCTGGCCCGCGAACGGGTCGCGGCCGCCGGGCTGAGCGACCGCATTCGCATCGTTTTGAGCGATTACCGCCAGGTCCGGGGGCGCTTCGACAAGATCGTCTCCATCGAAATGCTGGAGGCGGTCGGTCACGCCTTTTACCCGCTCTTCTTTCGACGCCTGGACGAGCTGCTCGCCCCCCAGGGCATCGCCGTCATCCAGACCATCAGCATTCCCGATCAGCACTATGAGGGCTACCGCCGGGAAAGCGATTGGATTCGCAAGTATATCTTCCCCGGCGGCCTGCTGCCCTCGCTGAACGTTCTGACAACGACAATGACCAAACACTCCAGCCTCATGGTCGAGCACCTCGAAAATATCGGGGACCATTACGCTCTGACCCTGGCGGCCTGGCGCCGACGCTTCGAGGCCAACCGCGACGCGATGAGCGGCCTGGGTTTCGACCGGGTCTTCCGCCGCAAGTGGCGCTATTATCTGGCAAGCTGCGAGGCCGCCTTCCGGGAGCGCGTCATCGGGGACCTCCAGCTGGTTCTCACGCGCAGCGGCAATGCCGGCCTGTGGTCCAACGGGTTGTAGGGCGGGATCGCTGCCGTGGGGCGGCGCTTAACGGCATGGCCGTGAGGCCAATCGGTGCCTGCCGACGTTGGGAATCTTCTCAGAGATAGGGCGCCACCAGCCTGTCGATGGCTTGCAGGAGCATCCGTCGCTCGGTTGCCGTCTCGCGCGTGCCAGGCAGGAGATGGGTGGCGCGGGGCTTGCGATCCAGCCAGAAAAATCCGCTGGTGCGACCGGCGACCGGCGACGCCGCGAGCCAGGTGATCGTGTCCGCGCCCTCGTCCGGGGTGCGCAGCAACGGCCTCAACAGGTGATAAAACCCCGGCAGGGAAGACCGCAGCCCGGGGGTGTCCACCCAGCCCGGATGCATGGCGTGGACGCTCACACGCCGTTCTTTCAGATCCG
>CAYMAR010000151.1:0-8684 GCA_964388465.1 uncultured Desulfobacteraceae bacterium
ACGCCATCATGCAGCACGGCACGGACGATCAACGCGAGCGCTATGTCAAACCGCTATGAATTTCGATTTGATTTCAATCCCCCGAACCGGATGATCACCACGAGGCCGCTGGCATAGAGGATAAGCGCCAGTTTCAGGATAAACGCATATCCGGTTTGAATTGCCAGCAGCGGCACGGCGACGGCTCCCAGCACGGTGGCGCATCCATTGATCCCCCACGCCCAGGGAATCAGCCGTGACCGGTCGGCGGTCAACAGGAGGATCCCCAGAGGGAACGCCATCCCCATGGGGGCGGCCAAGACCAGAACAACGGCGAGGGACACGATAAATTTGGAAATCAGCGCCTCGCCAATGAATCGATGGATCAGCGCGTTCATGACGCCGAAGGCCAGCAGACCGATCACAACGACGGCCGCCAAGGCGAATCGCAGCAATTTCGGTGCGGACACCCCCCGAGCCAACGCGGCGTCGACACCGATGCTCCCGCCCCCCGCGCCAACTAAAAATCCGGCCAGGGCCAGGGCCGCCGCCAGAAGCGGGTGGTGGAGAAATACGGAGAGGCGCTGGATGAAGACCATCTCCACCAAGATGAAACCGCCCCCGATGGCCATGAAATACAGCAGCGTTGACATCTCGCGGGCGCTTCGGTCGTCCTCGGCGAACGGCCGCCGCCGCCGCCACCATACCGGCAGACCGATAAGGATAACGCTTATGACGGCGGCTTGGATCAAGGTGGCCAGCAGCAGCGGATAGCCCCAATCCAAAAGAGCGATCCCCCCGGCATGGCGCAGGGAGGCAATTTCGGGCAAACTCTGCCAGCGAAAATATTGACCGAAGAAAGGTCGGTCGTCCGTTGGCGGCGTCAGATCGTATTTGTACCGGGCAACGAAGTCGCTACGTTCCTCACCCGCCAGTTTCCGCGTGCCTTCGGCAAACATGGGGCGGGCGAGCACGCTGTGACGATTGACCTCCCCGGGGCGCAGGTCGCTCAAATGCACCAGATCGAAACCCCATTTTCGACAGAAGCGCCGGATAGCGTCCCGTTCGAGGGGGCTCAAGGGCGATTGGCCCACCAGAATGACCGCCGTGCGCCAGTCCCGGATCACAGCCAGATGTTCGGCCGGCCGTCGTACGCCCTGACGCTCCAGCATCCGCAAAGCCGTGAGGTAGGCTTTCAGGCAACCGCGGGGCGGCAGCCGGGTCCAGAGGGGCACGACCAGCAAGCCGTCGTCTTTCAGGTGTTTCCACAGCTGCGCCAGGCCTTCAACGGTCATGAGTGTGTTTTCGCCAAACGCCGTCGACCCGTCGCCGCCCGCCAGCGGGAGTTGGATGAGATCGAACGCGCCGGCAGCGGGTTGCAAATAAGCACGCACCGTCGTGCTGTGATACCGTACCGTCCCCTCCATACGGCCGAAACCGCTGAATTCGCGCAACCGCCCTTTCAGCAGTTGCGCAAAAAAGGGATGCGCATCCACCGCTTCAACGCTGTGGGCACCAAAAGCGCGGGCCCTAAGGATATCCTGCCCGCCGCCGGCACCGACGACGAGGACCCGCTGAGAACCCGGGCGTAAATACAGTCCGACGCTGGGTGTGCACTGTTTCAGGTAGTCAGCCGTGCGCGTCTGGACGTCAAATCGGTCAATGACCGTCATTGCCTGGCCGTCGACGAAGAAAGCCATCTGGGCGGGAAGAGGCGCGTCGCTGTTTAGACTCAGGCCGGGTGCATAGCGCAAAGGCACCTGCGGGCTGTCCACCAGCGTAAACCATCCCATGGGATGATGCCCTTCATAAAGAATTCGAGCGCCGGGAAGCCTGAGGGTCTGGGCCAGGGGTTTGTAGGCGTTAACGGCGGTCCGACTCCGGGGCGCGACTTCCATCCCCGACGCGACGACCAAACCGAGGGTGGCCAACAGGGCAACGGCGATCCGGCCGTCAATCATACGCCATTGCCAGAGGGCGGCAGCGACAGCCGCCACGCCGCCAATCGCAATGATACACAGAGACATCTGCGGCGGCAGATGGAATAGCAAGCCGAGCGTCAATCCGGCGCCAGCACCGGCTCCCGCGAGGTCCGCGGCATAGACTCTGGATATCCGTCGGCCGTAATAGCGCAGCATGGCCCCGAGACCGATCGCCGCCAGGAGAAAGGGGACGAGCAGCAACACGTAAATGCCGGCCAGATAACCCCATTGGCGGGGACTCCACAGAAAAGCCAGTGCATTGAAAGGCAATTTCTGCGCGGCGGCGAAGCAGAGCACGCTGGTCAGACTGAATCCGATGGCGCCGAGCGCGAACGTGAAGCGCAAGCGGCCGGCGGTGAATCTTCCCATCAAGGCCAACAGGGTGCCGCTGGTGCCGTAACCGAGCAGCGCGACACTGATCATCATGAACGCGAAATGGTGCCAGTGCACGATGGCGAAAAGCCGCATGAGCAGCAGTTCATAGGCCAGAACGGACGCCGAAAGCAGCCCCACGCCCACCAGAGGGGCCGATGCCGGTTGCCTGCAGGCCGGTTCGCCCATGCATTCTCCGCTTCAGTGCTCACCTGTCAGGGGCACGAAACGCACCGGCAGAATCTGCCGTGTCTGCACTTTCCCCTCAAGGCTTTTGGTGATGAGCAGCAGATACTGTACGCCGAATCGGTGACCGACCGGGATGACCAGCCGTCCGCCGTTTTTCAACTGGCGCACAAGGGGCGGCGGCACATGGTCGGCGGCGGCCGTTACGACGATGCCGTCGAAAGGGGCCGCGTCCGGCCAGCCGTAATAGCCGTCTCCCTGGCGCGCCTGAATGCGATCGTACCCCAGCCGTTTGAAACGCGTCTGCGCCTCCCGGGCGAGTGCCGGAATGATTTCGACGGTGCGAACGCTCGCTCCGATAGCAGCCAGGACGGCCGCCTGATATCCCGATCCGGTACCCACCTCCAGGACGGCATCACCCGGTTCGATTTCCAGCAAATCGGTCATGAGCGCCACGATGTAGGGTTGGGATATGGTTTGACCGTGGCCGATGGGAAGCGGCCGATTTTCGTAGGCTGCCGCCCTAATCTCCTGGGGAACGAAGGCGTGGCGGGGGACCCGTTCCATGGCGGCAAGCACTTGCGGACGCAGCGCCCTGCGACCGATATAGGCCCTCGTGGCGATGACGTCTCCGCGAATGGCCGCCACCATCTGCCGGCGCAGAGACTCCCAATCCGCGGCCTGCACCGTCGGGATCGATACGGTCCCGAAGATGGTAAGGACCGAGGCCAGCAAGACGAACACCGACGCCGGCCACCTGTTTGAAAGGCCGCGGCCAGGCGCCACGTCAGCCCCCGTTATCCGCCTTGGCTGCATGGGATCTATTTGAAGTACAATTGATCAAAAGTTTGCAGCAGCTCGCGCAACTCGGCGACGTATTTCAGCTCTGTCGTCTGTTTGCACTTCATGGCCGTGATCAGCATTTGGTGGAGCACGGCAATTTTGCGGGCATATTGCTCGGTATCCGGTTTGATACGCTGGGTCATGAAGTACTGCGAGACGATGGTCTGTATTTCCGTGGCATGGTTTTCCTTGTTCACAATCCAGCGCACCAGCTGGTTGTATTTAACCTGCTCGGCTTGTTGCAGGTCAAGCACCTGCTTGATCGATTTTTCAATCGTGCCGATGTGCTCGGCGATCAACTGGACGCGGGCCCTGTCATCGTAGATGCCGCAGGGAATTTCACAATGGGCCCGCGCGGTCTGGTCGAAGGCCAAAGCCGCGGTTAAAACGATCATGATGAACGCAGCACGCTTCATAACATCCTCCCGTTGTTTGCGGTTGGTTCGAAGAAAAAGGATTCGAAGTTGGCATGGATACCCGTATGAAGGATACTAATCACGCGCATCCAAATATCCAGAGGCGTCTGCCGGGTTGTCCTTGCGCCCCGACCGCGGGGGCGGATGGGCCCGGCACTCGCCGGGCTTGGCATCTCGGGGCCTTTTTGGTAGGAAGATTGGAAACCCTGTCATCCCTTCCCCGACATGCCTTACATCCAAGGAGCGAATAATGGCCACGATCTTCACTAAAATTATTCAGAAGGCGATCCCCGCGGATATCGTTTATCAGGATGATCACGTCACCGCCTTTCGTGACATCAATCCCCAGGCGCCGGTTCACATTCTGATCGTCCCCAACAAGGAGATCCCCACGGTCAACGATATCGAATCAGGCGATGAAGCCCTGGTCGGCAAAATGTTTACGGCCGCCAAAAGAATTGCGGCCGATGAAGGCGTGGCCGAAAACGGCTACCGCCTGCTGATCAACTGCAACCGCGACGGTGGCCAGGAAGTCTTCCATCTGCACATGCACCTATTCGGCGGTCGGCCCCTGGGGCCCATGATTTTGCGCCGCTAGCGGATCGCGTCCCCCGGCACCCGACGCGAAGAGCGATCCCGGTTGCAGGGGGCGCGTGGACGGTGCGGATTGACAAATTCTCCATTTTGGTCTAGGACAAGCACGTCCAGGCGGTCACGAAGACCGATGGCGCTTGATCCTCGCAGACGGTTTGCCACGAAGGACCTATCGCGCCCTTGAAAGGGCGGAGTCACTCGTGGTTTTTTATTTGGAGAACAACCCTTGAAACGGCAGCAGATTTGTATCGTTGACGGTCAGGGCGGCGGTATCGGCGCCAATCTGATCAAATATCTGCGTGAATTCCACGCCGAGCGCTACGAACTTCTGGCCCTGGGCACCAATGTCATCGCCACCTCCCAGATGATGAAGGCCGGTGCCAACCGCGGGGCTTCCGGAGAGAACGCCGTCATCCACACGGTCGCCCGGGCCGACCTGATCATCGCTACGATTGCCGTCACCTGGGCCAACGCCATGCTGGGGGAGGTAACGCCCGCCATGGCCGCCGCCATCACATCCAGTCCGGCGCCCAAGATCCTGCTTCCCCTTTTCCATGAAAATATCACCCTGGTATGCGTGGGCACCGACCCCCTGCCCCATATGGTTAAAACCATCGTCGAAGAAAAAATTATGGAGGTATTGCCGCATGTGTGAAGCGAATGCCTATCTCGTCCATGACGGTCAGGAAGAACTGATTCTCGAATCCGTCGATATCGTGCAACCGGAAGCCGGTGACCAATATCGCCTGATCAACATATTCAACGAACAGAAAATCGTCAAAGGCCGCATCCGATCGATGCATCTGGTGGAACACAAAATCCTTTTCGAGGCCCTGCCTTAAGCAAGGCTCAGTGCCGTCCCCGGACGCTGGGGCCTCTGCATTTAACGCCATGCGGCCGGACGCTGGCATCTTCTTCCGCCCGCTCGATGACGATTATGCGACGGTGGTCGACGTCATCCTGGCCGCCGATGCCCCCATCATGGCGGTGCCGACCGACTTCCTGGGTTCCAATGGCGTCCTCAAGCGCTTCACGGACCGCGGTCTGTTCCTCGACCCCCATCTCGAAGCCCTCTGGGGCAAACCCGGCGTCGCTGCCGGGCTTGCGAACGACAATCGAGCAAAGGAAAATGCCTATGCGTTATCCCATCATGTCGATCCTTTTGATCTTCACTTTTCTCGGGCATCCCCTGCCCGCGGCCGCCGCTGAAATCGACGGCCCGGCCGCCATCGAAGTTGTCGGTCGGGGGGAAATATCGCAACGGCCGGACCGGGCCATTTTGCGATTTGCCATCGAGACCAACGCCGCCGAGGCCGACGAGGCCATTCGCCAGAATGCCGCCCAGGCCGAAAAACTGATCGGCAAACTCAAAGCGATGATGGCGCCCGATGACACGATTGCGACCACCCAGTTCCAGCTCCACCCGGTCTACAACTCGAAAGCGCGCATTGCGCCGTCCAGCTTCCGGGTCAACAACACGGTCCAGCTGGAAACGGCCCAATTGAACCGCCTGGGCGCATTTATCGATGCGGCCGCCCAAGCGGGCAGCGGCCGTATCGGGCAGCTGCATTTCCGCCATTCCCAACAAGGCGCGCTGGCCCTCAAGGCCGCCGCCCTGGCCGTTGCCGATGCCCGCCGCACCGCCGAAGAACTGGCCCGGGCGGCCGGCGTTAAAATCGTGCGTCTGCAGCGCATGCGCTACACCGGCAACCGTCACCCGGCGCCCATGCGGGCTGAAATGGCCATGGCCGCCCCGGCGACGCCCATCGAGATCGGCGATCTGAAGATCGTTCAGCAGGTCGTGGCGGTCTTTTTGATTGAATGAAAGCTCGTGAGGCACGATTGGGCCGCACCGATTCAGTCATGAAGCGCGTTGATACTCAGGCGGCGGGCCTCGGCTTCCAGCGGTGAATCAAAATATCCATGAAGCAGGCCGTCATGGATATACTGCTGCAGAAAAGCGCGGCGTCCCAGGCGCTCGTATTGTAGCACGTGGACGAGTTCGTGCCGCAGCACCGCCAGATTGTCTCGACGGCCGCGGCAGAGGAAAATGCCGTGTCCCGCCGTCAGCGCCACCGGATCGCCCAAGATCGCCCGACTGAACCGCGCGATGCGCTGCCACAGCCATCTGGCCGGCAGGGGTATACGGTCAACCACCAGTACCCGGACACGGGCCGCATCCGATAGGCCGATATCACGTGTGCCCGCCTGTTCTCCCCGGTTCAAAGGTCGTCCGTTGCTTAAGATTTTTCGCTCCTGCCGCAGGATCCAATGATGAACCGGCGGCGTCAGAATGGTGGCCGCCAATCGAGCTGCCGCCGCTCGCAAGCGCGGCGGCCGGGCCCGCATTTTTCGCGGTTCATTTCCCACGTGACCTCATCGAACGAGCAGCAACTCCGGGCACCGGCTGCGAACGGACCCGATATTTTCCCGGCGCCTGGTTCGCAACCGGGTCCGTGTGGCGATGGTGCGGCGCGGTCCTTTTTTCTACCCGCACCGCAGCGTCCAGGGCGCCTGGCGGGCGAATCCTGGCCGCCCATGCAATCAGGTTCAACTGTCGGCGTACAACTTCAAATCTTTAACGGCGGAGCGATCTGCGGACATCTCCCGACGAGCCGCCCCGCCGGCCCAAGATGGCCGACATTCAGCGACGTCGCACGGCCAAAAAAATGCCGGCCACAATGAAAACCATGCCGGCCCCATGGAACCACTTCAATTGCTCCCCCAGGAAGACAATGGCCATGGCGCCCCCGAACAGCGGCATGAGATAGAGGAAAAGACCGGCCCGGTTGGCGCCGATCAGTTCGACCCCGCGGTTGAAGCATAAGAACGAGCAGATCGAGGGAAAGACGGCCACATACGCCACCGAGGCGATCGTAACGAAGTCTCCGCGGACGGCACGCTGACATAGGGTTTCCCAGATGTAGAGGGGCAGCAGCATGATTGTGCCCAGAATAAATGTCATCGCCACGAAACTCAACGGGTGCATGGGCGGGCGTTTGCGCAGCAAGACGGAATAACCGGCGTAGGCCACCACGGCCGTGAAGATAATGATATCGCCGGGATTGAAGGACAGGGTGCGCAGCGTCTGGGGGTCGCCCTGAACGATGATGGTCACCGCGCCGATCAACGCAAAGCCGATGCCCAGCGCTTGGCGGGCAGAGATCCGGTCCCGGAAAAGGACGAAGGACAGCGCCACGATCATGACGGGCATCATGGTCTGCATCAGGAAAGCATTCAGGGCGATGGTGAATTGGAGACCGGCGTAGACCAGGGTGTTGAAGATGGCGATACCCAAGGCGGCAAGCAGAAGGATAATGGCGCGATGTCGCCGGATGGTCGCCCAGTCGCGCCGGATCCACGGCCGTGCCGGCCAGATCACCAGCAGAGCGGCGATGGCCCAGCGCCAGAAGGCCAACCCGACGGGCGGCACCTCGGCGCGCACGGCGCGTCCCAGCACAAAGTTGCCGGACCAGAAAAGGACCGCCAGGGTCAGCAGCAGATAAGGCGAATTGTTGATACGTGAGAGGAAAGCGCGATCCATCGCGCATCCATAGCACCACAGCCCCACCAAGTAAACCGCCCGGCCCGGGTTCAATCAGTGCAACTTTAGCCGCCGGCCATCCGCGATCGACCGCACATTGATGGATGTCATGTCGGAGAGACCATCACCGAAAAACACCGCAGCGCAGGGGACAACGCCAAAAAAAGGCCGTGTTCAACGCGACACGGCCTTTTCCGAAATTTGGCTTTTCAAGCGGTTCCGCGCTAGAAGTGATAGGTGACCATGGCCCCGATGACGCCCTGGGTTTCACTGCCTTCGTCCACCACCGGGCTGTCGTCGTCGGCATCGCCCACCAGCTGCGAAATGCCGCCGATGACGTGCAGGTTCCAGGCGCCCGTGAAGTTCCAGGTATAATTGGCGCGCAGACCGACCTGGTAGAGGCCGCTATCGGCATCGTAGGTATCCAGTCCGCTCCGCCTGGAATCCCGGCCGTCGATGCCGAAATAGGAACTCATGAAATCGCCATCGCCGAACCCGGCAAAACCCTCCAGGCCGATGCGCATGGTCTGGAGAAAACCCGTCCCCCAGCCAGCGGCGACGCGCGTCAACTGCCCATCGTTGCCGTCGGCCACATCGAACATCGTCTCGACCCGCGCGCTCCATTTTCCCCATTCCTCGGTGGGGTATTCGAAGCCCAGGAAGCCACCCATCATGAAGGAGGCGTCCACGTCCTCCAAATCATCGACTTTGTTGTTGTCCACATCGTCGCGCTCGCGGATATACTCGCCCACGAAACCGCCCTTGAAG
>CAYMAR010000152.1:0-2818 GCA_964388465.1 uncultured Desulfobacteraceae bacterium
CCGATTTCCTTGAGCGTGTCGTCGATGACCCCGCTGAGGCCCTCGAAAACGACCCGGCTCGGGCTCTCGTCCATCACGCGGGAAACGGCCAGGGTCGCCTTGTCTTGGATGGGTCCGGTACCCCTGTTGATCACTTGAACGGTGATGTCGATCAGGTAGGTATCCGGTTGAAAGGTCAAGCTTTTGCGTATTTCAATCCCGCTGGGGCTGGTCCATACGAGAACGACTTGTTCGGGTTTGTCCTTGACCGTGACCTGATCACTACCGCCTTGAAGGGTATAAACGGCACCGTCGAGGCCTGGAACGCTGCCGCCCTCAAAGCCGAACCGCAGGTTGTTATTGACCTTGTCGGAATCGATGAGCGCCTTGCGCTCAGCGCCCTCGGCCACGGATTCACGGTATTGCTTCAGGGTAAGCGATTGGATGAGGCCTTCGTTTTCGTTGAGCACGATCGTGTACATCGGGGTCTCGACCGTGATAAGGCGGTCCGTCCCGGCGGCGGGCGCCGGCGACGGCATTGTGGACCCGCCGGATGGGGCGGCCGGGGCTTCCGCGACAGGCGGCGCGGGTTTCTCAGCCGGCTTCGCGGGAGCTGTCGGCGGGGCCGGCTCCGGGGGAGCCGTCATTTCCGGTCGGGGGCTGAAAAAGAATTCCCAGGCCACAAAAACAAGAAAGGTCAGCAGAATCGCCAGCAACAATCGGGTTTGTTCCATTTTTTTCTCCAGTATGCCAACGGACCGTGAACACCAAATTTGGGGCCGGGCAATTTCCTTTCAGGCTGTCGCGGGGTTCGTCAACCAGGGATTCCCGCCGGAAGTAGGGTCATAAATTCTGCCTTGGTGACCGATCGCCAGTCGGTAGGGATCGTCATGGCTGCCTCAAGGTACCGGATCGAATCCGCCGGGATGAAAGGGGTGGCATTTAAACACCCTGCGGGAAACAAGCACCACGCCTTTCAACAGACCGTGGCGGTCAAGGGCTTCCAGGGCATATTCAGAACAGGAGGGGTGAAAACGGCAGCAGGGACCTAAGATCGGTGAGACAAAGACCTGATAGCCACGAATACCCAGTATGGCCGCGGCCGTGCCGAAGCGGGGCAATGGGCTTTTATTGCGGGAGTTGGCTGAAGTTTTTCTCAAGGCTCGATCGTATTTCGGCGTTGGTTGCGCGTGCCGCCGCCCGCCGGGCGATCAACACGATATCAAACGGTCGGGACCAACGGGGCCGGTGATGCCGGAAGTATTCGCGGCAGAGACGCTTGATGCGGTTACGCTGAACGGCCGAGCCTACTTTCTTGGTAACAATTAACCCCAGTCGCGCACAAGTTTGCGGTCTTTCCACATACAGCAGAATGAACAGTCTGCTGTGGCAGCGTTTGCCGATTTCCCCGATATGGAGAAATTCGGACCGCTTGAGGATTCGGTGTTGTTTTTTGAACGGAACCGCAATCACACCGGCATGTTACGGACCGCCACAAAGGGCGACCCGCCTGGGCAAAAGGGTTGATTCGGCATCAGGCCTGGCGACGATACCAACAGCCCCGGGATCACTGGCCCTCAATACTTAACGGCAAGCCGTTTACGACCCTTGGCGCGCCGGCGATTGATGAGGGCACGACCACTTTTGGTCGACATGCGCTTCAGGAAACCATGGGTGCGCGCACGCTTGATTCGGCTGGGTTGGTAAGTACGTTTCATGGTTAACAACCTTTTTATATTCGCGTTGACGAAAATGACAAAAAAATAAGCCGGAAAGCGATTCCGGCAAAGTACGGTTTACAATCGGAAATTAAAATCATGTTTTAATGGTCTTGTCAATAAAAGCTTTCTTAGGCGGGCGTCTCGTTGTCCGTATTTCCCCTGAGAATCTCGATGATGCTGACTTCCTCCAAATGAAACGCCGGATCGGGGTAAATGACGATATGCCGCCCGATCAGCTTTTCAAGGGCCGCGATCAAATCGCTTTCTTCCCCGTGCAACAGGTCGGCGATCGCCGGATTGACCCTCACGGCCATCTGTTCGCCGACCATATCATGGCTGTCGCGCAGGACCTCCCTGAAAATCCGGTAGCAGATGGACTGCCGGGATATCATATACCCCTCACCCTCGCAATAGGTGCAGGGTTCGCGCATGATTCGCGTCAGGGGCTCCTTGTTGCGCTTGCGCGTCATTTGAATCAGCCCCATGTCGGAGATGGGCAGGATGTGGGTTTTGCTCCGATCCTTTTTCAGGGCGTCCTGAAGCGCCGAGTAAACTTTCTCCTGGCTGGACTTTTTCTGCATGTCGATGAAGTCGATGATAATCAGCCCGCCGATATCCCGCAGGCGGACCTGGTAGGCGATTTCCTTGACGGCCTCGAGGTTGGTCTTGAGAATGGTCTCCTCGAGGTTGTGCTTGCCCACGTATCGCCCGGTGTTGACATCGATGGCCACGAGAGCCTCGGTGTGTTCGATAATAATATATCCACCCGATTTTAACCAAACTTTTCGTTTCAGCGCCCGGGATATATCCCCTTCGAGATTAAACGCGTCGAAGATGGGCTCTTTGCTGTCATAGAGTTCGACGCGGCTCTTGAGGACCGGATTGAACGTGTCCAGAAAGGCGATGGCGGTCGCATAGTGCTGTGAAGCATCGATAATCAGACGGTCGGCTTCATGCACCAGAAGGTCCCTGACCGCCCTCAGGCTGAGCGAAAGCTCCTGATGGATGAGGGTCGGGGCCGGCGCCTTTTTAAATTTCTTCTGAACGCTGGCCCAAAGATTTTTAAGAAACATCATCTCCTGCTGCACCCGGGGGATGTCGATGCCCTCGGCGGCCGT
>CAYMAR010000152.1:2918-8677 GCA_964388465.1 uncultured Desulfobacteraceae bacterium
ATAGGAGGGCTCGTACCCCCCGGCCCGGGCCATCTGCTTTTCGATATCCTGAAAGCCGTTGCGCAGCACGTCGTCGACATAGATGAAGGCCGCCTGGTTCAAACCGATATCCACAAACGCGGCCTGGATGCCGGGCAGGACGCGCTGGACCCGACCCTTGTAGATATTGCCGGTGATATCGGCATCGTCCCCCCGTTCGATGAAAAGCTCAACGATGGTACCGTCCTCGAGCAGGGCGACGCGGGTTTCTCGCTGGGAAACGTTGATGACGATTTCTTTATACATGTTTTTTAGGGCTCAACGCCCGGCCGGCACCGGGGCCTGATGCGTGGATGGGACGGCACTCAATTTGGTGACCCGGGCATTTCTGATCGTTTCGGTGTCGAGGCCGAACAGATGGGCTAACACGTCGGCCGGTCGAACGAGGGCCTCCATTTTATGGAGCAGGGTGAATTCAAGCGTATCGGGGGCCACGCGTTCAATGGCTTTTAGCATAGCTTTGAGGTCGATCTTTTTCAAGCGGCCTTTGCGGTTCCGGCGTTCGAAGAAATAATCAGGGCTTCGCTCCAGGGTCTCGAGCGGCTCGGCCGAAAAATGCGCCCCGCCAAGCTGGACCCGGTAGGAAACCAGGCTGGCATCGGTTTTGGCACGCTGGAAGGGTTCGCAGCCGACAATCTCCAGCCCCGCCGGCAGCTGAGGCCGCAGACGCCGGACGACCTCCGCCGGCGCCTGCGGCGTCTCGAGGGTGATGATCATGCGCTCGCTAAGGCTTTCCATGCCCAGGGGCAGCGTGTCCGTGAAAACAACCTTGGGACTGGGGTGAAAGCCCTGTGAATAGCGCACCGCGACACCGGCGCGCCTCAGGGCGCGTTTAAAAATATTGGCCATTTCCAAATGCCCCAGAAGTCGGGCGGGGCCGGTTTTGGTGAACGTGACCACCAGCTGGCTGCGCGGGGCTTCCCTTGGGGGTGCGGCGGCATCCGCCTTGCGGGATGGTGCCGTCGCCATGGACGGATGGACAACCGGACGAATGCGCTTGAAATCGCAGACACCGCAATTCTGGCAGGCGCCGTCACGGCAGTCTTCCGTCGCCTTGCCGACCAGCGCTTTTTCGCGTTCGGCCTTCAGGAAATCCCGGCTGACCTTCATGTCGATATGATCCCAGGGCAGGGGTTCATCCGTGTCGCGTTCGCGGTAAATGGCCTCTTCCGGATCTATGCCGCAGGCGTCCATACTGTTTTTCCAGGCGCGGCCATTAAAGTGGTCGCTCCACCCGTCCAGACGGCAGCCGGCTTGATAGGCCTTCAGGAGCAGCGCGGACAGGCGGCGGTCGCCGCGCGCCCAGAGGCCCTCGAGCATGCTGATCTCGGGATTCTGCCACTTGAAATGAATACCGGGGGTTTTGAGCCGGTCGTGGAGCCAGTTGATCCGGCGCCGGGATTCAGCGAGACTGATCTGAGGGCTCCATTGAAAGGGCGTATGGGCCTTAGGGATAAATGTGGCCACGCTGACATTGATCCGGGGGCGGCGATTGCCGGGGCCTTTGACGCGGCTGAGTTGGTGAACCAGTTCGACCAGGGCTTCCAGGTCGGCCATCGTTTCGGTGGGCAGTCCGATCATGAAATAGAGCTTGATGACTGTCCATCCCTGTGCGAAGGCATCCTGGACCGTGGCACGGATCTCGCCGTCGGTGATGTTCTTGTTGATGACGTCGCGCAAGCGCTGACTGCCGGCCTCGGGCGCAATGGTGAACCCCGTCTTGCGTACCTTCTTAATGAGGCCCATCAGCTCGGGGGTCAGGGTGCCGGCCCGCAGCGAGGGGAGCGACAGGGCCACACGGTCACAGGCATAGCGGTTCAACAGCTGTTCCATCAAGGGCACGATGCAGCGATAGTCCCCCGTGCTCAGTGACAGCAGCGACACGTCCTCGTAACCGGTGGTCGTCAGAGCCGCATCGCAGAGGTCGAGAACCTTCTCCGGCGAGCGCTCACGCACCGGCCGATAGATCATACCGGCCTGGCAGTAACGGCACCCGCGGGTGCAGCCCCGTGAGAGCTCCAGTCGCAGCCGGTCGTGGACCGGACGCCCGAAAGGGACGACCGGCGCCGCTGGAAACGGTGCGTCTTCAAGTGTACCGACAAACGCACGGGTGACGCGCGCGTACCCCCGGCGAAGCGGTTTCAAGCGTTGAAAACCACGGGCGTTGAAATCCGCATCGAAAAAGGCCGGGATGTACACCCCGGGAATTTGAGACCAGGCTTCCAGCAGGGTCTCCCGCCCGCGCGCGCCGTCGCGCCGCCAGTCCAGACAGGCATCCGCCATTTGGACCACGACCGCTTCGCCGTCGCCAATTACCATGGCGTCAAAAAAGGCCGCCACCGGCTCCGGGTTGCAGGTGCAGGGCCCGCCGGCGATGACGAACGGGTGGTCGGCTTTCCGATCCCGGCTGTGCAGAGGAATACCGCTTAAGTCCAGCATGTTCAACACGCCGGTGTAGTTGAGTTCGTAAAGGAGGCTGAATCCGACGATGTCGAATCGGTTGAGTGGCAGGCCCGATTCCAGACTGGTCAAGGCCAGGCGGCGCTGGCGCAATTGCCTTTCCATATCCGGGGCCGGCGCGAAAACCCGCTCCGCCGCGATGTCGTCGCGACGGTTGAGAATGCTGTAAAGAATCTGCAGCCCGAAATGCGACGTGCCGATTTCGTAGAGATCGGGAAAGGCCAGCGCAATGCGCAGATCGACCTGATCGAGATCCTTGTGGATGGCATTGATTTCGTTGCCCAGGTAACGGCTGGGCATTTCAACGGCCGGCAGGATGTCTTGAATGTGTTCCATGCTCATGTTATGCGGTTATTCCGGTATTTGGGCCGGTGACGATGCAGCGCGTCAATCCTAGGGCCCAATAACGGGCCTTTGTTGGAGGCTCCCCTTGGCAGATGTTGGACCACAAATCAACCGCAAAACGCCGGCGGCGGTCGCGCTCGTCGTTTGCGTCCTGCTGGGGCTCTGGGTCGTCGGTCGTCTCGAGGCCAAGTCCTACCCGCGGCGCGATGCCGTGGTCGAAGCATTTGAGAGGACCAGCCCGGCGGTGGTGAACATAAACCTCGAGTATGAGGTCCGCAAGCGGCTGACGCCCTTCGACGAATTCCGCAACCCCCTGTTTGAAGAATTCTTCAGGGATTTCTTCGACCCGGGCCTCGATCGGCGCACCAAGCGCAATAGCCTGGGCTCCGGGGTCATCATCGACGGCCGCCGCGGGCTCATTCTGACCAACGCCCACGTCGTGGCCAAATCAGGCAAGGTCAACATCGTTCTGAACGACGAGCGCGAGTACACGGCGGTTATCGTGGGGTCGGACCCGGACTCCGACCTCGCGGTGCTGCGGATCGAATCGGACGACCTTCTGCCCGCCATCGCCATGGGCGACAGCACCGATCTCATGATCGGTGAAACCGTCATCGCCATCGGCAATCCCTTCGGTTTTTCGAACACCATCACCACCGGGGTGATCAGCGCCGTGAACCGCAGTTTCCGCTCCCGGGATCGCGTCTTCTACGATTTCATCCAGACGGACGCCTCCATCAACCCGGGCAACAGCGGAGGCCCCCTGCTGAACATCAACGGGGAGCTGATCGGGATCAACACGGCCATCTACGCCGGCGCCCAGGGGATCGGCTTCGCCATTCCGATCAACAAGGCCAAACGGATCGTCGAGGATCTGATTCAATACGGCGAAGTCATCGAAGTCTGGCTGGGGATGCATGTCCAGGATCTGGACAACGGTCTGACCCGCTATTTCAATCTGCCTGCACAGGCCGGGGTTTTGGTGTCTGCGGTGGATACCGTCGGTCCGGCCCAAGAGGCCGGCGTGCTGCCGGGGGACGTCATTCTCTCGATCGGCGATCGCAAGGTCGCCACCATTGAGGATTACCACGCCCGTATCCGGGACTACGCGGACGGCGACCGCGTGGCCCTGTTGCTCTGGCGGCAGGGACGTCATAAGGAAATGAATCTGAAAGCCCGGATCTTTCCCCTGTCCCAGGCGCCGGGGCTGGCCTGGGATCAGACCGGACTCAAAGTCGACACGATCGCCGCGGGCCGCAAACGCTTCGGCGACCAACGCGTCACGGCCGACACGGGCGCCGTCGTCACCCGCGTGCGTGAAAACAGCGCCCTGGAGCGCTCCGGGGTCAAACCAGGCGACATTGTCCGGCAGATCGACGATCGGCCCGTGACAAACCCGAAGGATTTCTACCGCGCGGTGGTGCGTCACCGCAAAAAGGAAAATATCGTGGTGCTGTTGCAGCGCCGCAGCCAACGTTATTTCATCACCATCCGCCTGCACCCGGCGAAGAATGCCACACGGGGATAATATCCCGATCAGAAAGGGATGGCCGCCCAATGGAACGCCTGAAAATTGCAACCTTGATCAACAGCACCCGACCCATCGACAAGGTTCTGGTCAAAGGCTGGGTGCGCACCCGCCGCGATGCCAAGTCGTTTTCATTCATCGAGATCAACGACGGGTCCTGCCTGAGCAACATTCAGGTGATCGCCGATGCCGACCTCCCCGATTACGACCAGGTTCGCAAGCTGACCACGGGTTCGGCCGTGGCCGTCACCGGCGAACTGGTGGCCTCCGAGGGCGGCGGCCAGCGCTGGGAAATCCGGGCCGACGCCCTAACCGTTTTCAGCCTGGCACCGGAGTCCTACCCGCTTCAGAAAAAACGCCACTCGGACGAATTCTTGCGCGCCATCGCGCACCTGCGGCCGCGCACCAATAAATATGGGGCCGCTTTCAGGATTCGCTCGGAGCTTTCTTTTGCGGTCCACCAGTTTTTCCGGGAACGCGGATTCCGTTACATCCACACGCCCATCATCACCGGATCGGACTGCGAGGGCGCCGGTGAACTGTTTCGAATCACCACGCTGGACTTGATGAACGTTCCCCAACGGGAACGTGCGGTGGACTACGCCAAGGATTTTTTCGCCACCGAGGCCAACCTGACCGTCTCGGGCCAGCTCTCGGCCGAGATGTTCGCGCTATCGCTGGGGGACGTCTATACCTTCGGGCCGACCTTCCGGGCGGAAAACTCCAATACACGCCGGCACGCGGCCGAATTCTGGATGATCGAGCCGGAAATGGCCTTCTGCGACCTCCAGGGCAATATGGACCTGGCCGAAGCCCTCATCAAGGCCTCCGTCCGTTTCATCATGGAAAACTGCCGGGAGGATCTGAACCTCTTCGCCCGCTTCGTCGACAAGACCCTGATGGCGACCCTCGAGAATATCGTCCATTCGGTCTTCGAGCGCCTGCCCTACCGCGAGGCGGTGACCATCCTCGAGCGCACCAAAAAGAAATTCGAATATCCCGTCCGTTTCGGCAGCGACCTGCAAACCGAACACGAACGCTACCTCACCGAGAAACACTTCAAGAAACCGGTGATCGTCTACGACTACCCCAAAACCATCAAACCGTTTTACATGCGGATGAACGACGACAACGAAACAGTGGCGGCCATGGACGTGCTCGTGCCCAGTATTGGGGAACTGATCGGCGGCAGCCAGCGTGAAGAGCGCCTGGAAGTGCTCGAAAACCGGATGAACGCCATGGGTTTGCCCAAGGAACCCTACTGGTGGTACCTGGAATCGCGCCGCTACGGCACGGTGGCGCACAGCGGATTCGGCCTGGGATTCGAGCGCCTGCTCATGCTGATCACCGGCATCCGCAACATCCGCGACGTGATTCCGTTTCCGAG
>CAYMAR010000153.1:0-8613 GCA_964388465.1 uncultured Desulfobacteraceae bacterium
GATTCGGCTTCCCGGCGTTCCTGCTCCTCTTGCTCGCGGCGCCGAGCCTCGGCCTGCGCTTCTTCTTCGGCTTGACGGCGCTCTTCCGCTTCCCGCTCGCGGGCTTCGGCTTCCCGGCGTTCCTGCTCTTCCTGCTCGCGGCGCTGGGCCTCGGCCTGCGCTTCTTCTTCGGCCTGACGGCGCTCTTCCGCTTCCCGCTCGCGGGCTTCGGCTTCCCGGCGCACCCGCTCTTCCTCCTCGCGCTTCTCGGCTTCGGCCCTTTCTTCTTCTTCCTTCCGACGCCGTTCGGCCTCGGCTTTTTCTTCTTCCTCTTTCCGGCGTTTCAGGGCTTCGGCCTTCTCGAGCTCTTCCTTCTGGCGCTTTAGGATGTCCGCGCGTTTCTGGGCTTCGATCCGGCGCTCCTCTTCGAGGCGTCGCGCCTCTTCTTCGGCCTGACGGCGTTCTTCCGCTTCCCGCTCGCGGGCTTCGGCTTCCCGGCGCTCCCGCTCTTCCTGCTCGCGGCGCCGGGCTTCGGCTTTCTCTTCCTCTTCCTTCCGGCGGGCCTCGGCTTCCTGGCGCTCTTTTTCCTCTTGCTCGCGGCGCCGGGCTTCGGCCTTTTCCTGCTCTTCAATATGACGCCGCAGGGCCTCGGCCTTCTCAAGTTCTTCGTAATAGCGCGAAAAGTGGATGCCGCACTGCGTACATTCTTCTGCCAGAAAGTTGTTGGCGTGGCCGCAATTGGGGCAGGTGATCGTTTTAACTTTCATGGTCCGGCCGTCCTTTCGCCTGATGCGATCGAAAATTGCGCGGTTGGTGCCGTCAGAGGCCTGCCGGGGCGGCGTTTCACGCGTGGGCGGCGCTGGGCTTGACGCTCGCATATGCCTGGATGGGAACACGTGTTATTGGCGCGTAACATACAGTGATCCTAAAAAAAATAACCTAGCGTGTCAATTGAAAAACCCTCGGTTTCAGGGGCTGCAAGCGGCCGGGGTGAAGGCGAGGAGTTGACAGTTTCGGCGCGGATTTCTATATCCTATGGGCTTTAAGAAAGACCTGACCGCACGAATGCCGAGCGTCGATGGAACGGACCATGGAAAAGCGACCGACGGGAACAAGAGAACTCAAGGACAGACTTAAGGCGGCTTCGCGTGATCGCCTCTACCGCTTCGTGCTCAAGAGCGGGCAAGCCCGGGGGGCATTGGTCAGCGGGGCTTATCTGATCCAGAAGATGCGTCGGCGGCATCACCTCGGTATTCTGGAAACCCTGGTGCTCGGCCATGCCTATCTCGGGTCCCTGCTGATGGCGGCTTCGATGAAGGGGGATGAGCGCGTGACCCTGCAGATCGACTGCGCCGGCCCCATCAAGGGGCTGGTGGTCGAAGCCAATGCCCGGCTGGAGGTGCGGGGCTACCTCAAGCGCGTCCCCATCCCGATCGATCGGCCCTTGGAGGACTTCAATCTGGCCCCGTTTTTCGGTGCGGGGCTGCTGCGCGTCACGCGGGAGTTGCAGGATGCGAGGCAGCCCTTCAGCGGTACGGTCGATTTAAAGCACGGCAACCTGGCCGAAGATTTGACGTATTACTTCCTGTCATCCGAGCAGGTCCACAGCGCCTTTAATCTGAGCGTGCAGTTCGATCGGCAGGGTCAGGTGATCGGCGCGGGCGGTCTTTTTCTGCAGCGCATGCCCAACTGTGGCGAAAGCATGGCCGGGGATATGGAGCGCATCATGCCGACCCTGCCCCCCCTGGGTCGGTCGCTGGCGGAGGGGCGGGCGCCGCAGGTGCTGATCACAGAAGCGTTCGCCGCCTTGCAGCCGGCGATAAAGGACAGCCGGCGGGTGGATTTCTTCTGTCCCTGCAGCCGCAAGCGCTTTGAGCGCCTGCTGGCGCTGCTGCCGGCCGATGACCTGGCGGATTTACAGCAGAGCGGGCCTTTCCCGGTTGAACTGCGTTGCAACTACTGCAACCGGGTGCACGCCTTCACACAGGCGCAGATGGCCGCTATCGGGCCGAACCCAAGATCCGGTTCATCTTCACCGGCAACCTGAGATGCTCTTGATCGGCGATTCGGCTTTGAGGCGAGGCCATCCGCCCGGGCCCGTTGGCGAAGACCGTCCCCCGGGGACGCTGATATCCGAGGCCCGCGGCCGGTCCGTGGGTGCGGCCAGCGGGCCCGATCCCGAAAGGGATCAGCCGAGCCCTTTGCTGATGAGAACGCCGATACATGCGGCCAGGTAAACGGCGACAATGACGATCATCCACTCCTTGAAGCTCAGTTCGTCGACAAAGCGTTTCATCTTGGTTTTGAGATAGGTTTGGAATTGTTTCTTCTCGGTGGCCGCTTCCGCCTTTTTTAGTCCGGCCTCCAATCGCGAGAGGCGCTGCTCGACGTCTTGAATCATGGTGATGCTCCTGACTTGGATGCGCACGCCGGGGGCCATCCCGACGCGGCCGCCATCGACAGGCCGGTGCCGCCGATCACTAATGGCACCTGCCAATCGTATAGGCAGCTAAGGGGTGAATGACATTTAAGCGTTTGAAAAAATTAAGAAAGAATGTGGTACCGTTCCCTCGGAAGGGCGTGTTTCTCGTCTATAGCCAAGAATGGGGAGGGTGTCAATGCGCCCCAACGGCGCCTTGGGTCTGCCGATCGACCGACAGGACAGCGGGCGGTTGCCCGGGTTCAGGGGCCCGGGCATTCGCCCCAGACGCACTCCAGGTCGGTGCGCAGTTGTTCTCCCGCGGTTTCCAGGGTCGTGAACAGGAAACGCAGTTTGGCCAGGGCGCGGTCGATATCGTTGAAAATCTCCCGGGCCAAGGCGTCTTCGTCGGGCCTTTTTTCGAAGCGGTCCAGCAACGCGGTGACGCGTCGATGGGCGGTTTCCAGGTTGTGAATCGCGGTTTCAATCTCCGCTGCCGCAACGGCGGGCTGTTCGGACATACGAATCTCCATGGTTGGATCGGTTGAAATCGATTAGCCCCTTAACCGAATTCCCTACGGCGGTCAACTGCTTTGGCGCACGGCCGCAGATCGGCGAGAGGTTTGAATGAACACGTTGTTTTCCGGCTTCACCCCTGGCCCCGATTTTATTCTCACGCCGGGCACGCGACCCGGGCGGCAGCTTTTTTTGCGCCAGAATCGGCTTTTGGTGAAGATCCTCGAGGGACAGCCGGTGCCTGCGGACGCAAGCGATCTGGCCCCTGCCGGCTACGATTGTGAAGACGTTTTGGCCCTGGGGCGGGTGGACGGCGTTCTCTGCGCGGCCTGCCGGCTTCCCAATGACTTCACCCCGCCGACGGGGTTACATTTTGAAGGTCTGCGCCGTCTCTTCGGCCGGATTGCCGAGGTTGAATTGGCCGCCGCTGGATACGCGTTGCAGCTTTTCCGCTGGAAAGACGATCACCGCTTCTGCGGCCGCTGCGGGGCGGCCACGGCCTTGCACGCCGGTGTCCGGGCGCTGGGGTGCACGGGTTGCGACCGGGTTCTGTTTCCCCAGGTAGCACCGGCGGTGATCGTGGCGGTTGTCTCCAACAAGCGCTTATTGTTGGCACGGGCCAGGCGTTACGCCGGCAACATGTTCAGTGTCGTCGCCGGCTATGTGGAGCCAGGGGAGACCCTGGAGGAATGCGTGCGGCGGGAAGTCCATGAGGAGGTGGGCCTCGAGGTCGACAAGATCCGCTATTTCGGCAGTCAGCCCTGGCCTTTCAGCGGGTCTCTGATGGTGGCTTTCACGGCGGCGCACACCGGGGGTGAGATCCTCGTGGACCACAACGAAATTCTGGAGGCCGGTTGGTTCACGGCCGCCGATCTGCCCGTGATACCCGGTAAGATCAGCATCGCCCGGCAGTTGATCGACTGGTATGTCGGCCGTTACGGGCCGGAGGCCTCCGGAGAGGCGCCGAGCAGGCGCGGGTCGTCGTAGTCGATGAATTGACCGCTGAGTTTCGTCGGGGCGAAGAGCGCCAGCCAGGCGAGCGACCGGGCGGGTACGTCCGCGGACAGCAGTTCGCCCTTGTCTTTCAGTTTCTGAAAATAGGTGCTTTGCGCTGCGGTCATGGCTTGCCGACCGGTGCGGCGAATCAGGGTCTGCATGGCTGTGTCCACCACGCCCGGACGCAGCGCCACCGAGGTTATCGCGGGTTCCTCGACCGCCAGCTGGCGGGTGAAATGGGTCAGCGCGGCTTTGGCGACGCAGTAGGCGCTCCAGCCCTGGACGGCCTTGACCGCCGCCCCCGAACTGACGTTGACGATGCGGCCGCCGGTCCGGCGCAGGTGAGGGATGGCCCGTTGGCACAGGTAAAAAGGTCCCAGCAGGTTGACGTCCAGATTGTGCCGCCACAGGCCGGGGTCGGATTCGGCGATACGGGTCAGTGGCGTCAGTATGCCGGCGTTGTTCACCAGGCCGTTCAGGCGGCCGAATACGTCGACGGTTTCCGCGACGATCCGGGCACAGGCGGACGGTTCGGCCACGTCGGCAACGATGGGGTGAAGGCGGCCGGTTTCAGGATAAGGACCGCCTGTCTCCGGTCGGTCGGCGATGGGCGTACGGGCCACGGCGGCCACTTCGGCCCCTGCCTGGATCAGCCTCTGCACGGTGGCGGCCCCGATACCGCGGGAAGCGCCGGTGACGATAACGACAGCGGGCGATACCATGCGTCTCAATCCTTCCGGTCCGGGGGTTGGATCCGGCCGGTCTGAAAAGGGAAGCCCGGCCCGGATAGGTCTCTAAAATAGCGCCGCAGCGTTTCCTCGATCACCGTGAAGGCGATCGCCTCCCAGGGGATCTGGGCTTCGGTGAAAAAGCCGACCGCCAGACTCTCTTCGCCCGGCTGGCAGTCACCCGAGACCATCGTGCCGCGGAAGATCAGGTAAAGCTGGTTGACGAACGTCAGGTCGAAGAGCGCGTAGGGCACCAGATCGTCGACCCGGGCCCGGGCTTCCTCCCAGGTTTCGCGCCGGGCGCCGTCAGCGGCGGTTTCGCCATTCTCCAGATAGCCGGCCGGAAGGGTCCACAGCCCTTCGCGCGGGGCGATCGCCCGCCGGCACAGCAGGATGCGGCCCTTGTATTCGGGAATGACACCCACCACCAGTTTGGGGTTATGGTAGTGGATTTCCCGGCAGGCCGGGCACACGTATCGCGGGCGGTCGTCTCCCTCTGGAATCTGATGATTGACTTTGGCACCGCAGTTCGGGCAGAAATTCATAGCGCACCGGCGGGGTTGAAGGTTCGTCGATGACGCTGCGGGCCGTCCGCGGCGCGACGCCCGCGAGCGCTTATTCGGGTCGAACCTAACACAGCCTGAGCGGAATGCCAATTGGCCCTCCCGGGCAAGAAAGCGCGACGGTGGCGTTTACCGTCGGATCCATCCCGCTTAACATGGCGAAGGTTTCATGCCAACGGGCGGGCTGCCGCCGTCACCCAACCGATTGCCCGGAGAGCGAAGCGCCACATACTTCGGCTGGAAGCCGTCACCATCCAATCAAGGAGCGCACGCGATGAAACTGATTGTCTGCGGTAAGGGAGGCTGCGGCAAGAGCACCGTGGCGGTGCTGTTGAGCCGCACCTTCGCCCGCCTGGGACGCCGGGTCATCCTGGTGGATGCGGATGAATCCAACATGGGGCTGCACCGCCTGGCCGGAACCGCACCGGCGGCAACCCTGCTGGAAACGCTCGGCGGACGCCGGTCCCTTCGCCCCCAGCCCAGCGGTCAACTCGGCGAAGCCTGTCGCCGCTTTTACGATCAATCCTTCCGCCTCGAAGAGATCCCGGCCGCCTGCACGCCTGCGGTGGACGGCGTACGCCTCCTCAAGGTCGGGAAAATCCAGCATTTCGGTGAGGGCTGCGCCTGCCCGATGGGTGGCATTCTGAGGCCGCTCCTGGCCAATCTGCAGTTGGGGGCTGAGGACCGTGTCGTGGTGGACACGGCCGCCGGCGTCGAGCATTTCGGACGCGGGGTCGACCGCCATGCCGACATCATCGTGGGGGTCATCGATCCCACCTTCGAGTCTTTTAAACTGGCCAAAAAACTGATCACCCTGGCCGAAGGTTCAGGGACGCCATTTGCGTTCGTGCTCAACAAAGCGGACGATCGCATGCGGGCCGGGCTGAGCAGTTTCATCGATCCCGCCGCGATCATCGGGGAAATTCCCATGCGGGACGATATCTTCGCCGCCGGCCTCGAGGGCCGTCCCATCCGGTTCGAACTGCCTGAAGTGGCGCAACTCTGCCGGCGTTTAGAAGCCATGGGCTGATTTGTCCCTGAACGCCCGCCGCGACCGTTATCATGACACCTGATCCAGGCCATTCATCATCTGTTGGGGACAATGCTTCGGAAACGGTCCTTTTTCGGCTGGAGCGGGCGACGCTGCGTGCCGGCGCCCGACACCTTCTGCCGGACACCAGTTGGACCCTCCGGGCAGGCCAGAACTGGGTCATTCTGGGTGGCAACGGCGAGGGCAAAACCACCCTGGCCGGCACCCTCACAGGGGAAACCCCGGTGGTGGCCGGCCGGCGCTGGTTTGATCGCACCCGTCTGGCCCCCGCACACGTGCGTTGCGTATCCTTCGAGGCGCATCAGCGCCTGGTGGCCTGGGATGAAGGCCAGGATGAAGCCCGCGGTTTTGCACGGAAGGGGGTGCGCGGTTTGCGCGTGGCGGAGGTCTTGAATACGGATCGCCGGGGATCCGCCGTTGACCCCCGAACGCTGGAACGCTGGATGCGGCAGACCGGGCTGCTGGCCTGGCGGGAGCGGGAGATCCGCACCCTTTCCACCGGTGAAATCCGGCAGGTCATGATCGCGCGGGCGCTGCTGGCCGGTCCCCGTCTGCTCGTTATCGACGAGCCTTTCGACGGTCTGGACCCCCACGCCCGCCGCCGGCTGGCTGATATGCTCTCAGCCCTGATGGCGCACGGGCTGCAAATGGTCCTGATCACCCATCACCCTGAAGAAATTCTGGCGGGCATCACCCATTATCTGTTGCTGCACGGCGGTCGCCTGGCCGAACAGGGAATCTGGCGTCTGTCGGCGCCCGACCGTCCCTCCCGGCATGATACGCAGGCTCGGCGCGCGGCGGCTGGGGGCCAAACACGGACATGGCGTCCGCGAGGGGTGCCGGTCGAACTGATCCGCCTGCGGGAGGTGACCGTGGTCTACAGTGGGCGCCGGGTGCTCGACCGCCTGAACTGGTGCGTGGGACCGGGAGAGCACTGGGCCGTCTGCGGCCCCAACGGGGCCGGCAAGAGCACACTTCTGCAGCTGATTTGCGGGGATCACCCCCAGGCCTATGCCAACGAGATTGAGCTCTTCGGCCGGCGGCGCGGCAGCGGGGAGAGCGTCTGGGATATCAAGCGCCCCATCGGGTTGGTTTCCAACGCCCTGCAGATCCGCTACCGCAAGCCCCTTGACGGGCTGGCCGTGATGCTTTCGGGGTATTTTGATTCGGTGGGGCTGTACCAGCAGGCCAGCCCGGCGCAGGTCGCAAACGCGCGCCAATGGGCCCAACGACTGTCTATCAGCCGTCTTTTGGAGAAAGACTTTCAGCGAATGTCCAACGGTGAGCGCCGCATGGTGCTGATTGCCCGGGCCATGGTCAAGGCACCGGCGCTCCTGGTCCTGGACGAGCCTTGTCAGGGGCTTGATGCGCCCAACCGGATGCGGCTTCTGGAAATGCTCGATACGATCGCACGCACCCAACCCACCCAAATGATTTACGTCTCGCACCGATCGGACGAACTGCCCGAGGCGACCACGCACGAACTGCATTTGGCCCTGGGCGCAAGCCACCGGATCATCGTCCGGTGAGCGCCTTGGTCCGTTGCGGCGTTTCGGCCTTCCCCAGGTTAAAACGGCCAAAAATTCTGGTCGAACCACACTTTCTGGGTGAGTTCGCTTTCCAGTTCGGCCAGAAAGCTTAGATGTGATTTTTCCCACTGCGTGAGCCACTCGTAAAGGGCTTTTTCCTCGGGGTCTGTGGCTTCGGCCGCCCTTGCGCCGTAGAGCTTGATGGCGTTTTTTTCCATGGCCACGGCGGCGGAAACGGCCGCGGCCTCGAAGTCCGCCGCCTGCATGGCGGCGACCAGATCCTGTGTCAGAACATTATCCACCGCGCTCTTTCCGGCATCGCTGTCGTAATTCAGGGATGCGAACCGGCGATTTTCGTGGTAGGCTCTAAACTGATCGGAAAGGATCTCGATATGGCGGACTTCCTCTTCGGCCATGGTTTCGAAAAACTGTTTAACCTCCGGGTGTTGCGCTGTGCCGGCAACCTGGCGGTAGAAAGCGCGGCCTTTCTTTTCGATCAAAAGGGCCTGTTTGAGAATGTCGACGGCTTTTTCGCTGTCCATGGGGCCTCCCGATGAGAGTGGTGAGCGCAGTTGCCTGCGGGATCTTTAGATCTTGTTCCCATTTGCCGATAATCCATCAGGCCGCACCGTGTGCTGCATGCGGCTTGATGACCAATATACCCGAGGAATCTAAGACAAGCCCGGCGGAAACTCAAGCCGCCGCGGCACGAGGGCGTCTCGCGGACGCTTTCGGATCGACCGATGCGCGGCAACACGCCCGGGCTCCGGGGCCGGGCGGCCGGATCAATCGAGCAAGGAGAAAATGGACATGTTCTGGAAGAAAAAAAAGC
>CAYMAR010000154.1:0-8567 GCA_964388465.1 uncultured Desulfobacteraceae bacterium
AGCAATGGATTCCTAATCCATGTGCCGCAAGTTCGATTCTTGCCGGGGGCACCAGAAATTACGGTTTTTATAGCTTTTTAGATAACTTAAGTTCTCGTATTTGATTCGTCACCTCAGGTTTTTTCGGGGACTTCGCCAGGGATCCGATTGCCGGCGCACCACCTTCCACCGCCTCGCGCTGCGATTCTCCGACAAGGTGAAAATGGATGTCGGCTGAGCTCCGATTCGCGCGCCCCGGCATGCGCCGGATAATTCCCCGCAAGAACAGCCGTGGCCTCCGGGTTTTCCGCACAGGCCATTTTCATAACGATCGATTTTCTTTTTTTTTGCGCGGCCGGACCGCAATGTTGCAAACGCTTGCCACATGAAAGCGCCTCTTTTCTGGCAGGCCTCGTTCATTGGTGATTTGGCGAATGGGATCCGATTCCGTCACGAAACTGCTGTCTAACCGAGATAGCCGTCTTGATCCAGTAGGATTAATACCTAAGTTTCCACCAAATTCGTATCGACCGATTGGCTATGAAAAAGCCGATCACGCCCTGAGGTCGGAATGACATAATAATCGGCGGCACGAAACTGATGCGCATTTGGCCGCCGGATCAACCGGACAGCCACTGACCAGGACTTGAGGCGCATGGGTGGCGAAATCATGCCCGTGGGCATGTTCGGTATGCGAACGCCCTGATCAACAGCGGCATAAATGTCGGACGGATGACGGGCACCAATCCTAGATCATACCAAACCCTAAGACAGATTCATACATGATGCGTACGGAACAGGTTAAATCGCCTTTTTTCGTCCCATTGCCGGCCCTTCTGACGCGTATCGTTTTGTTTGCGCTGCTCTGGGTGGTGTTGACCGGCGGGCCGACGGAAAGCTGGCTGCTGGGGTTGCCGGCTGTTCTGACGGCGGCCTGGGTCTCGGGCAAAGCACGGCGGCTTCCCTCCGCAAGATTGTCCATTTGGGGCAGCGCCCGTTTCACGTGCTTTTTTTTGAAAGCCTCGTTGATCAGCGGTTTCGACGTGGTTCGACGCGCGTTCCACCCGAGGCTGCAGCTTCACCCGGATCTGATCGACTATCGCCTTTCGCTCGCCACAGAGGCGGCCCGCATCTTTATGGCAAATGCGATCAGCCTCTTGCCAGGGACCCTCAGCGCCGATCTGGCCGGCGCTCATCTGACCATACATGTGCTGGATCGCAATATGCCGGTCCATGCGGAGCTCAAAGCCCTCGAGGCGCGCGTGGCCGCCATGCTGGAAGCGGGCCGCCCGGGGTACCCCCCCCTCGAAGGAGGCGGGTGATGACGGCCGTGTACTGGGGGACTTCCGCGATATTGCTGGCCACGGTTGCCGTGGGCATGTGGCGATTCGTCAAAGGACCGACGGCCGCCGATCGACTGATGGTCACCCAGCTTTTCGGGACCACGGGTGTGGCGATCTGCCTGCTTCTGAGTGCGGCCCTGCGCAGCGCCGTCATCCTCGATGTGGCCCTGGCCCTCGCCCTGCTGGCCGTCGTCACCACGGCGGCCTTTGTCCGCTTTTTCTGGTATCCACCAGGCCGTTCGTGGAACAGGAGGAAACCGGATGATTGATTGGATCAGTGTGGTTTTACTGCTGTTCGCCGCCTTTTTCTTTGTGGGCGGCACGGTGGGGCTGCTGCGTTTCCCCGATGTCTACAGCCGCCTGCACGCCCTGACCAAAGCCGACAACATTGGACTGGGCTTCGTCGTGCTGGCATTAGTGATCCAGGCGGAGTCCTGGGATGGGGCGCTCAAACTCCTCATTGTCTGGGTCTTTGTCATGGCCGCCAGTGCAACCAACGCCTATCTGATCGCCCGGGCCGCCCTTCGAAAGGACATCGCGCCGTGGAAGCCGCCGGAACGGAAATAATCGACCTGCTGCTGGGTATTCTGATGGTGATCCTGGCCGGTGCGAGTTTGCTGCTTTCGCAGCTCTTCATTTCCGTAATGGCCTTTATCGGCCTGGGTCTCGTCGTGGCCGTGGTGTGGGCCCGCCTGGGTGCGGTGGATATTGCCCTTGCCGAGGCGATGATCGGCTCGGGCATCACCGGAGCCCTTTTCCTCGCGGCTCTCGGCCGCATGGCGCGCGAGGAGGACCAAGCCGGCGACGACCTTGCGGCCCGCGCGAACAGCGACTCGTCCGACCGCCCCAAGTTTGCCGGCAGCGCCCATCTCAAAGCGATCCGATGGCGCAGCGCGACCGCGGCGGTGATGATCGCTTCGGCAACGGGGTTCGTGTTCTTGAGCGTATTTCCGCTGCCCGCACCCGACGGCCGCATTCCTGCGCTTGTGATCCAAAACCTGCCCGACAGCGGGGTCTCCAACCCCGTGACCGCCGTTCTGCTCAATTTCAGGGCCTACGACACGCTATTGGAGATCGGGGTGGTGCTGCTGGCCGTGCTGGGAATGAGGGCCGTGGGCGGCCTTCGTCCAACCGGCCGGCATACGCAGCCTGAAAGCGTGCTGGCCGGGTTTTACCGGTTGATTCTGCCGGTCCTGATCGTTTTCTCCGCCTATATGGTCTGGGTTGGCAAAGATGAACCCGGCGGCGCGTTTCAAGCGGCGGCGCTGTTGGCGGCCGGCGGTATCATCGGTT
The DNA here is from genome assembly GCA_964388465.1 of uncultured Desulfobacteraceae bacterium. Taxonomy (GTDB): domain Bacteria; phylum Desulfobacterota; class Desulfobacteria; order Desulfobacterales; family UBA5852; genus JABZFP01. The sequence goes on from CAYMAR010000154.1 coordinate 2,616, forward strand.
GCGTGGCGGGGGCCCAACCCCTGTCCCACGCGCTGCCGGCTGCGGGGCGGCGTATCGTGGTGTCCGCCGGCTTCGCCGTTTTTCTTTCACTGGGCGTCCTTTCCTGGATTCAAAGCGGCACCTTCCTGGCGTTTGCGCCCGCAACGGCCGGCTGGTCGATTCTGGTGATCGAGGTCATGGCCACGGTTTCGATTGCCTTGGCCTTGATCATTCTTTTCACAGGCAATTCCGGGGCTCTGCCGATCTCCCGGGAAAACGGATCGGTGCGCGCCGATCGCAGGGGAGGCTGAAGAATCGCTATCGCCACGGGATATGCGGCCATTGGGCTACTGCTCTTCGCCATGGGGCTGCTGGGTCTCGTCTCCGGCCGGCACGCCGTCCGCACAATACTCGCTCTCAACGTGATGGGAACGGGTATTTTTCTTTTCCTGGTCGCCGGAGCGGCGCGGAAAGGATTGGAGGCGCCCGATCCCGTCCCCCACGCCATGGTCCTGACCGGCATCGTGGTGGCCGTCAGCGCAACGGCTCTGGGCCTCGCCCTTGCCGGCCGCATCCACCAATCGCGTGCGGAAACCGGTGCGTCGCCCCACAACGAGGAGTTCGATCATGGCCCCGATTGATCCATCTGCGTGGATGGTGATTGTGATTGTCCTGCCCCTGGCATCGGCGATCCTGGCCTACGTGGCGTCGCGCGGCGCCCGCTGGATCGGCGTGGCCGCCGCCCTGGTGATGACCATACCGGTGGCGGGTCTGGCGTACAGCGTGTGGCACGCGGGTGTCTTGTCCCACAATATCGGGGGCTGGGGGGCGCCCCTGGGGATCGAACTGGCGGCCGACGGACTCTCCGTTCTGATGCTGACCCTGACCGCCATCGTCTGCGGGGCGGGGAGTGCGTATGCCTTCGCCTATTTCACTCCGCAATCGCGGGCGGCGCAAAAACAGGGCCAGCGCTTCTGGCCGTTGTGGATGCTCCTGTGGGGCGGGCTCAACGCGCTGTTTCTCTCCGCGGACCTCTTCAACCTGTACGTCACCCTCGAGGTGGTCGGTCTCGCTGCCGTTCCGCTGGTGGCCGTGGCCGGTGACAAAGCCCTGACCGCCGCCATGCGCTACCTCATGGTCAGCCTCCTGGGGTCGCTTTGCTATCTGCTGGGTGTCGGCATCGTCTACCTCTACCGGGGAACGCTGCATCTGCCGACCCTGGCCGCGCTCGCCGGCGACAGCCTGGCCGTCGGGTCCGCCCTGGCCCTCATGAGCGCCGGTCTATTGATGAAAATGGCCGTTTTCCCGCTCCATTTCTGGTTGCCGCCGGCCCATGCGAATGCGCCGGCACCGGTGTCGGCGGTCCTCTCGGCGGTTGTCGTCAAGGCCGGCTTTTACCTCTTGCTGCGGCTGTGGTTCGGCGGTCTGACGGCCGCTCCGGATGCCGACCTGGCCCAGGCTCTGGGGTGGATGGGCGCTGCGGCGATCCTATGGGGCTCGCTCAACGCCCTGCGGGCCCAACGTCTCAAAATGCTCGTCGCCTATTCCACGGTGGCCCAGCTGGGATACCTGATGCTGGTGTTCCCGCTTACCGCGCGGGATACCGGGGCGATGGCCGCCTGGGGCGGCGCCCTGTACTTCATGCTGGCCCATGCCTGCGCCAAAGCGTCGGTCTTTTTCTCCGCCGGGGCATCGCTGCGCGCCTTTGGCGGCGACGGTCTCGAGCAGTTGCGCGGCACGGCCACACGGCTTCCACTGGCAACCTTCGCATTCGCCACCGCCGCCGTCAGCTTGATCGGTCTGCCCCCCAGCGGCGGATTCATGGCCAAGTGGATGCTGATCCAGGCGGCCCTGGCCGGCGGTCAGTGGTGGTGGGCGCTCGTCATCGTCGGCGGCGGCCTGCTGGCGGCCGCCTACATCTTTCGCTTCTTTTCGACCCTCTTTGCGTATGTTCCGGAGCCACCGGCCAAAACACCGGTGTCCGGTCTCATGGAGTGGAGTGCCCTGGGTCTCGCCTTCCTATCCATTCTGCTGGGGCTCACAGCCGCGGCTCCCATCGAACTCATTCGAATCGGCGCCCCTTTTGCAGGGCCGCTTTGGATTGGGGGCTGATCATGGACGTGGTCAGCTGGATGCCCTTCTGGATTTTGATGAGTTCGGTGGTTCCGGGGGTGTTGATCTTTTTTCTCTCGGATGCCCACCAAGGGTTGCGGACCGCCTTGAATATGGGCGGCGTCACCCTGAAATTGATGCTGATCGGTTTCATGATCGCCGGCCTGCTCGACGGACGCAATTACCTTTTCAGCCTCACGCTGTTGCCGGGGCTGGACCTGGTCCTCCACGCCGACACCATGTCCGTGCTGATCACCGCCCTTTCCGGGGTTCTGTGGTTCGTCACGACGGTCTACGCCATCGCCTACCTGGAAGATTCGCCTCAGCCGCGAAGCCGCTTTTTCGGTTTTTTCAGCCTGTGCGTCAGTGCGACCATCGGCATCGCCCTGTCCGGGAACCTGGTCACGTTTTTAATCTTCTACGAGCTGCTGACCCTGTCCACCTACCCCCTTGTCGTCCATCGGGGCACACCGAACAGCATGCGCGCCGGAAAAATCTACCTGGCCTATACCCTGACCGGCGGGGCGCTTCTCCTGATCGGTGTCGCCTGGCTGTGGTCGATCGTCGGACCGCTGACGTTCGTGCAGGGCGGGATTCTCGCGGCCTGGCCGGAGACGTATCACGGCGTGTTCAAGGCCATCTTTTTTCTCCTGATCGCCGGTCTGGGCGTGAAAGCCGCCATCGTCCCCCTACACGGCTGGCTTCCCAACGCCATGGTGGCGCCGGCGCCGGTCAGCGCGCTGCTCCACGCCGTGGCCGTTGTCAAGGCCGGCGCTTTCGGCATCGTGCGCGTGGTGTACGACGTGTTCGGCATCGATTTCGCCTCCCGGCTGGGGTTGCTCACCCCCCTGGCCGCCGTCGCCGCGGTGACCATCATCTATGGATCGGTGCGCGCGCTCAGCCAGGACGGCCTCAAGAAGCGACTGGCCTTTTCAACCGTCAGCCAGGTGTCCTACATCGCGCTCGGCGCCGGGATCTTCGGGCCGGTCGCCACCATCGGGGGCATCGTGCACCTGGTGCACCAGGGCTTGATGAAAATCACGCTGTTCTTCTGTGCGGGCAATCTGGCGGAAACCATCGGTGTGCATCGGGTTAGCGAAATGAACGGCGTGGGTCGAAGAATGCCGTTGACCATGGCCGCATTCACGGTGGGGGCTTTGGGGATGATCGGCGTTCCGCCGATCGCCGGTTTCGTGAGCAAATGGTATCTGGGCACCGGCAGTGTGGCGGCCGGGGCCGACTGGGTGATTGGGGTCCTGGCTGCCAGCAGTCTGCTGAACGCCATGTATTTTTTGCCGATCCTGCATCGGGCCTGGTTCCGCGAACCCGACGGCGCGTGGGCCCGCCAAACCGCCCCGCGCGGATTGGAAACGCACTGGATGCTTTTGATGCCGCCGGTGCTGACGGCATTGCTGTCGTTGCTGGCCGGGCTGCTGGCGGATGCGCCTTTCAGCCCTCTGGAGTGGGCCACACGGATTGCGGAAGGAGAATACCGGCCGTGAACCCGATGCAATCAGCCATAGGATGGCAAGCCGAGGCAGTTTTGATTGCGACACTGGTCGCACCGGTCGCGCTGGCCCTGTTGGGTGCCGTTCGGTCTTACCGTCGTCATGCGCCGTGGATGGCCGTTCTGGCAGCACTGCCGGCGCTGGTATGTGTGCTCACGGTCCCGGTCGGGGCAATGGTGGAATCCTCCTGGCTGCTGCTGCAAAGCCGTTTCGGCATGGATGCCACCGGCAAATTCTTTTTGATGTTCACCGCGGTGCTCTGGCTGCTTTGCGCGCTGTTTGCCACGGGCTACATGGCCCGCGATGACAAGCGTTTTCGTTTTGGCTTCGGATTCCTGCTGGCCATGGGCGGCAATTTCGGCCTGATCCTCGCCATGGACATGCTGACCTATCTCGTGGCCTTCGCGCTCATGAGCTTTGCGTCCTACAGCCTGGTGGTGCACGCCCAGGACCCCGAGGCGGTCCGATCCGGCCGTGTCTACATCGCGCTGGTCATCATCGGTGAAATCTTTCTGTTCTCCGCGCTGTTTTTGCATGCCGGCAACGGGGGTGACACGAACCTCCATGGGCTGAGCGGTGTGCTGGACGCGCCGCATGTCGCTCTCCTGCTGGCGTTGGGTTTCGGTATCAAAGCCGGTGCGGTCGTGCTCCATGTCTGGCTGCCCCTGGCCCACACCGTCGCCCCGACCCCGGCCAGTGCGGTCCTCAGCGGATCGATGATCAAGGCCGGCTTGCTGGGATGGATCCGCTTTCTGCCCCCCGCCAGCGGCGGTGATCCGGCCTGGGGCGCCGTATTCATCGCGGCCGGAATGACGGCCGCCTTCTACGGTGTGGTCATCGGTTTGGGTCAAAAGCACCCCAAGACGGTCCTGGCCTACTCCAGTATCAGTCAGATGGGGCTGATCACGGTCGCCTTCGGCATGGGGCTGACCCTCGGGAACGGGACCCCCGCGGCGGCGGTGGCGGTGATGTGCTACGCCTTTCATCATGCCCTCGCCAAAGGCGCCTTGTTCCTGGGTGTCGGTGTGGTGGGCGGCACCAAACGCCGGTCACGCCTGAGGTTATGGCTGACGGCGATCCTCGCCGTGGCCGCCCTGGCGCTGGCAGGAGCACCGCTTACCACAGGTGCGCTGGCCAAGACCGCCCTCAAAACGGTCATGGTCCATTTGCCCGCCGGCTGGGAAACGACCCTGGCGATCCTGCTGCCCGTGTCGGCCATCGGCACCACGGTCTTGATGGGTCGCTTCTTTTACACGCTTCGCGGGTTCAGCACCCATCATCGTGTGTCGACCGTCGAGACATTTTCCTGGATCGCTTTGGTCCTATTGTCCGCCAGCGTTCTCTTCATGCTGCCCTTTGTTGGGCCGTTTGCTTCGGCGATGTTGAAACCCGCCAACATCTGGCTGTCGTTCTGGCCCGTGGCCGCAGGGGCGGGTTTGACCGCCGGGGTGGCATGGATGAGCCGACGCGCAGGACGCGGCCTTCCGTGGCACCCGCCGGCCGGCGATCTGCTGGTGCCGGTGGAATGGCTGTCGGGCGCGGTGAACCGACTGGCTTCGACGCTCATGAACCAAGCGGCATGGAGGACCCGGGAGGATCTGGAGGAACCCCGTGAAGGCCGCGCCGAGCAACCGCCGGGGCGCATCGAGATCTGGGAAACCGGCTTCAGTCGATGGCCGACATCGAGCCTGATTTTTGCGGTCATTGTCTGCGCGCTGCTTTTTGTCCTGAGCCGGAAGTAGTGCCTATCGCCATGAATGAATAGTTGAGGGGGCCGACCGTTCAGCCCCGTGCAATAAATCAAAGGAGTAACCGATGGAAACGCTGATCGGCAGACATTGGCATCGTCTCAATGCCGAACAAGTCGTCGAATGACTGGACAGCGATGCCCGAAGCGGGCTCACGGCTTTTGACGTCAAACATCGCCTGAAACATTTCGGTCCCAATGAGGTCTCCACGGGCCGGCGACGGCACCCGATTCTGCAGTTTCTGGCGCAGTTTCACCAACCGCTGGTTTATATCCTGCTCGCCGCGGGTCTGATTACCGCCCTGCTCCAAGAGTGGGTCGACTCCGGCGTGATCATGGCCGTGGTCCTGGTCAATGCCGTGGTTGGATTTCTCCAGGAGTCCAAGGCGGCAGCGGGTACGATCCTCAAGGCGAGTTGCTTGAAGCCGACCAGGCGGCTGATCCGGGCCAATTCCCACCGCTGGACCAGTGCCTGGTGGCCGGTATGGTCTGCAACGACAGTCGGCTGGTGTCCAAGGACGGCCGGTGGGTCGTCGAGGGGGACCCCACCGAAGGCGCCTTGATTGTATCCGGTCTTAAGAGCGGATTGACCGAATCCGAGCTGGC
>CAYMAR010000155.1:0-1270 GCA_964388465.1 uncultured Desulfobacteraceae bacterium
TTTCATGGAACAGGCCCTTGCGCAGGCAAAACTGCGCGCCGGCGTCCCGTTCCACCAGGGGTAGCATTTTGCACATGCCGCACCGATCGGTGGGAAACTGGTAATCCAGTTGGCTGAGAATCCCGCCGATATTCGGCCCACGCTCGATGAGGGTAACCCCATAACCGAATTCCGCAAGGTCCAGGGCGGCGCGGATACCGCCGATGCCGCCACCGACCACAAGTGCCTTGCCGATTTTCGTCTGCATAGATGACCTCTCAACCGGGTGTTGTCGGCCGGCGCGGATGGTGCCGGTATTCACCCCCAGGCGCGCTTAGCGCGGTACCTGGTTCCCGCCGGTGTTGCCAAGATGCCTATGCCGGTCGACATCGCCTCAGAGCCCGACCACCTCCTGGAACTCGTCCTCCTTGAATTCGGACAGGGGCGGCGGCGCGTCCACGCTTTTTCCGGCTTCGTAGGCAAAGGCCTGCTGTGTCCGGTGGGCGACCAGCTGGAAAAGCTCCACCACCGGAATATCGTTGGGGCAGGCATTGGAGCACTGGCCGCAGCCCACACAGGCGGTGCTCATGTGGGTCAGGCGCGTCAAGTGATAGAAAACCGTGTCGGTCGGCATCTTGACGGCGCCCTTGCGCTGGGCCCATCGCATGTACTGGGCCGGTTCGTGGTTGAAAACATCCGTCACGAAAACGCATTCCTTGCAGTAACAGACCGGACAGGCGACCCGACAGTTGTAACAATTGACGCAATTGGCCATGTAGGCGCTCAGTTTCTCGATCGTGGCGGTGGCGGCCGCCGTGGCGGCAAAGGCCTCCTCCCGCTTGGCCTGACGGGAGGCATGCAACTGCTGCAGGGCGGCTTCACGTCCGTCCGGCACCTCGCCGGCGGGCAGGTTGAGCCCCTGCAGCAGTTCGTCGCCGACCGGGGTCTGGCCCTGGACCAGCATTCGGTTGTCGGTGTCGACTCCCCACAAACCGATGGCGATGTCGGCGCCGGTGGGGATGGACGCCACACACGTCTGGCAGGCCGATGCCAGGTCGGCGCCTTCGAGGGCCGCCCCTTTGCCGGCCAGGATCGATTGGTAGAAGCGGCGGGTGGCGGCCTCGGCGTCGTCGCCGGCAAAGCCGAAGTAATCGGTGTTGCCGTATGCGCCCAGGCAGTCCATGCCGATCAGCACCACGTCTTCGGTGCGGGCCTGCTTGAGTTTGACGAGCTCGATAAACGCCCGGATTTCGCAGGGCCGCAGGACGGCGGCGATCTTGCCGCCGGAAGG
>CAYMAR010000155.1:1370-5877 GCA_964388465.1 uncultured Desulfobacteraceae bacterium
AGGTTAAACCACCATTTTCAGTTTGGCCTGGCTCGGTCCCAGGGTCCGCAGTTCTTTCACGAGCTCCTGCATGATTTCGGCAAACTCGATGCCGTCGCTGGCGCCGATCCAGGTCAGCCGCAGGCGTTCGGGTTCGAAGCCGAACTGGGGCAGGATTTCCTTGAGCAGTTTGATGCGCCGCCGGGCCTTGTAGTTGCCGTTGATGTAGTGGCAGTCGCCGGGATGGCACCCGCTGACCAAAACGCCGTCGGCCCCCTCCAGCAGGGCTTTGATGACGAACTGCGGATCGACCATGCCGGTGCACATGACACGTATCAGGCGAACATTCTTGGGGTAGCTCAACCTCGAGGTGCCGGCCAGGTCCGCCGCCGTATAGGTGCACCAGTTGCAGACGAATGCGACGATGACGGGTTCGAAATCTTCCATGGTTTTCCTCCGCTTCAATCGAATGAACGGCTGTTGGACAATGGGTGGGCGGGCCCTATTGCCCGACCGCCTCCAAAGCATCCATCAGCCCATCGAACTCCGCAAAAATCTGTTTCTTGTTGAAATGCGCCACCTGGGCAGCCCCGCTGGGGCAAAACCCCGAGCAGCTGCCGCAGCCCTTGCAGACGGCCGCATTGACCACCGATACCCCCCGGCGTTCATCAAACTCGATGGCGCTGTAGGGGCATAGCCCGATACAGGTCTGGCAGCCGGCGCAGATATCCGGATCGATCCAGGAGATGGCCGAGGGGACGGCCACCTGTCCGCGGGTCGCCAGGGAAAGCGCCTTGGCCGCGGCGCCGGATGCCTGGGCCACTGTATCCGGAATGTCTTTGGGCGACTGACACACGCCGGCCAGGAAAACACCGTCCGTCGCCGTGTTCAGCGGACCGAGTTTGGGGTGTTCTTCCAAAAAGAAGCCGTCCGATCCGATATTGACCCCGAAGATACGCCCCACGTCGACGGCATCGCGGCGGGCCTGGATGGCCGAGCAGAGCACCACCATGTCCACCGGTACCCGCAGGCGCTTGCCCAGGAGCGTGTCCTCGGCGATGGCCACGAGTTTGCCCTCTTCCTCGGGCGACTGGGCCTGGTCGCTGATTTCGGCCACCTTGCCGCGGATGAAGATGGTACCCTCCTCCTGGCAACGGCGGTAGAATTCTTCGTAACCCTCGCCGAAACAGCGCATGTCGATGTAGAAATCGTAGACTTGGGTGTCGTGCCCCACCTTTTCCTTGATCAGGTGGGAATACTTGAGGGCGTACATGCAGCAGACCCGGGAGCAGTATTCGTGGTAGTTGACATCCCGGCTGCCGACGCAGTGCACGAGGGCCACACTTTGGGGTGGACGCGCAAAGCTGCCGTCGGGGTCGCGCATCAGGATCTTGCCGCCGGTGGGGCCGGTGGCGTTGCTGAGGCGTTCGAACTCGAGACTGGTGAAGACATTCGGCAGCCGCCCGTAGCCGTACGGTTGCATGGGCGTGGGATCGAGCAGGTCGTAGCCGGTGGCCAGGATGATGCTGCCCACCTTGACCTCGATTTCCTCGGGCTGCTGGGTGTGATCGATGGCGTTGGCCTCACAGATCCGTACGCATTCCATGCATTCCGAGCACACGCCGCAGTTCAGACAGCGTTCGGCTTCGCGCCGGGCCTGCTCCTCGGTGAGGCCGATGGACTCCTCCTCGAACCCAGCCACCCGCACGGCCCAGTCGAGATGGGTGATGTGCTCCCGCGGCCGAACTTCACAGTCGACCGGTATCTCGCCCCAGGCGCATTCCGGATCCGGCCGCGCGCCGGATGCGTCGGATGCCGCCGCCCCTTGGGGAGAACGATCCGCCTCAGCTTCGAGGTGGCCTTCCAGGTCGCGGATCATCCCTTCGACCGCCCGGTGGGCGGCGCCGATGGCCTCGACCACGGTGGCCGGGCCGCTGACCGCATCGCCGGCGGCAAAGACATGGGCCTGGCTGGTCTGCAGGGTGTCCGGGTCGGCCACGATCAGGTCGCGCGGGCTGCAATCCAGGCTGCAAACCGGGTCCTGCCAGGAGAGATCCACCCGCTGGCCGATGGCCGGGATGACGGCATCACAGGGAAGCACGAATTCGCTGCCCGGCACCGGCACCGGACGACGGCGGCCGCTGGCATCCGGCGCGCCCAACTCGTTGACGATGCAGCGGAGGCCGGTGACGCGTCCGTTTTCCTGGAGGACCTCGGTGGGTGAGGTCAGAAAATGAAAGACGATGCCTTCTTCACGGGCGCCCTGGATCTCCTCGTCTTCGGCGGGCATTTCCGCTTCGGTCCGGCGGTAGAGCAGGGTTGCCTTTTCCGCGCCCAGACGTTTGGCCACGCGCACGGCGTCGATGGCCACGTTGCCGCCGCCGATCACCACCACGTTGCGGCCGGGACTGGGGGTGCGGGACAGGTTGGCCTCGCGCAGGAAACAGACGGCATCGACCACCTGGTCGCTTTCCCCTTCACCCGGAATCCCCAATTGCATGCATTCCTGGGCCCCGATGCCCAGGAACACGGCATCATAGCCGTCGGCGGTCAACGATTCCAGTGTGATGTCCGTGCCGAATCGCATGCCGGTGCGGGTCTCAACGCCCAGCCGCAGAATGTAGCCGATCTCGCGATCCAATATTTCCGGCGGCAGCCGGTAGTCGGGGATGCCCGCCCGCAGCATGCCGCCCAGCTGATCCTGGGCTTCGAACAGGGTGACCTGGTAGCCGGCCTTGCGCAGATCGTAGGCGGCGGTCAGGCCGGCCGGGCCCGAGCCGACGACCGCCACTTTCTGCTCTTTTTCCTCGATGGGGGGGCGTTCGAGCGTTTCAAAATCCACCTGGTCCGCCGCAAAACGTTTGAGATCGCGAATGGCGATGGCCGCATCCACGTCCTGGCGTCGGCACTGGCTCTCGCACGGGTGGGGGCAAACCCGGCCGAGGACGCCGGGCAGCGGAATCTTCTCCATGATCAGCTGCAGGGCCTCCTTGTACTTGCCCATCTTGATGAGCTGGACATAGCCCTGGACGTTGGCATGCGCCGGACAGGCGCCCACACAGGGGGCCCGGTCCTTCTTGTCGATGCAGAAGGTGATCGGCACCGCCTGGGGAAAGGCACGGTAGATGGCCTGGCGCGCGCCCAGACCTTCGTCCCATTCGCTGGGCACCGACACCGGGCAGACCTTGGTGCATTCGCCGCACCCCGTGCAGGCATCCGCCTTGATGTAGCGGGGTTTGCGTTCGATCTTGACGGTGTAGTTGCCGATATAGCCCGAGACCTCCTTGACCTCGCTGTAGGAGAGAAGCTCGATGTTGGGATTCTGGGCCACCTCCACCATCTTGGGCGTGCCGATGCAGGCCGCGCAGTCCAGGGTCGGGAAGGTCTTGTCGAACTGCAGCATGTGCCCGCCGATGGTCGTGCTTTTTTCGACGAGATAGGCCGTGTGCCCGGCGGCGCCGATATCCAGCGCGGCCTGCATGCCCGCGATGCCGCCACCCACCACCATGATGTCGGGGTGCACCCCGACCTCGCGACTCTCCAGCGCATGATGGTAGCGCACGCGGTTGATCGCCGCGGCCGCCAGGGTCTTGGCTTTGAGCGTGGCCGCGTCCTCGTCCAGGGTCACCCAGGAGACCTGCTCACGCACGGAGGCCATCTGGAACAGATAGGGGTTGATGCCGGCCCGCCGACAGGCCCCCTGAAACGTCTTCTCGTGCATGCGCGGCGAGCAGGAGGCCACCACCACCCGGTTGAGATGATGGTCGGCGATGTCCTTTTCGATCATCTCCTGGCCCGGGTCCGAGCACATGAACTTGTAATCCCGCGATACCGTCACATCGGGCAGTTGGCGGACGAAGGCCGCCACCTCTTCGACACGGACCTTGTAGGCGATGTTGATGCCGCAATGGCAGATGTAGAAACCGATTTTCAGTGCCATAGACGTCTCTCCTGATTGGGGTCAGCGAAAGCGAATCGGTCGCTATAAAATCAACCGTTCCACCAGGTCCACGAGTTCTTCGGCATCCGGCGGACTCATGAGAAAGGCCTCCGGCTCCGGCGCCTGGGCCCCGCCGAAAGCCCCGGCCGACGACCGGTAGCTGAACAGGATATCCCGGCTTACCGCTGAAAGCATGATCACCGGCACGTTGCGGAAGGCCGCCTCGGACTTGAAGTGGCGGTAGAGGCAAAAACCCTCTTCGCCGCACATCATGCAGTTGAGAATGATGCAGCTGGGTTTTTCACGCGTGGCCATCTTGACGCCTTCGGGTTTGCTTCCGGCCAGCAGGGGCTTGTACCCGTTGGCCTGCATGAGGGACCGCAACAGCAGGGCCTGGTTTTTGTCGTCATCGACAATCAGGACCCGTTTTTTGGCGCGGCTGGCGGACAAGGCAAATCCCCCGATGTGAAATGCTTTAAACGATCGTCAAACCGGTCATGCGTGGTGCAACCTTCCGTGTTGAGACATGATCCGCAAACTGCTCAGAGAAATAATCGAATCGGCGCTAGCCAAGGTTGCGTTGCAAAT
>CAYMAR010000155.1:5977-8434 GCA_964388465.1 uncultured Desulfobacteraceae bacterium
TGGTGGTTCTGGATGATGCCGTAGACCGTCGACAGGCCGAGTCCGACGCCATAGCCCTCGTCCTTGGTCGTGAAAAAAGGTTCGAAGATGTGGGGCAGGTCTTCCGCGGCGATGCCGATGCCGGTATCCATCACGCGCAGGCAGATGTCGGGCGAAGATGGACTGCGCGACGCCGACAAGGTCAGCGTACCGCCGTCGGGCATGGCGTCGGCCGCATTGAAGACCAAGTTGATGAGACACTGCTGCAGTTGGTTGTAATCGCCTTTGATTTCGGGAAGATCGGCTTCGATGGCCTGTTCGAGGCGGATATTGCTCAGTTCCAGTTTGTGCTGGCACAGCAGGACCGAACGCTGGAGGAGATCGGCGATCACCACCGGGCCGAAAGCGGCCGGTGATTTGCGTGAAAACGTGAGCAGGCTGGAAACGATCTGCGAACAGCGGCTGGTTTCCTTCTCCACCAGATCCAGATAGCGCATGAATTTTTCCATCTGGTCGGCGGAAGCCTCCCCCCGCTCGAGAATCCTGATCATCAGACGGCAGTAGTTGAGGATGCCGGCCAGGGGGTTGTTGATCTCATGGACGACGCTGGCCGCCAGGCGTCCCAGCGAGAGCATTTTGTCCTGGTGCAGAATGCGGGCTTGGTCTTCGACCTCCCTTTCCAGGAAGAGGGTGTAATCCTTCAGGTGCTTGCGGTCGTTGTAGCGGGTTTTGGCCCTTTCCAGTGCGATGGTCAGCGCCTCACTGTGCAGCGGCTTGGTAATAAAATCCGAAGCGTCCAGCTGAAGGGCCCGGATGGCCAGGTCCATCTCCCCGAAAGCCGTGGCCACGATCACTTCGGTTTCGGGATGGGTCTGCTTGATCTGTTCCAGGACGGCGATGCCGTCCATGCCCGGCATGCGCACGTCCGTGATGACGATCTGCGGCGCGGTTTCATTGCAAAGGGCCAGGCCGCGCTCGCCGTTTTCCGCCGTGTGAACGGTATAGCCGGCGTCTTCGAGGGTGATCCGCGTCACACGCCGAATACCTTCCTCGTCATCAATCAGAACAATGCGCCAACCGTTGTTTGCCGGCATACGCGTATCCTCGCTTGTCGATGGTTTTTCAGACGCCGCCGAATGGCTCCAAGCCCAAGACGGGTGTGGACAGGCGGTCGGGCTGTTGCGTGTTTGCGCCCGGCGCCGCGACATACCTTTACAGACCGCTGCCTGAAGGCAATCTAGCAGCAATGCGCAAGGCACACAAGGCTTAATTGGCCGCCATAAAACGGATGAGGGGTTATACCATCAACCCTTTTTCCCACGGTAATCCTCCCCTGATTTTTTCGAGCATTTTCTCATTATTTGCTTGACAGGTCGATGGGCAAGGGATATTTTCCTTTCGAGCATATTCTCATATCTCGGTGTTGTCCAGCCAAAGGAGCAGAAAAATGAAAAAAATAGCGGTTACCGCGGAGAGCCCCAACCTGGATGCGCGAGTCGACCCGCGCTTCGGTCGCGCCGCCGGATTCGTCGTCGTCGATCCGGACACCATGACCTTCGACTACGTGGATAACGGGGCCTCACAGGTCATGGCCAAGGGGGCCGGCATTCAGGCGGCCGAAATCGTCGCCGACACCGGCGCGCGTGTCCTGTTGACGGGGTTTGTGGGACCCAAGGCCTTTCAGGCCCTCAGCGCCGCCGGCATCGCCATCGGCCAGAATGTGGATAACCTGACGGTACGCGAAGCCATCCAAAGCTTCCAGGACGGGAAAGTCGAAATCGCCGAAGCCCCCAACAGCCGGAGCCACCAGCGATGATCCTGGCGATCGCAAGCGGCAAGGGCGGCACCGGCAAGACCACCGTTGCGGCCGCGTTGGCATCGGTCTGGCCTCTACCCCTCGTGGCTGTCGATCTGGACGTCGAGGAGCCCAATCTGCATCTGTTTTTAAAACCGCAAATCGATACGACCCGCACCGCCGTCATGGCCATACCGGAAATCGCGGACGACCGCTGCACGCGCTGCCGGATCTGCACCGACATCTGCCAATTCAAGGCCATTGGCATTTTCGGGGAGGTGGTCATGACCTTCCCGGAAATGTGTCACGGCTGCGGTGCCTGCTGGACGCTCTGCCCGGAAAAGGCCATCACCCCCGGCAGGCGTGAGATCGGGGAGATTCTCGCCGGCCGATTCAGCCATGGTGATTTCGTCATGGGGCGCCTGCGGGTGGGCGAGGCCATGAGCCCGCCGCTCATGCGCGAGGTAAAGCGGCACCTGAACCGGGCCACGGGCAGCGAATGCGATGATGTCATGATCGATGCTCCACCAGGGGTTTCCTGCCCGGCCATCAATGCCGTCATGGACGCGGACGCCATTGTGCTGGTGACCGAACCAACGCCCTTCGGCCTCTACGATCTGACCCTGGCCCACAAAGCCTTTGCCCAATTGGAAATCCCCATGGGCGTTGTCGTCAATCGCTCC
>CAYMAR010000156.1:0-5056 GCA_964388465.1 uncultured Desulfobacteraceae bacterium
TGCCCGACAATCTCACGGACCGGCTGATGGACCTCATCCGTCAGGCATCCCAATAGCCTCGGCGAACGGGTTCAAAGGTTCGGGGGCGTTGGCGCGGCCCTCGTCGATGCCACCGTCGGGGCGCTCGTGAAAACCTGAAATGGGCATTATGCGCAAGGTCTTTTTCGTCGTCATCGGCGCCGTCCTGATCGGACTCCTGGCCCACCACCCGGGCCTGTTTGATGCGTTCTCCGTTACGCCGGCGACGGACGACCAGGTGATCGCCGAGGCCTTCGCCAACCGGCAGAGCGGCATCCAGGTCGCGGGCCAGGGGACGGTCCGGCGGATCCTGCCCGATGACACGGCCGGCCGCCGCCACCAAAAATTCATCCTGGTCCCTTCGGGCGGGGCGGCAGGGTCACGCTGAAAGTGCTGCCTTCTCCGGGCTTGCTCTCGACGCTGATGTCACCGCCGTGCGCGCGGGCCACGGCGCGCGCCAGGCTGAGGCCCAGGCCGCTGCCGGATGCGGTGCGGCTGGGGTCGCAGCGGTAGAAGCGCTCGAAAACGCGGTCCCGGTCATCGGCGGCGATGCCGATGCCCGTATCGTGGAAATCGATCCGGGCACCGCCATCGGCCGTGGCTTCGAGCGCGACGTCGATCTGTCCGCCGGCCGGGGTGTAGCGAATGGCATTGTCCAGCAGGTTGGCGATCATGCGCTGGAGCATTCGGGCGTCGCCTTGCACCCGGGCATCCGTTCCGGCCGCGAAGGAAAGACGCAGCGCTTTGTCCGCCGCCGTGGTCTCGAACAAAAGAACGGCATCGCCCACCAGGGCCTTCAGGGCGACGGTTTCCGGGCGGACTTCGCGGACGCCGGCCTCGGCGCGCGAAATGAACAGCATGGCGTTGATCATTTCCAGCAGCCGGTCGCACTCCTCGATGGTGCTGGCGGCCATGTTCGCATAGTCCTTGTCAGACGGGGCCGTGGTCAGCGTGATCTCGGCCAATCCCCGGATGCGGGTCACCGGGCTCTTGAGATCGTGCGCGATGTTGTCGCTCATTTCGCCGATGCCGCGGATCAGGGTTTGGATGCGGTCGAGCATGTGGTTCAGGGTCCCGGCCAGTTGGTCGATTTCGTCCTGGCGGCCGGTGATGGGCGCCCGGCTTTGCAGATCGCCGTCCGAAATTTTGCGGGCGGCGGCGGCGATTCCGCCCACCCCGGAGAGGGCGCGCCTGGCCAGGAACCAACCGATGGCCACGGCCAGTAGGAACATGATGCCGATAGTGGCCAGGAACAGGCGCTGAAAGGCGGTGACCAGCCGGATTTCGTCCGTCAGCGAGTGGCCCAGTTGCATGATCACGCCCGGACCGATCGTGCCGTAGATGATGCGCAGGCTGGTCCGCTGCTTGTCCAGCACCACGGTTTCGATCACCGGGCGGCCGCTGGTGAGCAGCCTGCGGATGGCCTCGGCATTCACGCCGACGCCCTGCCAGTAATCGCTGTCGGCGGTTGTGAATACGGTACCAAAGCGCGAGAGAAGCCGGATCAGGCGCTTTTCCTCTCCTCCCGACAGGGCGTCCATGGCCGCAATCTGCTGCACGCCCACGATGCCCTCCAACTGCATGATGCCGCTGAACGCGGTCAACTGGCGACGCAGGTTCCCATCGGCCTGTTCGCGCAGGACGTCAATAATCAGGTAATAGAAGATGACGAACGCCAGGCAGGAGGAGAGGGCGAAAATGCCGGCGTACCAGAGGGTCAGGCGGAAAGCCAGCGAACGGCTAAGGGCTCTCAGGCGTTTTAAGAACATAGCCGACCCCGCGGACGGTGTGGATCATTTTGGTGGCGAAGCCCTTGTCGACCTTTTCCCGCAGATGGTAGATGCGCGATTCGACCACGTTGGTCTGGGGATCGAAGTGGTAGTCCCAGACGTGCTCCATGATCATGGTTTTGGATACCACTTTTTCGGTATTGCGCATCAGATACTCGAGAAGGGAGAACTCCAGCGGCTGCAGCTCGATCTTTCGGCCCTGGCGGAAGACCTCGCGCGTGATGAGGTTCATGCTCAAATCCCCGGCCTTGAGCTGGGTGGGCTCGGCGGCGCCGCTGCTGCGGCGCATGAGCGCCTGCAGGCGGGCCAGCAACTCCGAGAACGCGAAGGGCTTGGTGAGATAATCGTCGCTGCCGGTCTGCAGCCCGGTCACCTTGTCTTCCGTCGACGCGCGTGCGCTGAGAATGATGACCGGCGTGCTGCGGTGGTGACGGCGCATTTCCTGGATGACTTCCAACCCGTTGCGTCGCGGCAGCATGACATCGATGATGGCGGCATCGTAGGGCTCGGTCAGCGCGAGGTGCAGACCGTTTTCGCCGTCCTCGGCATGGTCGACGGCATAGCCTTCGGCTTTGAGCCCCTTGACCACGAACGAGGCGATCTTGGCATCATCCTCGACGAGTAGAATACGCATGTCGACATCCCGGGGATAATGATTGAAGTTGCGCTTCCATCCCTGCGGATCACGGCAACGCCGTTTGCGACCCCGGCGTCAGTGCTTAAGCGGATAAAGTCGATACGGAATGCTCGGCCGGGGCCTGGCGATCAGGCGTCCGTGACCGCCGGCCGGAACGTCTCCAGGCCGATCCGGTCGATCATCTGGCCAATGCGCTCGCCCTTCTTGCCGGTTTCTCGATAATAATCCACAATCCGGTCGATCAGGGCCAGCGCGGCGGCGTCGTCCAACCCCTCGGCCATCAGGTCGGCAAGGCGCGGCTTCTTGGCACCGTTGCCGCCGGCGGTCACGGTCCAGCCCGTTTTTTTGCCCATCAGCGCGATGTCCTTGATGCAGTTCTCGGCACAGTTGTTGGTACAGCCGCTGACCCCCATTTTCATCTTGTTGGGAAGCGCCATGCCATGGAAACGATCGTCGAGCCGCATGCCCATCGCCAGACTGTCCTGGAGTCCCAGGCGGCAGTAGTCCGTTCCCGGACAGACCTTGATGCTGCGTACGCAAAGGCCCACGGCGTGCCCGGGGACCATGCCCAGGTCCGCCCAGATTTGATCGATGTCGTCTTCCTGCAGACCGATGATGGCGATCCGAGCGGCACTGGTGAGCTTCAGGGCCTGGCAGTTGTATTTCTCAGCCACGTCGGCAATGGTGCGAAGCTGGGCGGGGGTGGTGATGCCGCAGGGGATGTGGGGGGCGATGGCGTAGGTTTCCTTGTCGCGCTGCAGGATGGTTCCCTTTTCTCCGAGTTTCAACATAACGTTTCCTCACTTTTTACGGGTTCTGATATGAATACGTTTTTTTGAGTCCGGCATATTAACCTTTTTCGCAGCCGTTTTCAAATCCTGCCCACAAGCCGGCCGCCTTTCGTTTCGCCTGATTTTGGTTTATACAAGGACCGCCAAGATTATTACCGTCTGCCATGGCCGAAACCCATCGGGGCAGGGCACCACCACCGTGGCGGGCGACGAATGAACGGAGGGTTGAGGCCATGCGTTTAATGTTCTCGCTGGTGATCGCACTCACCCTGATGGGCATGGCGGGGGGCGGCGCCCAAGCCGCTTTTCCGCAGACGCCCGAAGGCTTGCGGGCGGTCGTCGACAGCCTGCAACTGGCGGACGACCGCTACGACCCGGGGGCGTCGCTGATTCGTTTCTACGAGGGGCGCGCCTTTCATCCGGCGTGGCTGGATCCGGCGCACGTAAGGGCCATGGTTGCCGCCGTCCGGGCGGCCGAGACCCATGGTCTTGATCCGGAATCTTTCCATCTGGCGGCCCTGAAGCGCCTGGCCGGCCAACAGGCGTCCGCCGCTTCGGCCTCGGGGGATAAGGACGCGCGTCTGGACATCCTGCTCAGCGCCAGCTTTTTTCGGCTGGCGCATTCGCTGGCCTACGGATGCCTCGATCCCGTCCGCTTCAACCGCGACTGGAATTTTACACCGGTGGTCGACGGCCAAGATGCCGTGGATCTGCTGACGGCGGCGCTGGCGGACGGCCGTTTTCAGGAACACCTCGAAAACCAGGCGCCATCCCATCCGCTCTACCGGCGTCTGCGCACGGCGCTGGCCAATTATCGCCGGATCGAAGCGGCAGGGGGCTGGCGCCCCATACCGCAAGGGCCTCTTCTGG
Organism: uncultured Desulfobacteraceae bacterium; assembly: GCA_964388465.1. Taxonomy (GTDB): domain Bacteria; phylum Desulfobacterota; class Desulfobacteria; order Desulfobacterales; family UBA5852; genus JABZFP01. Next base: position 4,107 of record CAYMAR010000156.1, read on the forward strand.
AAGTCGGGCGTCGCGATCCCCGCGTACCGCTGGTAAGGGCGCGCCTGGAACTGACCGGCGATCTGCGCGTCGACACGGCCGGGGACTCACAGGTCTACGACCAACCGCTCGCGCGCGCGGTGCTGCGGTTTCAGGAGAGGACGCGGGTCGACCGGGAGAGTGCCCTGGTGGACGACGACGACGGTGCGGTCGGCGAGGAGACCCTGAAAGCGCTGAACGTGCCGGTCGGGGACCGCATCCGCCAATTGCGGGTCAATCTGGAGCGCTGCCGCTGGCTCCTGCATGACCAGCCGGCCTCGTTCATCCTGGTGGACATGGCCGGCTACCGGGGGTATCTCTTCAAGGACAGCGAGATCATCTGGCGAGCCCGGATTCAGGTGGGCGATCCTTATCGCGAGACCCCTTCATTTCGTTCGACCGTCACGCGTGTGGAGTTCAACCCGACCTGGACGGTGCCGCTGGGGATCCTGCAAAAGACGGTTCTTCCAAAAATCCGCAAGGATCCTGGTTATCTGGAAAAGCAGCGCATGCAGGTCTTCGACCGTGACCGCCGCCCGGTCGACCCGGCCGCGGTGGAATGGCAGCGCTACACGGCCGCCCGTCTGCCTTACCGCATCGTCCAGTCGCCGGGGCCCCACAACGCGGTGGGGCGGGTCAAGTTCATCATGCCCAACAAGCATTTCATCTACCTGCATGACACGCCGCACAAAGCCGAGTTCGGACTGATCGATCGTGCATTCAGTGCGGGGTGCATCCGGGTCGACAAGCCTTTCAAGCTGGCCAAGCGGCTGCTCGACAGTCCCGCCGACCCATGGACGATCGGCCGCATCCGGGATATCCTCGCCACCGGACGCACGCAGCGCTACCAGCCGCCCCGCCCCATGCCCGTTCTGATGGTTTATCTGACGGCCATGGTGGACGACCAGGAACAGGTGCTTTTCCGTGAAGAC
>CAYMAR010000156.1:5156-8428 GCA_964388465.1 uncultured Desulfobacteraceae bacterium
CCGACAAAGAGTTCATAGACATCCCCCGGTGTGTAGCCGCCCGCCGGCGGGTAGCGCACCTCGATACGGCGGGCCTCACCCCCGCCGATGGGGCGCCGGGTGCGACCGTGATCCTCGACCTCGGCCGCCTGGTCCCAGACCAGATGCAGCGGAAATAAAAGCCAGTAGCGGTCGTTGACGAACTTGGCGTCCAGGTCGCGAAGATCGGTGTCCGTGGAGCCGGCCGGAAGGGGATGCGAGAACCTCGCGGCCGTGGACGGGGAGGCGGCCCTGTAGGCGACCTCACCGCTGGCAGGCTTCCACTGCCAGGACCGGCGGACCTGCTTGTCGCCGACTTGAGCGTTGAACGTGAAACGCAGGGCCTCGATCTGATCGAAGCCGTCGATGCCGTACTGCCGGGCGATCTCGCGGCGGACGCCGTCGCCGGCTTCGCGGGTGTGCGACGCGCAGCCGACAGCGACCGCGGCCGCCAGACCCAGCAGGATGAATGTGTATACGCGTGTTTTTGTCATTTTTCCGTTTCTCCTCAAATTAGCGGGCAATACTGGTTAGAGGTAAGGCGGCCAAAAAGAGAATCAAGTCGTCGGCGGCCGGCCGGTGCGATCGGACATCTTGAAGAAGCCCCCGCTTAAAACGCAATCCCCGCTGGCCCTGTGCCTTCAATCCCGAGGCCTGGAGCCACGTCCAGAACGGCGCCAACGCCCGTCTTGACCTCGGGCGCCCCCGTGCCGGACCGACCTAGGCGGCCCACACCCATCGGCCGCCGGTGATCCGAACCCGAACCCGAAGCCACCGGCAGGTCTCCCGTGCGGCGGCCCATTTCAGCCTGTTGTCAAAATCAACGTGGGCCCTGTCGATGGACCCGCGTCGCGGTCAGTCCCGATCCTGGCATTCCGGTCCGGTGTGGGCGATGTGCAGCCCGACCAGACGGGCCACGAGGATGGTGAGATAGAGCTGGCCGACGATGGCTTCGATGTAGGCCAGGGCCTTGGTCGGTCCGACGACGGGGGCGATGTCCCCGTAGCCCAGGGTGCTCAGCGTCACGAAGCTGTAATACAGGAAGTCGGTTTGGCTGAGCAGGTCCGAATTGAAGGCGTCGGGGATCAGGAGGCTGATCAGGGAATAGAGATCGCGCCAGATCAGGCCGAAGAAGAGATAGACATTGACCGCGGCTGCGATCTTTTCACGGTCGACAACGCCGGCTTGCAGGGCATATTTCAGAAGGCCGAAGCAGATATAGCTGGACGCTCCGATTTTGTAGAGGTCGATGAAGATTTCGAGCGGCCGGCTGGCGACGAAGACACCGATCCAGTTTACAAAGATGGCCGGAATGATCACCAGGGAGGCAACGATCGCCTGGCGGTGGCTCGCGCTCAGAGCATGGATGCAGGAGATCAACAGGAGGGTGACAAAAATATCGAGAAGGAAGTCGATGTGGGTCAGTTTGAAATATTTCAGGAAAGGATAGACCAACAGGAGGCACAGAAAAGCCGCCATCAGAATCGTGAAACGGTAGCGGCTCACCCGTCACCTCCGCGGCGCGGCGCCTGCGGCCCGGTATCCGCATGCGCATAGGCCAGGCTGCAGCCGCACGGGAAGACGGGATCCTCCGCTCCCGCGTTGATGACGCGGTGCCAGCGAGGCCGGGCGCCGGGCGCGGTTGCCGTGGGTGTCAGGGTGCTTGCGCCTGCGGATCGTCGAGCCGTCCCTGGTGGTATAGGGTGCAATAGCGCGGTAGCCGGAGCGAATCATTTTTTTCCACCGTGCGAATGAAAGTTTCGATGGCGTCGGCCACGACCGCGGCCCCGGCCGGGTTCAGATGGATCCCGTCGGTCAGCAGGCGATAGCCGTGGCGCCGGGAAATGGCGTCCAGGCTGAAGCCCAGCACGAAGCGCCGGATCTTGACGCCCAGGTAGCGGGCCTCGGTCATGCGGTCGAAGGCCAGTTTGGGCGCCCGGGCGTGCGGCCGAAGCAGGGCGTCCATTTGCTCGTTGACCGGCAGGTAGGCAATCCCGGCCTGGCGGGCCACCGCCTCGATGGTGCGGCTGTACGCCCCTGTCTGGCGGTAGGCCTCGTGCCGCGGGTCTTCTCCTAAGGGCGGCAGCGACAGCAGGGCCAGGGGGGCGGCCGTGGCCTCGCGCAGCCGGAGGCACAGGGCCGACAGATCGCGGCGGAAGGTGTCGATCGTCGGGCGTTCGGGCAGGCCGTTTTGCCTGCGGGCCTCGTCCGCGTTGCGGGGGTTGAGGGCCGCGTAGGCGTCGTTGGTGCCCACCATCACGGTCACCAGGGCCGGATGGCAGCGGATGATGTCATCGATCCGCTGCAGGACGTTGTAAACCATGTCGCCGTTGACACCGGCATTGATGAAGCGGTAGCCCTTGGCGCGGAAGCGCCGGCGCAGCAGCCCGACATAGTCGGCGCTGACGCGGCCGTGGGTGATGCTGTCGCCCACGCAGACGATGGAGGGGCGGTCGCAGATCGTGGCCACGCTGTGATGGACGCTGGCCGGCGGGCAGACCGGCGGACGATCGGTGCAGAAGCGGATCCACCGGGCAAGCAGCACGGCAGCCGCCACGACCGTCATCGCGACCAGCAGTAAGATCCACACGGTTATACGGGCTACCTTTCCTTCATCGCGGGATGGGACCCTGTCTAAGCGCGTAGGGTGGCCGTGAGCCGCAACGGGTGGACGAGCAGTTCGAGCGCCGGCCGAATACCCCGGCAGATCACGTCGGCGGCGGCCAGGGTTTCGAACGCCGCCCCTTCATCCAGGATCACGGCGATGCCCAGGCCGGCCGCCGCGAGCATGAGGCGGTCGTTGCGGCCGTTGCCGACGGCCACGGTGCCAGCGCCGCCGAGTTCGTTCACGTAATTGCGCTTGGCCACATCCTGCTCACCGGGGGCAACACGGAGAGTTCGACGGGGCTTCCAGCCAGCCGTTTAGCGGCCAGGCCGAAAGTGTCCGCGGTGACGACATGGATTTTCAGGTGTGCGGCCAGCTTCTCCAATAGGGGGCCCACACCCGGCTCGATCTCGCCGTCCACGGCCAGGGTGCCGTTGTAGTCCATGACGAGATGCGCGAGTTGCATCGATCGGTAACCGGGAATCTCGACGCTGATCATCTTGCCTCCTTGCAAGGCCCGGCTCCATCGCCGCCTGGCGTTCGGTGAGGACGCGGGCAGCCGGCGCCGGCCCCGTGCCTTAGACGATCGTCACCTGGTTGCGGCCCCCGGCCTTGCTGCGGTAAAGGCCCTCGTCGGCGCGTTTCAGAA
>CAYMAR010000157.1:0-8416 GCA_964388465.1 uncultured Desulfobacteraceae bacterium
CGTATCCTTGCACCAGACCCTCCGGCAATGGCTTGCCTGTACATCGGCAGGCCCACGCGGTTTTGTGTGCATGACCCACCGTTGCTGTTTTCGGCTTAACCCGAATGTTTCACCCGGCGGCGCTCCCGGATGTGTCCATTGGTTTTGTTATCACGGGCTCGCAGCAGATGATTACGGCGTCAACCGAAATGCCTTGCCAATGAACACCTCAAGCGCACTGAAATATCCGGGCTAAAACCGGCGTTACTTCCAACCCCGGCCTGTATGGAGGTGAAATCCCGGACGGCCTGGTGGCCGCCCGCGTTCGCCCATGGGATGTCGCGACAATTTGCCGAAGGCGGCTCAGGCCAGGGCGGCCTGAAGGGCGCCTTTGCGCGCTCGACGCGGCCGGGAACACGGTTTGCGCCGTCCGCTGCCGGCACCCGGTTTGGTGCCCTTGCCCATCCAGGGGGGTCGGCGGTTCCGGGAGGCCGGCCGCGGCGGACGGCGGAATTCGGTATCGCGCCGGGGGGGTGCCTGCTTGTAGTCGAAATCTTCAAGATGCCGGCGCTCCAGCGGAGCACCCAGCGTGCGCTCGATGCTGCGCACCATGCTTTGGTCCTCGGGGGTGGCCAGGGTGAAGGCGTCGCCGCTGCGGGCCGCACGTCCGGTGCGGCCGATGCGGTGGATGTAGGCCTCGGGCGTGTCGGGAATGTCGTAGTTGATGACGTGCGACACCTGGCTGACGTCGATGCCGCGGGCGGCGATGTCGGTGGCCACCAGCATCTGGAACGTGCCGTCCCGGAAACCGTCCAGGGCCGCCTTGCGGCGGTTCTGGGAAAGGTTGCCCTGGAGTGAGGCCGCGCGGTAGCCGGCGTTTTCGAGCTTGCGGCCCAGGTTGCGGGCACGGTGCTTGGTGCGGGTGAAAACGAGCACCGACGCGGTGTCGGTGTGCCGCAGCAGCGCCAGCAGGACGGCCGTTTTGAGGTGCGGGGCCACCGGATAGAGGGCGTGGCTGACCGTAACGGCCGGAGCCACGCGGTCCACCTGGACGGTGGTCGGACGGCGCAGGACCTCACGGGTCAGCTTTTTGATGGCTTCCGGCATGGTGGCCGAAAACAGAAGCGTCTGCCGTTCGACGGGCAGGCGCGCCACGATGCGTCGGATGTCCGGGAAAAACCCCATATCGAACATCTGGTCGGCCTCGTCCAGGACCAGCACTTCGAGACGGGAGAGGTCGACGGTCTTGCGGTCGATATGGTCCAGCAGGCGTCCCGGGCAGGCCACGACGATATCGACGCCGCGGCGCAGGCGGTCGATTTGGGGATTGATGCCGACCCCGCCGTAGACAGCGATGCTGCGCAGCCCGCTCTTGCGGCCGAGGATGCGGAAAGATTCGTGAATCTGTTCGGCCAGCTCGCGGGTGGGCGCCACCACCAGGGCGCGCAGCGTACCGCGCCGGCCTTTGATCAGGCGGTTCAAAATCGGCAGCGCGAACGCGGCCGTCTTGCCGGTGCCGGTCTGGGCCAGACCCATGACATCGCGGCCCCGCAGCACTTCAGGGATGGCCCGGTCCTGAATCGGAGTGGGCGTGGTGTAGCCGGCCGCGGCAACCCCGGCGGCCACCTTGGGGTGAAAATTGAACGTCTTGAAATTCATTAAATCTGAAATCCTATGGTTGTGCACATCCAAAAAGAAAAAGCCCCGGAACATTCCGGGGCTCACGATACAATCAGTTTTCTCCTGGAACAGCGGTTACGATGGAGGCAATTTACGGGCTAAACGGCAGGATGTCAAGCCATTAGCATGTTGTCATGCTTTTATGGCCCTTCAGATGGGCCTTCAGGGCCCTGGCCGTGTGGGATTTGCGGGTCTGGTGCAGGATTTCCCTCGGCGGTCCGGCGATCATGATCGTCCCGCCCTGGTCGCCGCCCTCGGGGCCGAGGTCGATGATGTAGTCCGAGGCCGCGATAAAGTCGAGATTGTGCTCGATCACGGCCACGGTGTTGCCTCGGTCCACCAGATCCTGGAGCACGTCCACCAGCCGGCTGACGTCGGCCAGGTGCAGGCCGGTGGTGGGCTCGTCCAGGATGAAGAGTGAATGTCCGCGGGCGGGTTTGACCAGCTGGCGGGCCAGCTTGATACGCTGGGCCTCGCCGCCCGATAGGGTCGGGCTGGGCTGGCCCAGGCGCAGGTAGCCCAGACCGATATCGCAGACGAACTGGACGGCCCGGCGGATCGGCGGGATCGCGTGGAAGAACCGCAGGGCATCGGCAAAGGTCATGGCCAGCACGTCGGCAATCGTTTTGCCCCGGAAGGTGATGGCCAGGGTCTCGGTGTTGAAGCGCGCGCCGCGGCAGATCTCGCAGGGCACGTAGACGTCCGGCAAAAAGCTCATGGCCACCTTGGGGTGCCCCTGGCCCCTGCAGGCTTCGCAGCGTCCGCCCGCGAGGTTGAAGGAAAAGCGGCCGGGCTCGTAGCCCCGGGCACGGGCCTCGGGGGTCCGCGCGAAGAGCTTGCGGACTTCGGCCAGAAATCCCACGTAGGAAGCCGGTACCGAGCGCGGGGTGCGGCCGATCGGGCTGTGGTCCACCTCGAGCACACGGTCCAGGGCCTGCCACCCGGTGATCCGGCGGCAGGCGCCGGCCGGGTCGTCGCGGTCGCCCAGGAGATTGACCAGGTTCTTGTAGACAACCTCTTTGAGCAGCGAAGATTTGCCTGACCCTGAAACCCCGGTGACGCTCACCAGGCAGCCCAGCGGCAGGTCGGTTTTGACACGCTTGAGGTTGTTGGCCGCGGCCCCGTGAATTTTGAGGCGCCGCGTTTGGGTGCTGTAGCGCTGGCGGGAGCCGTTGCCGCTGTGGCCGGCGCCGATGAAGGCGCCGGTGACCGATTCCTCGGCCCGTTTGAGATCTTCGATGCGGCCTTGGGCCACGACTCGCCCCCCCATTTCCCCGGCGCCGGGACCGAGATCGATGATGGTGTCGGCCGCGCGGATGGTCTCCTCGTCGTGCTCCACCACCACGATGGAGTTGCCGCGGTCGCGCAGTTCCTTGAGGGCCTCCACCAGGATGGCGTTGTCCCGCGGGTGCAGGCCGATGGTGGGCTCGTCCAGAACATAGGTCACACCGGTGAGGTTGGAGCCCAGCTGGGCCGCCAGACGCACCCGCTGGGCTTCGCCGCCCGAGAGGGTGTCGCCGCTGCGGCCCAGGGAGAGGTAGCCCAGCCCCAGGCGGTTGAGGAGCGCCAGGCGGGAAAGGGTCTCCGCCATGACCGGCGCGGCCACGGCCTGCTGGTGGCGGGGAAAGCGCCAGCGTTGGAGTTCGGCCGCCAGCGCCTGAGCCGGCTGCCGGACCAGGTCCCAGATCGAGCGCTGGCGCACCGTCACCGCCTCGGCCTCGGGGCGCAGCCGGCTGCCTTCACAGGCCGGGCAGGTCGCGCGCGGCCCCTCGTCGTCCTCGCCCCCGGTCTGACCCAGGCCCTGGCACTGGGGGCAGGCCCCCTGGCGGCTATTGAAGGAGAACAGGCGCGGATCGAGTCTCTCCAACCCGATGCCGCAGTCCGGGCATACGCCGTGGCGGCTGAAAATTTCTTCTTTTCTCCCCTTGAGCACGACCAGGCTGCCGTCGCCCTCCTTCAGCGCCCGGGCCACAATGCCGTCCCGGTCCTTGGCGGCCAGGCTGCCCATCACCAGCGCGATGGTGTGCTCGTGGTAACGGCTGAGCGCCATGCCGGGCTCGATGGCCGTGAGTTCCCCGTCCACCCGGGCGCGCTTGATGCCTTTTTTCAGGGCCTGAGCGAAGACCTCCTTGTGGAAGCCCTTGCGCCCCGCGATCTTGGGCGCCAGGATCCAGCCCGGTCCCTTGGGAAAACGGGTGTTGAGCTGCGCCAGGATCTCTTCGGGCGACTGGGCCGTGAGCGCCCGTCCGCAACCGGTGCAGTGCTGGGTGCCCAGTTTGCTGTAGAGCAGGCGCAGGAAATGGTAGATCTCGGTCAGGGTGGCCACGGTGGAGCGGCGGCTGGCGTGGCTGATGCGCTGCTCGATGGCCACGGTGGGCGCCAGCCCGGTGACGAGATCCACCTCGGGCCGCTCCAGGATTTTCATGTACTGGCGCACATAGGGCGCCAGGCTTTCCAGGTAGCGGCGCTGACCCTCGGCGAACAAGATGTCGAAGGCCAGGGTGGACTTGCCCGAACCGGAAACGCCGGTGAGCACGACCAGTTCCCGGTGGGGGATGGTGACGTCCAGATTCCGGAGGTTGTGCTCCCGGGCGCCCCGGATACGGATCGTTTCGGAAGGGGGTGCGGGCAGGTAGGCTGGGGCCCCCTCGGCCACCGCCTCGGCCCGTGTCCGGGGGACGCTGTCCCGGCCCTCGGCGGCCAGCGCCGCTTTCAGGAAACGGCCGGTGTGGGAGGCTTTGACCCGGGCCACTTTTTCGGGGGGACCCTCGGCCACCACCCGGCCGCCGGCGTCCCCGCCGTCCGGCCCCAGGTCGATGATCCAATCCGCTGCCTTGATCACGTCCAGATTGTGCTCGATCACGAGCACGCTGTGGCCCCGGTCCACCAGCGTCTGCATGGCTTTCAGCAGGATGCGGATGTCCTCGAAGTGCAGGCCGGTGGTGGGCTCGTCGAAAATGAGCAGCGGGGCACCGCCGGTTTTCGCCTTGCGGCGGGGCGCCAGGAAACGGGAGAGTTTCAGGCGCTGGGCCTCGCCGCCCGAAAGGGTGTTGAGGGGCTGTCCCAGGCGCAGGTAGCCCAGGCCCACGTCCGCCAACGGGCGCAGCGCGGACGTGATCTGGCGGCGGTCGGTGAAAAAATCCAGGGCCTGGTCCACCGTCAGGTTGAGAATTGCGTCCACGTTGCGGCCGTTGTAGGTCACGGCCAGAATCTCGGGTTTGAAACGCCGGCCGTTGCATCCGGGGCAGGCCACGTAGACATCCGAGAGAAACTGCATTTCGATTTTTTCGAAGCCGTCGCCCTTGCAGGTCTCACAGCGTCCGCCGTCCACGTTGAAGGAAAAATGGCCCGGTCCGAAACCGCGGGCGCGGGCGTCGTCGGTGGCGGCCAGCAGGCGGCGGATGGGGTCCATGGCCTTGGTGTAGGTCAGGGCGTTGGCCCGGGGGGTGCGCCCGATGGGGCGCTGGTCCACAAGGGCCACGTCGCCGACATGCTCTGCGCCTTGTAGCGCCCGATAGCGGCCGGGGCGGCCCTGCGGATCGCCCAGGTGCTTCTTGAGCGCCCGGTAGACGATCTCCTCCGCCAGGGTGGACTTGCCCGAACCGCTCACCCCGGTGAGCACCACGAAGAGCCCCAGCGGGATGGACACGTCGATCGCCTTGAGGTTGTGCTGGGCGGCGGCCTGGACCGAGATCCGGCGCCGCTCGTCCGGCGTGCGGCGCTTTTCCGGGGTGGCAATGGTTTTGACCCCCCGGAGGTATTCCCCGGTCAGCGAGCCGTTGATGCCGGTGGTGGGGCCGAAATACTGGATTTCGCCGCCCCGCTCCCCGGCCAGCGGGCCCATGTCCAGGATGTAGTCGCTGGCGCGGATAATGTCCGGGTCGTGCTCCACCACCACCACGGTGTTGCCCAGTCGGCGCAACCCCTTTAGGATCCCGATCAGGCGGTGGTTGTCGCGGGGGTGCAGACCGATGCTCGGCTCGTCCAGCACGTAGAGGGTGTTGACCAGCGAGGATCCCAGGGCCGAGGCCAGCGAGACGCGCTGGACCTCCCCGCCGGAAAGGGTGCGCGACTGGCGGTCCAGGGTGAGATAGCCCAGGCCCACATCCTGGAGGTAGCGCAGGCGGCCGCGGACCTCGTCCAGCACCAGGCGGTCGGCCTCGTTGCGGGCGGCGTCGCCGAGCCCGTCGAAAAAGGCCATGGCCGCATCGATATTCAGGGCGTAGATGCCGGCAATGTCTTCCCCGGCCAGGCGGTAGAGCAGGGTCTCGGGCTTGAAGCGCGTCCCGGCGCAGTCCGGGCAGGCGTCGTAGCTACGGTAGCGCGACAGAAACACCCGCACGTGCATTTTGTAGGTCTTGGTCTCGAGCCACTGAAAAAAACCGCGGATCCCGTAGTAGTCGTCCGTCCCCTCGACGATTGCCCGCTGCTGGCTTTTGTTCAGGCGCCGGAAAGGCACGTTCGTGGGGATCCCGGCCCGGCGGCAGAAATCCATAAGGTCGTCGAACTCCACCCGCGGGTTGTCGGCATCGTGACGGCCCCAGGGCTTGACGGCGCCTTCGGCCAGCGAAAGGCCGCGGTCGGGGATGATGAGATCCAGGTCGATGTCGATCACGCGGCCGAAACCCCGGCAGGTGTCGCAGGCCCCGATGGGGCTGTTGAACGAAAACAGGTTGGGCAGCGGCGGAGCGTAATCCAGGTCGCAGCGGGCACAGGACAGGCGGCTGCTGAAATCCAGACGCCGGCCCTTGGCGGGCCAAACCGTTAGCTGGCCGCCGCCGAACCGCAGGGCCATCTCCAGCGAGTCGATGGTGCGTTGGCGGCCGCCGCGACGCAGGACGATCCGGTCGGCCACCACGTCCGGGGGCGGGTTTTCAGGCGCAAAGGCCCCGTCGTCGATGTCCACCACCGCCCCGTCGCGGTAGATACGGTCGAAGCCCAGGCGCCGCAGGCTCCGGTGAATGGCCGCCGGGCTGCCGTCGTCGTCGAGCTGGCCGGCGGCCAGTGGGAAGGTGATCACCAGGCGCTCGCCTTCCGGCAGGGACCGGAGATGCTGCCAGATGGCCTGGGGGGTTTCGGGCACCACCGGCTGCCCGCAGGAAGCGCAGTGCAAAACGGCCAGGCGGGCGAAGAGGATTTTGACGTAGTCGGTGATTTCGGTCATGGTGCCCACGCTGGAGCGGGAGGTGCGCACGGGGTCCTTGCGGTCGATGGCGATGGCCGGAGGGATGCCGGTGATCTTGTCCACCCGCGGCCGGTCCATCCGGTCCATGAACTGGCGGGCGTAGGGCGAAAAGGTTTCCACGTAGCGGCGCTGGCCCTCCGCGTACAGGGTGTCGAGGGCCAGGGACGACTTGCCCGAACCGCTCACCCCGGTGACCACGGTGAAGCGCTGCAGGGGGATCTCCAGATCGAGGTTTTTCAGGTTGTGCTGGCGGGCGCCTTGGATCTTGATAACGGAATCGTTCATCTTTACCTTTAAGACGGTTCCGTAAAAAGCCCGATAGCGGCGTTACGCTTCGGCCCTCGTCATTGGGGCGTATCGGCGTACGCCTCATCCCTCGGTCCTTGCAAGCCTTGCTCTCGGATTTTTTACGGAACCGTCTGAATCATTGTATGTTTGGTACGACTATTTTAGGTCGTCAATTTTAACCCGGGACCGATGATGGCCGAAGCCAATGGTAACCATTGGCGGGTGAAATGAAACCTTCCCCGCCCTATTTGATCGGGAGGCGACCGGAAGTGCATGGCACCGCCGCGTAAACCCATCATTGCCGCGAACGCCAACGGCAATGCCTGCCTGTCCTGCGGGACCCGGGAGGGCATGGGCCGGCGGCGGTACTGTTCGGTGGCCTGCCGGCAGCGCCTGCGCTACAAGCTCCACGTGCGCACCGGCCTCCTCAAGGCCCTCAACACGCGCTACGCGACCTTCTATTTCGACGAGCGCGTCATCGTACTCAACATCCTGCCGTACGGGGTGCGCGAAATCTACAGCTACCTATTTGCCCGCCATCCGGATGCGACCCCGGCCGACGATTTCAGCCGCATGGCCAACGTGCTCGGCAATGCCTGGTGGGACGAGCGACGCCGGACCAACAAGAAATACCTGGCCTCACGCTTTCTGCTCAACCAGGCCCGCCAGGGGGCCACACCGGTCCAGGAGGTGGTGCCCAAGGAACGCTGCCGTCCTTCCGTCAAAGCCCAGAGCCTGGCCCGTCTCAAGATCGCGCCCGAGAGCCTGAATTCGGATCGCTTGGACCGGGTCGTCAAGAAAGCCTACCGCGAGCAGGCCAAAAGACACCACCCCGACCTGGGCGGCAACCCCCGCGCCTTCCGCCGGCTGCACGACGCCTACGAGTCCCTCATGGACTGGGCCGAGAATCCATCCTTTTACCGGCGCCGGGGCTTTCCGGACAAGTGGTTCTATGATGGGATGACCAATCGTTGGGTCCAACCGATTCCTGCGCCGAGAGTGCGGAATTGAACCCCATGCGGCGTTCTCGCCCGCGCGGGCGTCCTCGGCGTAGCAAACGACGCCCGCGGTGCCACGGCGGGCTGCGGCCTGGCCTGGAGACCCATAACGCCCTCTCGGCGCAGGAATCCCCAATCCTAAGCTTGCGTCTTGTAGCCCTTGTCGAATGAAAACGTCCCGTCAGGTCCGTTCGTGTGATAAGATGCGAACATGGGAAGGGTGACAGGTGACCATACCGGAAGCGGATGCCCGGGCGACCCCGCTGTCGCCGGTCGCGAGACGGCG
>CAYMAR010000158.1:0-8340 GCA_964388465.1 uncultured Desulfobacteraceae bacterium
ATCCGCTATTCCCACATTTGTTCCTTCTTCAATTTCATCCGCAACAATCTCGATCACAACCCGCGGAATCCCTGCGATTCGCCGATGGTCCGCAAACAATACCGTGAACGGGTGGTCTCGAAATGGAAAATCATCGAGAAAGAGACCGTGGACGAAATCATATTCAGAACCACCAAGCCCAGGAATCGGCTGATGCTGGAATTGATGGCCAGGGGAGGCATGCGGATCGGCGAGGTGTTGAAATTAAGATTGAAGGGCCTCCAGGATCGCAAGCTGATCCTGCAGGAACCCAAAAGTGGGCGCAAGCACGAACTCGTATTCATTCCTCAGAAGGTGGCCGACAGGCTCCGTGAATATGCCCTTGAGGTCTGCAAGAGTCCAGATGACCGTATTTTCCCGATTTCATATGAGGGTGCGAGGGTAATCGTTGCCAAAGCCGGCAGGCTGGTGGGTATTAAATTGCGTCCTCATGATCTGCGCCGGCATTCAGCAACCGATGCCTCGCGATCGGGTGTACCCATCGAGATCGTGAGCAAGGTCATACTGAGGCACGCGAATCTTTCGACCACACAGCGTTACTTGGGAACCATGAGCGATGTCGAAGCGATCAGGTGGATCGAGAACATATATGGGTAGTGGGGTAGGGGTGGACTCAATGGTCGGGTTCACCCTAATTTGGATAAGAATCGGTAACCTCAAGAATTCGGCGCTCTGATTAGTGCCGGACCATAGCAGCTAGTACAAGTTTGACGGGTTTTCAGAATAGTTGGAGATATTTGTAAAATTAAAGGCTTGCATTTGTCATCTACAGACAACATAATTTTTAAAAACCGAATGATGGGATATGACTAATCCCAAATAACCAACCCCAAAAATCCGATAGAGCCAGTCAAAACTTCAACGGGCGAGCAGGGATCTCATCGAGACTTGGCGAAAAGGTTACGATGTTGTCAGTCCCCGGTGTAGCCTTTGCTATCGTTCACCGGAGCCGGAGGTTATTCAACCTTTGCGTTTTAGACCGTTTTGGTTGTAATCGATTTTAAATGAATGGAAATCGACGCAGCACCTTTCCGGAAACACCCTATGTACTGCCACCGAACGGATCCCGGTTGCATGAAAGGGGCACAGCCGAGGCCATTCGGATGGACTGAGAAAAGGAGGAAACAGTGACCCTTCTTGCCAAAAAAGGGTACCTTGCCATTGCCACTTTGGGGCTTGTGGCCGTTGTCGCGGCCGTCTATTTTGGCGGCCCTCTGCTGACAAGGTCGCCGGAGAAGGTGCCGCCCGGGTCGGTTCAAGATGCGCACCGGGAACCTAAAAAACGCATGGCGAATCTTGAACCAAAAGAGGAACTTGTCGTGCCGCCGCCAGCACCCAGCTACACGCCTGACGCACCGCTCTTGAGCCGGGTGCGCGATGCTTTCAAGGAAGGAATCCGCCCCGAGGAAGCGGTGAAAATGGCGGCCACCCTACCGGAAGGCCCGGAACGTGCCGATGCGGCCTTTCTGCTTCTCGAGTACGCCGCCGAGGCGGGCAATGCTGAGGCCGCCGAGCAGGTAGCGCGTTTCTACGATCCCCTTGCCGGCGAGCAAAGCGGCACGATCCGCAAGAACCCGGCATCGGCCGTCAAGTGGTATCGAACGGCACGGGACGGCGGCGTCGCGGAGGCCGAAACGAAATTGACCGAACTGCACCGCTGGCTTCGCGAAAAGGCGGAGCAGGGCTCTCGGGAAGCACAAGTTTTGCTGGAGAACTGGGAAAAGGAATCATGAGACATTCATTCAGATCGAAACGCAGTGCAGGGAAAATCGTTTTCATTTTCGCCGCGGCTGTTTTTTTCTGCGGGCTTGGGGGCGCCTCCGGCGCTCTGGCCCAACAGCAGTGCCGACCGCTGTTGATTCAAGGGAAGAAGGCGCTGTTTCAGCGGGTGGTCACCCATCCGGGGGCGACCCTTTACTCGGAACCGCAGGAGACGGAGGCCCACCGCAAAGAGCGGATTACCCCATTTTCCGTCCTTTACGTATACGAGCGCACCTCTCCGCAAGACGCCGCGTGGTTGAAAGTGGGCTACGGCAGCCAATGCGAAATCGCGGGGTGGATGCAAGCGTCCTATGCCTCCGACTGGGAGCAGTCCCTGACGCTGAAATTCACCGAGCGAATGGGGCGCAGCCCGGTTCTTTTCTTTCGAGGGCTGGAAGACCTCGAACAGGTGGCCGGAGAGCAGGACCCGGCCGAGCGCGTCTCGCAGCTGGCGGGAACATTCGAAGCGATCGATGAAGGCGGAGCTCCCCCCGCCGGTTTTCCGGTGCTGGCCATGGAGCCGTCCGGCGAGGCGGTGTCGCGGGACCGGTTTTACCTGATGCCGATATTCAACACCGTCGAACTTTACGAGGGGGTGCAGTTTCTGGAAGTGGCCTCCATCGACCCTGGGGCCGGGTTGCCTCCGGCCGACGGCGAGCTTAAAACGGCCATCGCCTTTGTGATCGATACCACCATATCGATGAAGCCTTACATTGATCGCACCCGGGAGGCGGTCCAAAACATTTACGACCGCATCGAAAGCGCCGGCCAAACCGACCGTGTCGCTTTCGGATTGGTGGCCTACCGCAGCAGCACGGAAAAAACGCCCGGCCTTGGTTATGTGAGCAAGGTGTTGTCTCCCCTGCGCGACGGCAGCCAGCGGCCCGCATTTGAAACGGCCTTGAACCAAGCCAAGGAGGCCGGAGTGTCCTCCCATGCATTCAACGAGGATGCGTTTGCCGGCATCAAGAAGGCCGTCGAGACGCTGGACTGGTCCGGCTACGGATCCCGGCTGCTGTTTCTGATCACCGATGCCGGCGCCATTCAAAACGACGATCCCTTTTCGACCACCCAAATGAATGCGGCCCAGATCGCCGATCTGGCCGCTGCCAAGAATGTCAAGATATTCGTTCTGCACCTGAAGACCTCGACCGCCAAGCGCTTGAACAACCACGGCTATGCGCAGGCCCAATACATGGCCCTGACGGGCCAGAGCGATCCGGCGATCGGAAACCTTTATGTTTCCATCGATGCCGACAACCCTTCCGGCGGGGTGGAAACCTTCGGATCGGTTGTGGAAGAGGTCTCGAAACAGATGGTGGAGCTGGTACGCTCCACCGGCCTCGGGGAACGCCTGACGCTTGCGGTCTCCGCCGATCCGGATGTGTCTGGAAATACGGTGGCCGAGGCGCGGCGCAAGGCGGCCGCCCTCGGCTATGCCATGCAGCTCGATTTCCTCGGCCGACGGCAGAGCACGCAGGCCCCGAAGGTGGTCAAAGCATGGGCTTCGGACATGGACCTGGCGCGTCCGGATACCCCTTCGTTCCAAGTTGCGGTGCTTTTGACGAAGAATCAGCTCAGCGATCTGTACCGGCGCCTCAGGATCATTTTGGACCAGGCCCAACGAACCAAGCGAACCGGTGCCCGGGACTTCTTCCAGAGCATTCTGTCGGCCTCGGCCCGCATTTCGAGGGATCCGGAGCAGTTTCGCCAGCAACCGGATCGAAACCTCGGCGAGCTCGGACTGCTTGGCGAGTTTCTGGACGACCTCCCTTACCGCAGCAGCATCATGCGGCTAAAAGAAGACGACTGGTACCGGATGAGCGTCGGGGAGCAGCAGGCGATCGTGGACGACCTAAAGGCCAAAATCGCACGATACCAGCTTTACCACGACGACGTGAACAACTGGATCAGCTTCGGGACCGAGAATCCTGGGGAGATGGTTTATCGCGTTCCCTTGAGCATGATGCCTTGAAGACCGAATTGGGGACCCCAACCTCCATGGATGAAGCATCGCCCGATTCCGCCACCGCACCGACCGACGGCGCGACGGCAACGCCGGTCAACAGCGGTCGCCGTACCGTTTTTCACCTCCGGGAAGTCACCAAGGCATGGCCCGGGCAGAACGATTTCGTCTTGACGATTCCAGAGCTGACGGTCGATAGGGGCGAAAAAGTCGCGATCGTCGGGTACAGCGGATGCGGCAAAAGCACCCTGCTTGACTTGCTGGCGCTGGTGCTTCGGCCGGAGGCGGCCGGCCGGTTTCTGTTCTTCGCCGACCCCGACCGGTCTCTCGATGTGGATCGCTGCTGGAAGAAAAACGACATGAACCGCCTGGCACACAGCCGGATGCAACAGATCGGCTATGTACTGCAAACCGGCGGCCTGCTGCCGTTTCTGTCCGTTGGCGACAATATTGGATTGAGCCGCCGGGCGCTCGGCCTGCCCGATGAGGGCCGGGTAGCGAATTGGGCTGAACGGCTGGGAATCCGGCGGCATCTCCGCAAATACCCCGCCCAGTTATCCGTGGGGGAACGCCAGCGGGTGGCCATTGCCCGAGCCATGGCCCATGAGCCGGCCGTGGTGATCGCAGACGAGCCGACCGCCTCGCTCGATCCGATCAACGCGGAAAAGATCATGCAGTTGTTCACCTCTCTGGCAGAGGAATACGATGTCACCCTGATTGTTGCCACCCATGAGTGGAACCGGGTCCGGGAACTCGGTTTTCGGACGATCCGATTCGACCTCGATGACCGGCAAAGCGGCGCATCCGTTCAGTCGCGGGTCTTTGGATAGGGGGCGCATCGGCATGATGCCGGGATGCCGCTCTGTCGATCAACCGATTCAAACCGCAGGCGCGTTTGTTACCGCTTTTCCACATCTGAGGGGGCATAAAACAATCCCCATGCAAACCGGCTTGTGCCGGCATCCATTCCCCTGCGGCGGGAGGGTAGGGTGCGACGGCGAACCGATGTCGAGCGGCTCGCACCCGGGCAATAGAAAATGCACCGAATCAAAACCATTATCCGAATCTCCCTTCAGGATTACGTTCACGAGCGGCTTTTGTCCGCTTGTGCCGTGCTGGGGCTCGCAGCGGTTTTGGCGCCGCTGCTGGTGATTTTCGGCGTGAAAAGCGGCATCATCAACACCTTGACCGAACGGCTCCTCCGCAATCCGCGCAATCTGGAGATTTCGCCGGTCGGAAGCGGAAACTTCGGAGTCGACTTTTTCGACCGGCTGGCCCGGATGACGGAGGTGGCTTTCGTTATCCCCCGAACCCGGACCATTGCCGCCAACATGGTGCTGGTCAACCCGGCCCCCGCCGTTCCGTCGACCCTGGCCGTCGATCTTATCCCCACCGGGGAGGATGACCCCCTGCTGGAAAAATTTACCGGCGTGCCCGACAGTCCCATGGCCATTGTCCTTTCGGCCTCGGCGGCCCGGAAGTTGAACATTGAAGCGGGTGATTCGGTGACGGGCGTGGTTGGCAGAACGGTGGAAGGGCGCAAAGAGCAGGTGACCATCGCGTTGAGCGTCGCCGGCCTCCTACCGCCAGAGGCCGTTTCACGGGATGCAGCCTTTGTCCGCCTGAGCCTCCTGCAAGCCACGGAAGATTACCGGGACGGTTTCGGCAGTGACGCATTCAGCTGGCCCGGCAGACCCCGCTCGCGGGCCTCCGAATCGTATCCCAGCTTTCGCCTCTACGCCAAGGGCATCTACGATGTGGAGCCGCTGGCGCAAAAACTCCAGGAACAAAGCATCGAAGTTTACACCCGCGCGGCGGAAATTGCGGTTGTTCAGAATCTGGACTGGGCGTTCACCTTCATATTTCGGCTGATTGCCGTGGTGGCGGTGTGCGGGTATTTCGCCTCCATGGCCAGCAACGTGATGGCCAACGTCAACCGCAAGCGCCGACACCTCGGCGTGGTTCGCCTCATTGGCTTTTCCACCCGCAACATCGTCTGGTTCCCGGTTGTCCAGGCGGCGGCCACGGCGATTCTTGGAGCGATGGTGGCATTTTTGCTTTACGGGACGACTGAACTGACCATTAACAACGTATTTGCCCGGTACCTGGCCGAGGGCGAATACGTCTGCCGGATGGGCCTGTTCCACTATCTCTCGGCTTTTTTTCTGACACTGGTTTTGGCCGTGCTGGCATCGGCTTTTGCGGGCGCAAGGTCGGCAAAAATCGAACCGTCGAAGGTCATCCGTGATGTGTAGCCAATGTTGCAACGACCGCCGGCCGCATTCGATGACACGGGCTGAACCGAAAAAGAACCTTTCGGCCTGGCTCGCCCGGATCGTGCTGACATTTGCGGTCCTGATGGCAGGCGCCCCGGCACTGGCCCAAGAATGCCCTTCTGCGGATCGCCACCGGCTTTCCAATCGAGTGCCGCTTATCCGCAACATGGTCGACCCCAACCCCATTGCCGCTGACTTCGTTCTGCCGATGCCTTGTGGCGGAAAGCTCCTCCTTCGCCACGTCTGCGTTCCATCCAGTGGGTTTCTGGACGATTTCCGGTTCGAGGCCGGTTGCAACGACTGCGGCCGAAAGACGTACGGATTCATGGAGGCCAGGCGGCCGGTTGATCTGGCCGGCGCCTTCAGCCGCGCCGATCTGCCGGCCACCTGGCAACAAACGCTGGAGGACCTGCACGAGCAGGGGGACGGCGCATGCACAGGTTCCGGGGATTCAGCCGAGACACCGAGATACTATTTTATTGGCAAATACGAAATCAGCGCGTTTCAGTGGGACGCGGTGATGGAAGGCGACTGCCCGGGATGGGACCGTCTGGTGAACCCGGACGATCCCCGGCCTAAAACGGGTATTTCCTGGTTCGAGGCGGTGACCTTCACCCGGCGTTACACCGAGTGGCTCCTCAACGAGCACCCGGAGGCCCTTCCGCGTTTTTCCGACGGCCGGTACGGGCATCTGCGGCTGCCCACGGAAGCCGAATGGGAGTACGCCGCCCGTGGCGGCCATCGGGTCACCGCCGAGCAGCTGAACCGGGAGGCCTTTTTCCCTCTCAACGGTCGCCCCCTCTCCGATTACGCCGTATACACAGCGATCAACGCCCCCAAGCCCCCGGACAAAATTGCCTGGATCGGTTCCAAGTGCGCCAATCCCTTGGGGGTATTCGATACGGCCGGCAACGCAGCGGAGATGATTCTGGAACCGTTTCGCTTTAGCCTCGACGGTCGCCGTCATGGAGCGGCGGGCGGCTTCTTGGTCAAGGGCGGAAGTTTTCGAAAACGCCAATCGGAAATTTTGCCGGGCCGACGGGAAGAAATGCCATACTTTCTCGAGAACGGGGCCTTTCGCAGTGCAGACATCGGCTTCCGGGTCGTCTTGTCCGGCATCGTGGCGCCCCGCGAGCGCATCGAAGAATTAAGGTCTGAATGGGACGGGCGTGCGCCGCAGGAAGAGCTCACCGGTACGGCGAATGCGCCATCAATGGACGACGCTGCTTTTTTAGGTGCTGCGGAGGGGCTCAAAACAGCCGCCTCCGGCGTACAGGCGTCTTTGTGGCAGGCCTTGTTTTCTGCTGAGCTTATTTTGACGCAAGCCAATAAAGTCGAGGGTCTGCAGGATGACCTGGACAAGCTGGAATCGCTGAGCGGCACGGCCATTCCCGAGCCGGAACTCAAGTCGCTCCACATGCGTCGAAAGCGGCTGACCGAGGCTCTTGCCCGGGAGCAGGCGATGACGAATCGATTTCTGATGGCCTATCTGTCCGCTTTGCAGGCATTGCAAACAATTCCGCCGGCATTTCTGGCCGACCAAATGGAGGGGCTTCTGGGGACCTATCCCGGCGAACCATCGGAAAATGCATCGCTAAAACGTCGCCTCGAAATGCTTCAACGCCACGTCCGCAGCGTACCCCAGCGGACATCCCTCTCCGAGGAATACCGAATTCTTCAAGAGATAATATCCATTTTGGCCGCGGAGAGGGAATGAATGCTGTTTCACATCTCGGCAGCAGCCTGCTGCTGAAATTTCTCAATCAGTTCAGCTTGTGGAAGGCGGGGCATCCTATCCGGTAGCGCGATCCATTTGGTTAGAGCCCACCCACGTGATGTAAGGGCAGCGATGGTTTAAACAAGTGGGAACGGGCAAGGATTGTATTTAGTAATCCAATTGTTCTCTCGAAATGGTTAATTAATAGCAATGTTACAAATTATCATTCGTGGTTGCCAATTTTTTTGATCCACGGGATATAAAGTCTAAGATTTCCCAACTCACCGTCTACAGCCCGGATAATTAAATTTTTCTTCCTTCTTTTTCCAATCGATACCATTCTCTTAATTTTTTTAATCCGTCTTGTCCGAGGACATCATCACGATCAAAATAAAAAAGGATTACATTTTTAAGATAATCAATCAAACTCTCCCAACGTTTAAAATAGGGATTTGAGAGTCTGCGAAAATAGGCTCTAAAAAAACTTTGTAGTAATTCGAATTGATTATCTTTATATTCTCTATTGTTTTTGTATATAAATTTTATAACACCTACAGCTGAAACAACATCCCTTATCCCGA